>NZ_JBJGZJ010000001.1:0-464079 GCF_054050435.1 Geodermatophilus sp. SYSU D01036 | reverse complement strand
GAGACGCAGACGCGCGCGCGCGCGCCGCGCGCCGGCGGCGGCGCCCCCCCCCCCCCGCCCCGCCCCGCCCCCCCCGGCCGGCCCGCCCCCCCCCCCCCCCCCCCCCCACGCCTGCCTCAGAGCATCGTGCGGAGGCGCTCGCGGCGGGCGCGCAGGACCTCGACCGGCGCGGAGGCCGACGGCGGGCCGGGCACGTGCTGGCGCAGCTGCGTGTGCACCACGGCGTGCGGCGTCGACGTCTTCGCCGACACCCGGCTGACCAGGCGGTTGATCTCCCGCCGCAGCTCGGCGACGTCGCGCCAGCCGCGGCCCGCGTCGTCCTCGTCGGGGTGGTCCTCGACGATCGGCAGTTCGCCGGTGTCCTCCTCGTGCACCCGCTGGGCGATCCGCAGCCGCAGCTCGTCGTCGCGCTTGGCCAGCAGCGACGCCGTCTGCTCGGCGGTGAGCAGCCCGGGGATGCCGAGGAACTCCTCGTCCTCCGGCGCGACGGCGACCGCGCCGGAGCCCTCGCCGGTGTGCGCCGTCCCGCCGTGCAGCACGTGCGCGAACCGGGCCTCGGCCTCCAGCGCCTCCCACTGCTTGAGGCCGACCGCCTCGCGCTCCTTGGGCGGCAGCGGGTCGAGGTCGAGCGCCTCGGGGTCCTTGGCCTTCGGGGGCGGCATGACGTGGTTGCGTTCCTTCTCCATGGACGCCGCCAGGCCGAGCAGCGGCCGCACCGCGGGGAGGAACACCGTCGCCGTCTCGTGCGCCGCCCGGGAGCGGACGACGCGGCCGACGGCCTGGGCGAAGAACAGTGGCGTCCGGTAGGAGGTCATCCACGCCAGGACGGCGGCGCGCGGGACGTCGACGCCCTCGGAGATCATCCGCACGCAGACGGCGATCCGCGCCGACCCGGCCGAGAAGCGCTCGATCTTCTTCGACGCCTTGGGGTCGTCGGACAGGATCAGCTCGGGCGCCTTGCCGGTGATCCGCTTGACGATGCGGGCGTAGGCGCGGGCGTCGTCCTGGTCGCTGGCGAGGATCAGCCCCGCGGCGTCGGGCATGCCGCCGTGCTCGCGCAGCTGGGTGATCCGGTCGTCCATCGCGGCGACGACGTGCGGCACCCACTGGCCCTTGGGGTCCAGGGCGGTGCGCCAGGCGGCCATCTCCACCGAGCGGGTGCCGGCCTCCGACAGGGACGCGGCCACGACCTCACCGGCGGAGTTCCGCCAGCGCGAGGTGCCGGTGTAGGCGGCGAAGACGACCGGGCGGACGACGTTGTCGGCCAGCGCCTCCTTGTAGCCGTAGGTGTAGTCGGCGCGGCTCACCAGCCCGGCGCCGGCCTCCCCGGCGTCGCCCTCGAAGCCGTCCTCCTCGTAGCGCACGAAGGGGATCCGCTCGTCGGGTTTGGTGCGGAACGGCGTCCCGGTCAGGCACAGCCGGCGGGCGGCGAACCCGTAGGCCTCCTCGATGGCCTCGCCCCACGACAGGCCGTCGCCGGCGTGGTGCACCTCGTCGAGGATCACCAGCGTCTTGACGGCGGTGGCGCGCGCGGCGTGCAGCATCGGCTTGCCGGCGACCTGCGCGTACGTCGTCACGTAGCCCTGGGTGCCGGCGCGCACCGGGCCGACCGCGTTGGTCAGGCCCGGGTCGAGCACGATGCCCATCCGGTCGGCGGCGTCGGCCCACTGCATGCGCAGGTGGTCGGTCGGGCAGACCACGATCACGCGGGCCACCTCGCGCCGCTGCAGCAGCCGCGAGGCCAGCGTCAGGGCGAAGGTGGTCTTCCCGGCGCCCGGGGTCGCGGTGACCAAGAAGTCCTTGGGGGAGGACTCCTCGTAGCGCTCGAGCGCCACCTGCTGCCAGGCCCGGAGCGGTCGGCTGGTCGTCTGCGGGGCGACCGCCCCCGCCCGTGCTGCACTCGCCATCTCGCGGCCCATCCTGCCTGCGCGCGGGGGGACACGCCCAACCGGCCACCTCCCGCGCGCCCGCCCGGAGCCGTCGTATACGCGGCCCGCGGCACGCGCCCGACCTGCGGCTTCGCACTCGCCCACCGGTCCGGCGTGGCAGGCCTCACATCGGGAACGGACCGGTCCGGCGCGTCCCGCCGGCCCCATCCGCCCCGTCGTGCCGAGCCGCGCTCAGTGCGTGAGCTCGAACCCGATCACGCGACCGACGATGCCGAGCAGGAGGCCGAGCGCGGTCGCCCACACCGACTCGAGGGCACCGGACGGGACGACGACGAGCCGGGAGACGACGAGCCGGGAGACGACGACTCCCGAGGACGCCGTCCTGTCGCTGTCCGGGTACGGCGCCGCTCGTCCGGGGGGCCGTTGCGGCCCCGTCCCCACCGTCGTACACCCCGGCCGTCCCGGGTGGTGGGGACGGCCACCGCCTCAGGAGGTCAGGCCCTCCAGCACCGTGAGCGCGCGGTCGGCGTCGTCGACGGGGACGAACAGGTGGTCGTGGTGGTACCCGGCCACCACGTTGCAGCTGATCCCGGCGGCGGCCAGCGCGGTGCTCACCGCCGCGGTCAGCCCCACGGCGGCGAGGTCCGAGTGCACGTGCAGCGTCACGCGGGCGGCGGGGAGGTCGGACGCCAGCCCGGCCCGGTCGGCCTCCTCGCGGAGGACGACCACCGTCAGACCCTCGTCCTCCCGCACGGTGGCGAACGGCGTCAGCCCCGCCGGCACCTCCGGGCCCGGGACGGTCGCGAACACGTACGTCCCCGGCGCGCGCCGTGGCGCCATGCCGGCCAGGAGCCGATCCAGGTCCCGTTCGCCGGCCACGCGAGCATCCTGCAGGCATGACCGAGCCCGAGTACGCGGGACTCCGCGAGCGCGCGGCGAAGGGCGACCGCGACGCCGTCGACGAACTGATCCAGCTCGCCGGGGAGCGCGGCGACCTCGCCGAGCTGCGCCGGCTGGCCGACCTCGGCTCGCGCGACGCCGCGGACGAGCTCGTCGAGCGGGCGAGCGAGCTCGGCGACCTCGCCGAGCTGCGCCGGCTCGCCGAGGAGGGCAACGCCGACGCCGCTGACGTCCTGCACGAGCTCACCGAGGAGTGAGACGACCGCGGCCCCCGGGTCACGGGGACCAGGGGGCCGCGGAGAGCTCAGTCGGCGGGCTCGTCGACCCAGTCGGGGCCGTTGACCTCGCCCGGGCCGGCCAGGTCGGCGGCGTCGACGATCGTGTACGCGTAGCCCTGCTCGGCGAGGAAGCGCT
This sequence comes from Geodermatophilus sp. SYSU D01036, assembly GCF_054050435.1. Classification (NCBI taxonomy): domain Bacteria; kingdom Bacillati; phylum Actinomycetota; class Actinomycetes; order Geodermatophilales; family Geodermatophilaceae; genus Geodermatophilus; species Geodermatophilus sp. SYSU D01036. Next base: position 460,876 of record NZ_JBJGZJ010000001.1, on the reverse strand, counting down.
GCCGGTGGGCGGCGTACTCGGCGTCGAGGGTGTCGCGGCTGACCACCGTGTAGAAGTGCGCCTGCCGGCCGTCGGCCTTCGGCCGCAGCACCCGGCCCAGCCGCTGCGCCTCCTCCTGCCGCGACCCGAAGGTCCCCGACACCTGGACGGCGACCGCGGCCTCGGGCAGGTCGATGGAGAAGTTGGCGACCTTCGAGACGACGAGCGTCTTGACCTCCCCGGCGCGGAACGCGTCGAACAGCTTCTCCCGCTCGCGGTTGGTGGTCGACCCCTGGATCACCGGGGCGTCCAGCGCCCGCCCGAGCTCGTCGAGCTGGTCGAGGTAGGCCCCGATGACCAGCTTCTGCTCGTCGGGGTGCCGGTCGAGCACCCGCCGGATCACCGGCAGCTTCGACGACGCCGTCGCCGCGATCCGGTACCGCTCCTCGGGCTCGGCGACCGCGTAGGTCATCCGCTCCTCGTCGTCGAGACCGACCCGCACCTCGATGCACTCGGCCGGGGCGATGTAGCCCTGCGACTCGATGTCCTTCCACGGGGCGTCGTACCGCTTGGGCCCGATCAGCGAGAAGACGTCGTCCTCCCGCCCGTCCTCGCGCACGAGCGTCGCGGTCAGCCCGAGCCGGCGGCGGGACTGCAGGTCGGCGGTGAGCCGGAAGATCGGCGCCGGCAGCAGGTGCACCTCGTCGTAGACGATGAGGCCCCAGTCCTGCGCGTCGAACAGGTCCAGGTGCCGGTACTCGCCCTTCCGGCGGGTGGTCATCACCTGGTAGGTCGCGATGGTGACCGGGCGGATCTCCTTGCGCTCGCCCGAGTACTCGCCGATCTCGTCCTCGGTGAGCGTGGTGCGCGCGAGCAGCTCGCGCTTCCACTGCCGCCCCGAGACGGTGTTGGTCACCAGGATCAGCGTGGTCGCCCCGGCCTGGGCCATCGCCGCGGCGCCGACCAGCGTCTTGCCCGCGCCGCAGGGGAGGACGACGACGCCCGAGCCGCCGGCCCAGAACCCGTCGACGGCCTCCTGCTGGTAGTCGCGCAGGTGCCAGCCGTCCTGGGCCAGCTCGATCGGGTGCGCCTGCCCGTCGACGTAGCCGGCGAGGTCCTCGGCCGGCCAGCCCACCTTGAGCAGCGCCTGCTTGAGCCGGCCGCGCTCGGAGGGGTGCACCACGACCGTGTCGGGGTCGATCCGCGCGCCGAGCATCGGCGCCACCCGCTTGGAGCGGATGACCTCCTCGAGCACCGCGCGGTCGGTGGTGGTGAGCACCAGCCCGTGCACCGGGTTGTTGACCAGCGTCAGCCGGCCGAAGCGGTCCATCGTGTCGGCGACGTCGACCAGCAGCGCGTGCGGCACCGGGTAGCGCGAGTAGCGCACCAGCGCGTCGACGACCTGCTCGGCGTCGTGCCCGGCGGCGCGGGCGTTCCACAGCGCCAGCGGGGTGACCCGGTAGGTGTGCACGTGCTCGGGCGAGCGCTCGAGCTCGGCGAACGGGGCGATGGCCGCGCGGCACTCGCGGGCCGCCGGGTGGTCGACCTCGAGCAGCAGCGTCTTGTCCGACTGGACGATGAGGGGTCCGTCGTTCACGGGGATGGGGGCCTCTCCTCGGCGGGTGGGCGTCTGTCAGGTCAACCGTTGCCGGCGGCCGGTGCTTCCTCGTCGACCAGCGCGACCGAGGTGATCCGGTGCACCGCGAAGGTGCGGTTCTCCTGCCGGCGCTCGTCCCACCCCTGGAGGAAACCACCGGCCAGTGACACCGGCTGCACCACGCGCTGGCTGCCGCTGCCCTGGGCGTCGACGTAGCCCAGCCACACCGAGGTGCCGTCGCGGATGGCGCGGGACAGCAGCTCCAGCGTGCCCGCGGTGGTCACCCCGGGGACCTGCCGGATCGGGGCGGTGGGCCGGGCGGCGAGCGCGGCGTCGCCGGCCCGGATCTCGCGGACGGTCGCCTCCGCCTCGGCCGGCGTCAGCGGGCGCCCGGCGGCCGACGGCGGCGGCCCGGGGCGGCGGCCGGCGGCGCGGGGCCGGGCCGGCGGGCGGGTCAGGACCGCACCGCCCGGCGACTCCCCGGCCGGCGCGTACCCGGCGGCCCGCAGCACGGTGAGCACCTCGTCGGCGCCCAGCCCGCTGACCAGCACGCCCGGGGCCAGCCGGCGCAGCTCGGCACCCGCCGTCCGCCGGTCGCCGAGCACCTGGGACAGCAGCCCGTGGTCGTCGGAGCGGACGTAGCACTCGATCGCGCCGACCCGCAGCCGGCCGTGCTGCCGCGCGACGTCGTCGACCAGGTACCGCAGCGCCTGCGGCACCGGCGTCCGCGAGGCGCGGGCGAGGAACTCGTGCAGGTCGGTGGCCGACCACCCGGCGTCCAGCGCCCGCCGCACCGAGGACTCCGACACCCGGAACACCGTCGCCCCGCCGGAGGACTCGACGTCGGCGACGACGGCGAGGGTGTCGGCGAGGTCGGACACCAGCGGGCCGGGCGCGACGAGGGTGAGGTCGGGCTGGGCGAGGACGTGGTCGACCGGCTCGGGCAGCAGCCCCTGCACCCCGTCGGCGGCGCCCTCCTCACCGCGGGTCAGCAGGCCGCGCCCGCCGGAGGACAGCACCCCGCCCACCAGGACGCCGAGCCGCGCGGCCTCGGCGAGCATGTCCGGCACCGGCGCGAGCCGGTCGGCGCGGCGCGGGGTCCGCCAGCGCAGCAGCGCGACCAGGTCGTCGGGTGCCAGCCCGTGGCCGGGCGGGGCGTCCAGCAGCGCGGCCAGCGCCGAGCGGCGGATCGCCGGGGCGGTGTGCCGGACCAGGTCCGGGGACAGCGCGTTGACCGCCTTGCCCGCCATGTCCCGCGACCCGACCAGCGAGGGCAGCCGGGGGCTGTCCAGCCAGCCGGCGACCAGCGTCGCCCACCGGTCGGGCAGCGGCTGCTCGCGCCACAGGTCGTAGCCGCGGGTGGGCAGCCACTCGTCGCGGTGCGGCCCGCCGACGTCGAGCAGCCCCGCGGCGAAGGCCAGCTCCAGCAGCCACCCGGCGTCGGCCTCGGACACCGACAGCGCCCTGGCCAGCCGCTTGCGGTCGCGGACGGCGACCCCGCCGCTGCGCAGCAGCCCGGCCGGCTCCTCCTCGAGCACCGCCAGCAGCTCGCCGACCCGCCCGACCGCCTCCAGCGCCGCGCCGGCGGCCTGCCGGTCGACCGCGGCCGGGTCCCGCTCCACGGCGGCCGGTTCCGGGCGCAGCCGCGGCGGGCCGTAGGGGAGCTCCCCGCGCAGCAGCAGCCCGATCTCCCGCGGCAGCTCGACGTTGAGCGCGTCGATGCGGGCCAGCAGCCCGGCCTGCAGCAGCCGCCGGGCGGGGGAGGCGGCGCCGCCGCCGGTCTCGGGCAGGTGCCCGACCGGGCGGTCGCCGGCCAGCCGCTCGAGCACCTCGCGCTCGGCGGGGGCCAGCCCGCCGACGGTGGCGGCGAGGTCGGCGGGCAGGGTCACACGCAGCTCGACGGCCCGGCGGCCCAGGCCCGCGGGGTGGCGGACGGCGCGGCGCACCTGGTCGGGGGCGTGCAGGACCTCGTCGCCCCACAGCAGCGCCCGGGTGGTCAGTCGCTCGATCGCCGCGTCGACGACGTCCTCGGGCAGCCCGGGGAGCGCCGCGACGACGTCGGCGGCGTCCACGCCGTCGGTGGGGGCGAGCAGCACGACGTCGAGCACCTGCAGGGTGGCGGCGTCGAGGTCGTCGAGGGCGCGGTCCACCGACACGGGCACCGCCAGCCGGCTGGCCAGCGCGACGACGTCGGAGGGCGCGGGCCGGGCCACGTCGGGCCGCGCGGCCAGCAGCGCCCCGAGCTGGGCGTCGCTGCGGGTGCGCAGCCACGCGGCCAGCGTGGCGGGGCGGTCGGCAGGCATCCGGACCACGTTACGTCCGCGCCCGCCCGTGCCGCCCGGACGGCCGGTCCTGCCAGCATGGACGCCGTGCAGCCGGCCGCCGACGACCCGCACACCCGGACCGCCCTCGAGGGCTACCGGGCCGGCGCGCTGCGCTGGCTGGCGGGCGGGCTGATCGCCGTCGTCCTGGCCGTGCTGCTCGGCGCGGTCGCCGTCGCCGTCGCGGAGGACCGCGGCCGGCCGGTGCCGCTGGCCGGGACGGTCGTCGTCGGCTTGGTCGTCGGCGGGCTGGTCGCCGCCGGCGCGGGCCTCGGCGCGCTGGCCCGCGCCCTGCGGTGGCGGCGGGCGCTGGGCGCCGTCCCCTGGCAGCGCGGGCTGCTGCGCATCGCCGGGCCGGCGATCGTCGCCTTCGAGCCCGAGGGCTACGACGAGTGGGACCCCACCCACGAGCCGGTGCGGCTGACGCTGGTGAGCACCTCGGTCTGGCGCACCCGCCAGGTGCAGGGGCTCGACGGCGGCGAGGTGCGGCTCGCGCCGGTCGGCCCGGGGGAGTGGGTGCTCACCGCCGAGGGGCTGCCCACCCTCTACGGCGCCCGGTCGGCCCGGGCCGCCCGCCGCGCTCCCCGCGAACGGGGGTGACGTGGGCGGGGCTGCTGCGGGTAGGACCAGGGGCACGCGAGAATGACGCCGCACGTGCGCCCCCCGGGGGAGCGCACCGGACACGGAGGCGAGATGGCCAAGCGCAACGAGAAGCACGCCCACCTGGTGGAGCCGACCTGGGGCCGGTCGGAGAACGCCGGCCCGCCGGTCACCGAGTTCCTCGGTGAGATGGCCGGCCCGCTGTCGCCGTTCGGCGAGGACCACAGCTTCCCGCTCCCGCCGGACCGCATCCGGTACGCGCACCCCACCGACAAGCCCAACCGGGCCGGGGTGCAGCTGCCCGAGAACCGGCGGCCGTGACCACCCCCGCGCTGCCGTCCTACGCCAGCGGCACCTCGACCGTCCCCCTGCTCGGGGACACGATCGGTGCGGACCTCGACCGGACGGCGGCGCGGGTGGGCGACCACGAGGCGCTCGTCGAGTGCGCCACCGGCCGCCGCTGGACGTACCCGCAGCTGGTCGCCGACGTCGACGCCTGCGCCCTCGGCCTCGACGCCCTCGGCGTGCAGAAGGGCGACCGGGTCGGCATCTGGGCGCCCAACTGCGCCGAGTGGGTGTTCGTCCAGTACGGCACCGCCAAGCTCGGGGCGATCCTGGTCAACATCAACCCGGCGTACCGCACGCACGAGCTGGCCTACGTGCTGAAGCAGGCGGGCATCTCGGTGCTGGTCGCCGCCCCGGAGTTCAAGACCAGCGACTACCGGGCGATGGTGGCCGAGGTCCGTGACGACTGCCCCGACCTGCGCGAGGTCGTCTTCCTCGGTGACCCGGAGTGGGAGCGGCTGCTGGACACCGGCCGGGCCGCCGACCGCGGGCTGCTGGCCGAGCGCGCCGCCGAGCTCTCGCCCGACGACCCGATCAACATCCAGTACACGTCGGGGACCACCGGCTTCCCCAAGGGCGCCACCCTGTCCCACCACAACCTGCTCAACAACGGGTTCTTCGTGGGCGAGGGCTGCGGCTACACCGAGGCGGACCGCATCTGCATCCCGGTGCCCTACTACCACTGCTTCGGCATGGGCATGGGCAACCTCGGGGCCACCAGCCACGGCGCCACGATGGTCATCCCCGCGCCCGCCTTCGACCCGGCGGCCACGCTGCGGGCGGTGCAGGACGAGCGGTGCACGTCGCTGTACGGCGTCCCGACCATGTTCATCGCCGAGCTGGCGCTGCCGGACTTCGGCACCTACGACCTCTCCAGCCTGCGCACCGGGATCATGGCCGGCTCGCCGTGCCCGGTGGAGGTGATGAAGCGGGTGGTCGCCGAGATGGGCATGACCGAGGTGACCATCTGCTACGGCATGACCGAGACCTCCCCGGTCTCCACCCAGACCGGCGCCGACGACGACCTCGACCGCCGCACCTCGACCGTCGGCCGGGTGCACCCGCACCTGGAGGTCAAGGTCGTCGACCCCGAGACCGGCATCACCGTGCCGCGCGGGACGCCGGGGGAGTTCTGCACCCGCGGCTACTCGGTGATGCTCGGCTACTGGGACGAGCCGGAGAAGACCGCCGAGGTGATCGACGCCGCCCGCTGGATGCACACCGGCGACCTCGCCGTCATGGACGAGGCCGGCTACCTCAACATCGTCGGCCGGATCAAGGACATGGTCATCCGCGGCGGGGAGAACGTGTACCCGCGCGAGGTCGAGGAGTTCCTCTACACCCACCCCGACGTCGTCGACGCGCAGGTGATCGGCGTCCCCGACGAGCGGTACGGCGAGGAGCTCATGGCCTGGGTGCGGCTGCGCGAGGGCGCCGAACCGCTCACGCCGGAGGCGCTGCGGGAGTTCTGCGCCGGCAAGCTGGCGCACTACAAGGTGCCCCGCTACGTCAAGGTCGTCGAGGGCTTCCCGATGACGGTGACCGGCAAGGTCCGCAAGGTCGAGATGCGCGAGGTGTCGGTGAAGGAACTGGGCCTGGAGGCGGCGGCCGCGGTCCGCAACGCCTAGGGGGCGAGCTTCACGAGCACCCTGGACACCAGGGTGCCGACGACGACCCACACCAGCGCGGCGATCGCGGCGTTGACCGTCTCGCCGATGCGCGGGTCCGACGGGCGGAACAGGTCGACGGTGAACCAGCCCAGGTTCTCCCGGACGTCCGCGGCGGCCGACACCAGCGTGTTCGCGGGGTTCGCCTCGAAGAAGGTGAACACCGCGTGGACCACGATCACCGCCGCCACCAGCGAGGCGACCAGGCGCACCGCCGAGGCGACCAGGGTGAACGCGCGGGTGCCGACGTCGGACGCAGCCATGGGCTGATCGTGACACCTGTCGCTGTCACGACGCCAACCGCCTCACCCGACCGCGCACGGCACCACCAGCGCCCGGTGGTCCGACAGCGGCAGCCGCACCACCTCGGCCGGGCCGGTGGCGGTCACCGGCCCGCGCGCCAGCACGTGGTCCAGCTGCCGGACCGGGACGTCGGCGGGGAAGGTCAGCCCGGCCGCCAGCGGCCGCAGCCCGCTGACCCGGGCGGCCTTGCGCGGCTCCATGTTGAGGTCGCCGAGGACCAGCAGCGGCTCGCGCGTCCCGCGCAGCGACCGCACCAGCCGGCGCAGCTGGACGGTGTTCCAGTACGGCACGAACGACAGGTGCGTGCAGGTGACGGTGAACTGCCCGGTCGGCCCGTCGATGACGGCGGCGACGGCGACCCGCGGCTCCTCGCTGACCAGCTGCGGCGCCCGCGCGCCGCGGAACCACACCGGCACCCGCCCGGGCAGCGTCGGCAGCCGCACCACCCGCCAGGACACCACCGGGTACCGCGACAGCAGCGCGACGCCGTAGCTGGCCGCGCCGGGCTGCTCGTCGCCGGTGGCGGCCATCCACGTGCCGCCGGGCGTCCCCGACAGCGCGGCCACGAACTGGTGGTCGACCGCGCCCATCGCCTCGGCGGCCACCGCGGTGAGGTCGGCGTTCATCGAGCGGGGCTGGTCGCGGTCGACCTCCTGCAGCGCCAGGACGTCGGCGTCCAGCGTCTTCACCGCCGTGGCGAGCCGGTCGACGTCGACCCGGTCGTCCTCGGGTGAGCGCCCGTGCAGGATGTTGAAGGTCGCGATGCGCACGGGGTCTCCCGTGCCCCCGCGGGCGGGGCTCAACCGTGCGTGACCGGCCGGACGCCGGGTAGACGCACCCCGTGCTGCCCTCCGACCGCGACGAGATCCGTGACCTCCTCAAGCGCACCGCCGTGGCCCTCAAGGAGGGCGGCGTGCCCTTCGCCCTGTGCGGCGGCTACGCCGCGTTCGTGCGGGGCGCCCCCGAGCCCGACCACGACGCGGACTTCCTCGTGCCCGCGGCCGAGGCCGAGCGGGCGGCCAAGGTGCTCGCCGACGCCGGCCTGCAGGTGGAGGACCCGGCCGAGGACTGGCTGACCAAGGTGGTGCAGGGCAACTCGTTCGTCGACGTGCTCTGGCGCACCTGCGGCAAGCCGGTGGAGACCGACCTCATCGACCGCGCCGAGGACGTCTCGGTCCTCTCGGTGCACATGCCGGTCCTCGCGGCCACCGACATCCTGATCACCAAGATCATGACGCTGGACGAGCACTACTGCGACTTCTCCCGGCTGCTGCCGGTTGCCCGGGCGCTGCGCGAGCAGGTCGACTGGCCCGCCGTCCGGCGGGAGGTCGCCGACAACGACTTCGCCGTCGTGTTCCTCGACCTGCTCGGCCGGCTCGGCGTCGTCGAGCCCGAGGTGGTCAGCGGCTGAGCAGGGTCGCGGCGGCCGCCGCCGCCGTCGCGACGACGGCGGCGGTGGCCAGCGCGACCGCGGCCGGCGCCGACGCGGGGGTCCGGGCCAGCGCGCGGGCCCGCCGCCGCGCGAGGACGCCGAGGACGCCCAGCCCGGTCGCCGCCACCGCGGCCGCGAGGACCAGGGGCAGCACCCGCGCGTCGAGCACGGCGTGGGAGCCGAGCACCGCGGCGACGCCGAGCAGGCCGAGCCCGGTCCGCTGCCAGGCGAGGACGGTGCGCTGCGGCTGGGTCTCCGGCGCGGTCATCAGGCGACCTCGACGACCAGCAGCACCGCCACCAGCAGCACCACCGCCGAGACCAGCGCGACCAGCGCCGGGACCTCGGGGCCGGCGCGCAGCGGGGCGTCGGTGGCGATCGCCTGCTCGTTGCGCCGCCACCGCCGGTAGCCGGCCAGCGCGGTGCCGAGGCCGGTCGTCACGAGGGCCAGGCCGACCGCGCCGCCGCCCCAGGAGGCCCCGAGCCGGGGCACGTACGCCGCCACCGCCACCCCGCCGGCGACCAGCGCCAGCCCGGTGCGCAGCCAGGCCAGCAGGGTGCGCTCGTTGGCGAGGGTGAACCGGTAGTCCGGGTGCGGGGGGCCGGGGTGCCCGGCGGACTCGGACGCGGGCGGCACCCGGCCAATCTAGGTGCGCGGGACGGCTAACCTGGCAGCGAGCGGTGCGCCCGCGCCGCCGTCCGCCGGCCCCCGCGCCGGGACACCCGCGAGCAGAAGCGACCCGAGGGATCAACGTGCCCACCGGCAGAGTCAAGTGGTTCAACCCCGAGAAGGGCTTCGGCTTCCTCTCGCGCGAGGACGGGCCCGACGTCTTCGTGCACAAGGACGCCCTGCCCACGGGCACCGCCGAGCTCAAGCCGGGACAGCGCGTGGAGTTCGGCATCGTCGCCGGCCGCCGGGGCGACCAGGCGCTGCAGGTGCGGGTCCTCGACCCGCTGCCCTCGGTGGCGGCCAAGGTGGCCGAGTCCCGGCGGAAGAAGCCCGACGAGCTGGTCCCGATCATCGAGGACCTCATCAGGCTGCTCGACGACGTCTCGAACTCCCTGCGCCGCGGCCGGCACCCCGACCGGGCCGAGTCGCGCAAGGTCGCGGCGGTGCTGCGGGCGGTCGCCGGGGACCTCGAGGCCTGAGGCTCAGCCGGCCGGCGTCGGGGTGGGTGTGGTGCCCACCTCGCCGCCGGCGCGCAGGAAGCCGACCGGCCAGGAGCCGGTGAGCAGGCAGTCGTCGTGCTCGTCCTCGACGACGACGAGGTAGTACGCCGGCGGGACGACGTCGGAGCTGTTGATCCCGTCGAACGTCGTCGTGCCCGCGTCGACGTCGACCTCGCCGAGCCGCTCCTCGAGGCGCTCGTCGAACACCTGCACGCTCCAGCCGTTCGCGGCGACGTCCTCGGGCACGGTCAGCTCGATCGGGGTGTCGGGGGAGACCTCGACCAGCGGCGGCGTGACGTCGTAGCGCTGCCCCTGGCCGGACCCGCAGTACTGGGTGGGCTGCGCGGTGACCTCCTGCGGCCCGGCGGCCACCGTCACCTCCGGGGGCGTGTCCGAGGAGCCGGACGAGCCGCCGCACCCGGTCAGCACGGCGGGGAGCGCGCCGGCCAGCAGGACCGCGGCGGCGCGGGTGGGGGTCTTCACGGGCGGGGTGCCTCCGGCACGGTCGGGGCGTCGGGCGCGACGGGGGCGGCGCCCGGGACGGTGGGGGCGTTCGGGTCGACCGGCGCCCACCGGCGGCGGCGCGGCGTCCACAGCACCAGCCCGACGGCGAGCACGAGCAGCGCGGCGGCGACGGTGAAGCCGAGCCAGCCGATCGGCGGCAGCGCGATCCCGAGCGCGCCGCCGAGGACCCAGGCCAGCTGCAGGACGGTCTCGGAGCGGGCGAACGCCGAGGCGCGCAGGCTCTCGGGCACCTCGCGCTGGATGATCGCGTCGAGGGCGACCTTGCCCAGGGCGTTGGCGACCGCCGCGACCCCGGCGACGGCGGCCGCGGTGGCCAGGCCGAAGAACACCGCGGCGAGCACGGTGACGGCGGCGGCGGCGCCGGCCGACCACACGACCACGCGGTCGGGGTCGGCGTGGTGCAGCCGGGACCCGATGCCGGTGCCGAGCACGCTGCCCGCCCCCGCGGCGCCGGCGATGGCGCCCAGCGCGAGGCTCGCCTCCCACCCGCCGGAGACGGTGGCCTGGACGAGGAACGCGGAGAAGATCGTCAGGAAGCCGCCGAGGCCGCGCAGCGCCGCGTTGGCCCGCAGCGCGAGCACCACGTGCGGGTTGACCGGGCGGCGCCGGCGGCCGGCGACCGGCACGGGGCCGGTGCTGAGCACGTCGGCCGGCTGCTCGCCGGTGGGCACGTCGACGTGGCGGGGCAGCCGCACGGCGAGCACCCCGGTGACGGCGAAGACCGCGGCGGTCGCCCACAGCAGCGGCTCGAAGCCGAGGGCCCAGGCCAGACCGGCGCCGATGCCGCCGAAGACGCCGGCGGTGACCAGCCCGAACACCGACAGCCGGGCGTTGGCCGAGGTGAGCGACATGGCGCCGGGCAGCACCCGCGGGACGACGGCGGCGCGCAGCACGTTGTGCGCCTTGGACAGCACCAGGACGCCGAGCGCCGCGGGGTAGAGCAGCCAGTCGGTCTGGTGCGCGGCCATGACCAGCGCCAGCGCCGCCCGCCCCAGCGAGGCCGCGCCGAGCGCCCAGCGGCGGCCGCGCTGCAGCCGGTCCAGCAGCGGGCCGATGACCGGGGCGACGACGGCGAACGGCGCCATCGTGACCAGCAGGTAGAGCGCGACGTTGGCGCGCTGCGCGTCGGCGGCCGCGGCGAAGAAGAGGGTGCCGGCCAGCGAGACGGCGACCATCGCGTCCCCGGCCATGTGCAGCGCGTTGACCCACAGCAGCTGGGTGAGGCCGCTCTCGGCGGCGCCGTCGGCGCGGCTGGCGGCGCGGACCCGGGCGGCGGCCGCGCCGGTGAGCTCGCGGGTGCGGGCGACGGCGACCCGGGTGACGGTCACCCGCGGCTGGGCCTGCGGCGGCTGCTCCTGCGGGGGCGGTGCCGGGGGGAGCGCCTGCGGCGGAGGGCCGTACCCGGGCGGCGCCGGGTTCGTGGGTGGGCCGTACGCGGGTGGGCCGTACGCGGGCGGCACGTACCCGGGCGGGGGCACCGCGGCCTGCGGCCGGGTCCCCGGTCGGGGCAGGTCCAGCGGGGTGGTGTCCAGGCGGTCGGGCGGGACCGCGTCCGGCCGCGACCGGCGCAGCGGGCCCCGGCGGGACCCGGGCGGACGCGACGACGGCACGCCCCCATGGTGCCGCACCTGCCCGGCAGTCCGGGCGGGCGTGATCACGCGGGTCCCCGCGTGCGCGTCGTCGGCACCCCCGTCTGGGAACATGGGGTCGTGACCCCCGATCCCGCCCCCAGCGACGTGCTGACCGGCGCGGTCGACCTCGCCCGCGCCGCGGCCGAGGAGACCGCCGGCGACCCCGCGGTGGTCGGCGAGCACCTGGGCGCCACCCCGGAGCAGCCCGGGGACGCCGCGACCGCCGTCCTCGGCGAGGTGGTCACCCACTCGTTCGCCAGCCGACTGCCCGGCTACGTCGGCTGGCACTGGGCGGTCACCCTCGCGCACGTGCCCGGCGACGACGTGGCCACCGTCGACGAGGTCGTGCTCCTGCCCGGCGACGCCGCGCTGCTGGCGCCGGCGTGGGTTCCCTGGCACGAGCGGCTGCGCCCGGGCGACCTGTCGGTGGGCGACGTCCTGCCGGCCACCGAGGACGACCCGCGGCTGGTGCCCGCCTACACGACCGAGGACGACGCCGCGGCCGACCCCGAGGCGCAGGCCCTGGCGAGCGAGATCGGCCTGGGCCGGGAGCGGGTCATGTCCCGCGAGGGGCGCAGCGCCGCGGCCGCCCGCTGGCTGGCCGGGGACTTCGGCCCCCGGGCCCCCATGGCGCGCCAGGCCCCGGGCCCGTGCGGCACCTGCGGCTTCTTCCTCCCGCTGGCCGGGTCGCTGCGGAACCTGCTCGGCGCCTGCGGCAACGAGTACGCGCCCGCCGACGGCCGGGTGGTCGCCGTCGACTACGGCTGCGGCGCGCACAGCCAGGCCACCCTCGCCGTCGGGGAGCCGGCCGAGGTCGTGACGTCGGCCCGCTACGACACCGCGGAGTTCGACGTCCTCACCGACTAGCGGCCCTGCCTCAGCGGCGAGGCCCGAGCTGGCCCTGCCGGCGCATCACCGCCAGGCCCACGCCGGCCAGCGCGATCCCGGCCACGCAGGTCCACGTCCACACGCGGTCCACCCGGTCGCCGAGGAACAGCAGGACGACGAGGGCCAGCGCCCACAGCGCCGTCAGGGCGAGGACGACGCGCGCGGTGTCGACGCGCAGCGGGGGAGGGGCCGGCTTCAGGGGGCCGGGTGCAGCGGGGCGGGACACACCGCCGACACTAGGCGGCGTCCCCCGGAGACCGGCGGGGAGGCGCGCGTGCGGTGTGGCACGCTGTCGCGGCTCACCGCCCGGCAGCCGCATGTCCGCAGGAGCCCGCATGCCCGAGAAGTCCCGTCCCGCCCGCGGTGCCCGCGCAGCCCGCGCCGCCGCCCCCACGGGGGGCACGCCGGCCGACGTCGCGGTGGAGGCGCCCCGGCCGCGCCGCAGCGCCGGCCCGCAGGTCCGGCCGCGCAACGGGCTGGACCGCTGGTTCGGCATCAGCGCCCGGCGCAGCACGCTCGGCCGCGAGGTGCGCGGTGGGCTGACCACCTTCTTCACGATGGCCTACATCGTGGTGCTCAACCCGATCATCCTGTCCGGCGCCGACGTCACCGGGGCCACGCTGCCCTTCGGCGCGGTCGCCGCGGTGACCGCGCTGGTCGCCGGCGCGCTGACCGTCGTCATGGGCATCGTGGGCCGCTACCCGTTCGCGCTGGCCACCGGGCTGGGCATCAACGCGATCGTCGCCGTCTTCGCGGCCACCCAGCTGTCCTGGCCGGAGATCATGGGCCTGGTCGTGCTCGAGGGCCTGCTCATCACCGTGCTCGTGCTCACCGGGTTCCGCCGGGCGGTGTTCGAGGCGATCCCGCCGCAGCTGAAGACCGCGATCGCCGTCGGCATCGGCTTCTTCCTCACCATCATCGGCCTGGCCGACGCCGGGGTGATCCGGCCCGGCTCGCCGCTGATCAGCTTCGGCGTGGGCGGCCAGCTCGCCGGGTGGCCGCTGCTGGTGTTCGTCGTCGGCCTGCTGCTCACCGCCGTGCTGGTCGTGCGCCGGGTCAAGGGCGCGCTGCTCATCGGCATCGTCGTCTCGACCGTGCTGGCGATCGTCATCGAGGCGGTGGCCGGGGTCGGTGCCCGCACCCCGGACGGCGGCAACCCGCGCGGCTGGGCGCTGCAGGTGCCCAGCCTCCCCGACCAGGTCGTGAGCGCCCCCGACCTGTCGATCGTCGGGCAGTTCTCGCTGTTCGGCGGGTTCGAGCGGATCGGCGTCGTCGCCGCGCTGCTCATCGTCTTCTCGATCATGATCGCCGACTTCTTCGACACCGTCGGCACGGTCACCGCCGTCGGCGCCGAGGGCGGCCTGCTCGACGAGAAGCGCAACCTGCCCGGCTCCCAGCCGGTGCTGCTGGTCGACTCGATCGCCGCCGCGGCCGGCGGCGCGGCCAGCGTCTCGTCGAACACCACCTACATCGAGAGCGCCTCCGGTGTCGCCGACGGCGCCCGCACGGGCCTGGCCAGCGTCGTCACCGGCGTGCTGTTCCTCGTGGCGATGTTCTTCACCCCGCTGGTGCAGGTGGTGCCCTCGGAGGCCGCCGCCCCGGCGCTGGTGATCGTGGGCGCGCTGATGATCAGCCAGATCCGCACGCTCGAGTGGGACGACATGAGCCTGGTCATCCCGGCCTTCCTCACCATCGCGCTCATGCCGTTCACCTACTCGATCACCAACGGCATCGGCGCGGGCGTCGTCAGCTACGTCCTGCTGCGGACGGCGGTCGGCCGGCGGCGGGAGATCCACCCGCTGATGTGGGTGATCGCGCTGGCGTTCGTCGTCTACTTTGCGCTGGAGCCGCTCCAGCAACTGTTCTGAGCGGCGCTAACGACCGGTAGGCTGGGGTCGTGACCCGGTCGACGCTGGACACCGCAGCGCTGGCCCACGACCTCCGCCTGGCGGTGATGCGCTTCTCCCGCCGGCTGCGCAACCAGCGGGTCGACACCTCGGTCACGCTCACCCACCTCGCCGCGCTGTCCACGATCCAGCGGCACGGCGCGATGAGCCCGGGGGAGCTGGCCGCGCACGAGCGGGTGCAGCCGCCGTCGATGACCCGCGTCGTCGTCGCGCTCGAGGGCATGGGCCTGGTCACCCGCACGCCGCACCCGACCGACGGCCGGCAGGTGGTCATCGACCTGACCCCGGCCGCCGAGACGCTGCTGGCCGAGGAGGCCCGGGCCCGGGAGGCGTGGCTGTCGGGCCAGCTGCAGCGGCTCACCCCGCAGCAGCGGGCGACCCTGCGCGAGGCCGCGGAGATCATGGAGGAGCTCGCCGGTGGGTGACGTCCACGCCTGCTGAACCCGGCTCGGGGGGACCGGCCACCAGCGGGCGCAGCCCGTTCCGGTCCCTCCGCGTGCACAACTTCCGGCTCTACGCGTCGGCGAACCTGGTCAGCCTGACCGGCACGTGGATGCAGCGCATCGGCCAGGACTGGCTGGTGCTGCAGCTGTCCGGCGACAGCGGGGTGGCGCTGGGCCTGATCACCGCCCTGCAGTTCGGCCCGACGCTGCTGCTGAGCATGTACGGCGGGGTGCTGGCCGACCGCTACGACAAGCGCCGCGTCCTCGTCGTCACCCAGGCGCTCATGGGCCTGCTGGCGCTCGGCCTCGGCGCGCTCGTGGCCACTGGCGCCGTCGCGCTGTGGCACGTGTTCCTGCTGGCCGGCGCGCTGGGGTGCGTGTCGGCGGTCGACGCCCCGGTACGCCAGGCGTTCGTCTCGGAGATGGTCGGCGGCGACCTGCTCGCCAACGCGGTCGGACTCAACTCGACGATCTTCAACGGCGCCCGGCTGGTCGGCCCGTCGCTGGCCGGGCTGCTCATCGGCGCCTCGGGCGGCGACACCGCGCCCGCGTTCCTCGTCAACGCCGCCAGCTTCGTGTTCACCATCGGCGCGCTGCTGCTCGTGCGGGCCGGGGAGCTGCGCCGCAGCGAGCCGGTCGCCCGCGCCCGCGGGCAGCTGCGGGCGGGGCTGGCCTACACCTGGTCGCGCCCGGACCTGCGGCTGGCGATGGTGCTGGCCTTCGTCATCGGCACCTTCGGGTTCAACTTCCAGGTCACCATCGCGCTCATGGCCCGCGAGGTGTTCGACCTCGGCGCCGAGGCGTTCGGCCTGCTCTCGACGACGTTCGCCGTCGGCTCGCTGACCGGCGCGTTCCTGTCCACCCGCCGCAGCGCCCGCCCGCGGCAGCGGTTCCTGGTCACCTCGGCCGTCGTGTTCGGGCTGCTCACCGTGGCCTGCGGCCTGGTGCCGGGCTTCTGGGCGTTCGCCGTGCTGCTCGTGCCGACCGGCGCGGCCGCCCTGGTGTTCAGCGTCGCCAACAACAGCTTCGTGCAGCTGGGCGCCGACCCGCAGATGCGCGGGCGGGTGATGGCGCTGTACTTCACGTCCTTCATGGGCGGCACGCCGCTGGGCGCCCCGCTGATCGGCTGGGCCTCCGAGCACCTCGGCGCGCCGTGGGGGCTGATCCTCGGCGGGCTGGTCGTCGTCGCGGCGGCCGCCGTCGCGGGGCTGTGGCTGGCCCGGGGGCGGCGGGTCCGGCTGGAGGCCCACGTGCTCCCGCCGCGGCTGCAGCTGCACGTGGGCACGCGGACCCTCCCGTCGCTGGCTCCGGCGGACGCGGGGGGAGGCCGGACGCCGTCCCACGACGTACCGTGACACACGTCACGACCCGCGTCGTCCGTGGAGGCGACATGCCCGCTGCGCTGCTTCAACTCGGATCGATCGTCGCGGGCGTGGTCGGGTCGGTCGCGCTGCTCGGCTGGATCGCCAGGGTGGTCTTCGGGTCGGCGCAGGTGCCGGCGCCGCTCCGCCGCCGGAGCCCGGCGCCGGTGGAACCGCCGCACCGGCCGCTCGAGGTCGTCGCCACCGACCTGCGCCGGGTGTCCCGCCAGGTCGCCCGGGTCCCGGCCGGGGTGCCCATGGCCCGGCGGCGCGGGATCCTCGCCGCCTACGACGACCTCCTCGCCGAGGCCGCGGAGCTGCTCGAGGTCCCGACCACGCTGCTCGGCACGCCGCCGGGCACCGCGCGCGACGCCGAGCGGCTGCGGGTCGAGACCGCGCTGGCCAGGGCCGGCCTGGTGGTGCGCTGAGCGCGCCGGCGCCGCTGCGGCTGTTCGTCGCGGTGGCACCGCCCGCGCCGGCCCGCGACTCCCTCGCGGCGGCCGTCGCGCCGCTGCGCGAGGCCCCCGGCGCGCCCCGCTGGGGGGACCCCGCGCGCTGGCACCTCACGCTGCTGTTCCTCGGCTCCGTCTCGCCGGCGCTGCTGGAGCCGCTCACCGCCGCGGTGGGGTCCGCTGTCGCCGGCACGCCGCCGGCGGTGCTGCGGCTGGCCGGCGCCGGCCGGTTCGGGTCCGCCCGGCGGCCGCAGGTGTTCTGGGCGGGGCTGGACGGCGACGTCGCCGTCGTCACCGCCCTGGCCCGGCGACTGGCCCGCGCCGCCCGCGGGCTGGGTCTGCCGGTCGAGGACCGGCCGTTCCGCCCGCACCTCACCCTCGGCCGGTGGCACCCCCGCCGCCCCGCCGACGGCGACCTGCCCGCCCGGCTGGCCGGCTACCGCGGGCCGGAGTGGGCCCTGACGGAGGTGACCCTGGTGCGCAGCACCGCGGGCCGGCACGAGACGCTCAGCAGCTTCACCACGCGTACTCCATCGGAGCGGGCCTGAAGCCGGGGAAGACCTCGTCGAGGCGGTCGAGCTGGGCCTGCTCCAGCCGCACGTCGAGCGCCGCCAGCGACCCGGTGAACTGCTCCATCGTGCGCGGGCCGACGATCGGCGCGGTGACGCCGTCCCGGTGCAGCAGCCAGGCCAGCGCGACGTCGGCGGGGGCCAGCCCCCACTCGCGGCAGGCGTCCTCGTAGGCCTGCAACGCCGGGCGGTGCCGCTCGATGCGCCGCTGCTGGCGGTCCTCCGTGCGGCGGGTGCCCTCCGGCTGCCCGAGCGCGCCGGCGAGCAGGCCGCCGGCCAGCGGGCTCCACGGGATGACGCCGATGCCGTAGTGCCGCGCCGCCGGGAGCACCTCGAGCTCCACGTGCCGGGTGAGCAGGTTGTAGTGCGACTGCTCGCTGACCAGCCCGAGGAAGTGCCGCCGGGCGGCGGCCTCGTTGGCCGCGGCGAGCTGCCAGGCCGCGTGGTTGGACGACCCGACGTAGAGCACCTTGCCCTGGGCGACGAGCGTCTCGCAGGCCTGCCAGATCTCGTCCCACGGCGTCTCGAGGTCGACGTGGTGGAACTGGTAGAGGTCGATCCAGTCCGTCCGCATCCGGCGCAGCGACTCGTCGGCCGAGCGCACCAGGTTGCGCGCGGACAGGAACGTGTCGTTGGGCCACTCGCTCATCGAGCCGTAGACCTTGGTGGCGAGGACGGTGCGCTCGCGGCGGCCGCCGCCCTGCGCGAACCAGGTGCCCAGCACCTCCTCGGTGCGGCCCTTGCCGGCGTCGAAGCCGTAGACGTTGGCCGTGTCGAGGAAGTTGACGCCCTCGTCGTGCGCGCGGTCCATGATCGCGTGGGCGTCGGCCTCCCCGGTCTTCCAGCCGAAGTTCATGGTGCCCAGGCACAGCCGCGAGACCGACAGGCCGCTGCGCCCGAGGTGCGTGTACTCCACGGGGGACCACCCTGGCACCCTGTCCGCCGTGCCGCAGACCGACACCGCGCAGTCCGCCTTCGACCGGGCCACCGCCGTCACCCGCACCGAGGGCGGGGGCGTCCGGGCCGAGCTGGACCCGGGCTGGGACGTCGGCAGCGGGGTCCTCAACGGCGGCTACCTGCTCGCCGTCGTGGCGCGGGCGGCGCTGCTGGACAGCCCGCACCCGCACCCGGTGGCGCTGTCGGCGAGCTACCTGCGCGCCACCCCGGGCGGGCCGGCCGACCTCGCGGTCACCGCCGGGCCGGCCGGGCGCACGCTCGCGCACTCCTCGGTGCTGCTCGCCGGCGCGGCCGGGCCCTCCCTCGCCGTCCAGGTGACGACGGCGACCCTGGGCACCGACTCCGTCGCCGACTACACGGTCAACCCCGCGCCGGAGCTCCCGGCACCCGACGGGTGCGTGGCGACCCGCACCACCGAGGGCGGCCCGGCCGTGGGCCTGGCCCGGCAGCTGGACACCCGGCTGGACCCGGCGACGGCGGGCTGGGTGGCCGGCCGGCCCTCGGACCGCCGGCTGCTGCGCGCCTGGATCCGGCTGGCCGACGGCCGCGAGCCCGACCCGCTGGCGCTGCTGCTGTTCGCCGACGCGCTGCCGCCCACCGCGTTCGCCGTCGGGAAGCCCGGCTGGGCGCCCACCGTGCAGCTGCAGGTGCTGGTGCGTGCGCTCCCGGCGCCGGGCTGGTGCGTCGTCGAGTCCCGGTCCACCGAGGTCACCGGCGGCTGGTCGGACGAGGAGTGCCGGATCTGGGACTCCACCGGCCGGCTGGTCGCCCAGGCCCGGCAGCTGGCCCGCGTCGCGCGCTAGTCCCGCCGGCCGGGCAGGGCGACGTCGCCGGTCAGGTAGCGCTGGACGGTCGGGCCGACCGCCGCGGCCAGGTCCTCCGGCGCCGCCGAGGCCAGCGGCTCCAGCCGCAGCACGTACCGGGTCATCACCAGGCCGATCACCTGGGAGGCGACCAGGGCGCCGCGCGTGTCGCGCTCGGCGACCGGCATGTCCATCGAGCCGATGACCCGGCGGATGACCTTCGCCAGCACGAACTCGCGCAGCAGCCGCGCCGACCACTCGTGGTTCACCGCCGAGCGGACCAGCGCGAGGATCCCCGGCCGGGCGGGCCCGTCCCACACCCGCAGCACCGTGCGGACCACCGCCTCGCCGCGGGCGTCCACCGGCACGGCCAGCACCTCGGGCAGGAAGTCCTCGGGGTCGGCCGGGGCCTCGACGGCGGCGAGGAACAGCGCGTCCTTGGTGCCGAAGTAGTGGTGCACCAGGGCGGGGTCGACGCCCGCGGCCGCGGCGATGGCCCGGATCGAGGCGCCGTCGTACCCGCGCTCGGCGAAGGCGGTGCGGGCCGCAGCCAGCACCGCCTCCCGGGTGTCGGGGTTGCCGGGGCGCCGTCCCGGGCGCCGTGCTGCCGTCAGCTGGTCCTCCTCCGCAGGGTCGCCGCCGCCAGGGCGAGGGCGAGCACCGCCGCGCCGGCCACGATGCCGACGTCCCGCCACATCGTCCCCGTCTCGGCCGCCGACCGCCCGACCTCCTGCAGCGCCTCCACCGCGTAGGTGAGCGGCAGCACGTCGCTGATCGCCTGCAGCCAGCCGGCCATCTGGTCGCGGGCCACCAGCAGGCCGCAGAGGAAGAACTGCGGGAGCACGACGACCGGCATGAACTGCACGGCCTGGAACTCGCTGCGGGCGAAGGCGCTGGCCAGCAGCCCGAGGGCCACCCCCAGGACGGCGTTGGCGACGGCGATGAGCACCACCAGCCAGGGCGACCCGGCGATGTCGAGGTCGTAGAGGGTGGTGGCCACCGTGACCGTGACCAGCGCCTGCACCGCGGCGGCCAGGCCGAAGGCGGCGCCGTAGCCGAGCAGCAGGTCCAGCCGGGACAGCGGGGTGGTGAGCAGCCGCTCGAGGGTGCCGGAGGTCCGCTCCCGCAGCATCGCGATGCTGGTGACCAGGAACATCACCACGAACGGGAAGACGCCGAGCATGGTCAGCCCGACCCGGTCGAAGACGCTCGGCTGACCGGGCAGCGTGGGCACGTCCCGCCAGAGCAGGTACAGCAGCCCGAGCAGCAGGCTGGGCAGCAGCACCATCATCGCGATGGTGCGGTGGTCGTGCCGCAGCTGCCGCAGCACGCGGGTGGTGATCGCGCCGGTGAGCCGGGGGCTCAGGACGGTGGCCGGGGCGCTCACGCCGCCACCTCCTGCTGCCGGGACCGCACGAGGCGGAGGAAGGACTCCTCGAGGTCGTCGGTGCCGGTCTCGGCGCGCAGCCGCGCGGGCGTGGAGTCGGCCAGCAGCCGGCCCTCCCGGAGGAGCAGCAGCCGGTCGCAGCGCCCGGCCTCGTCCATGACGTGGCTGGAGACGACGAGGGTGGTGCCGGCCGCGGCCAGCGCGTGGAACCGGTCCCACAGCTCCACCCGCAGCACCGGGTCCAGGCCGACGGTCGGCTCGTCGAGGACCAGCAGCTCCGGCTCGCCCACCAGCGCGCAGGCCAGGGAAACCCGGCCCTGCTGGCCGCCGGACAGGTCGCGCACCAGCTGCCCGGCCGCGTCGGCCAGCCCGACACCGGCCAGCGCCTCGTCGGCCGCCCGGGCGCCCCGGCCGTACAGGGCGGCGAAGTGGCGGGCGTTCTCCCGCACGGTCAGGTCGGCGTAGACGCTCGGCGCCTGGGTGACGTACCCGACCCGCCGGCGCAGCGCGGGGGAGCCGGCGGGCTCGCCGAGCACGGTCACCGTGCCCGAGCGGACCTTCTGGACGCCGACCAGTGCGCGCATGAGCGTCGTCTTCCCGCTGCCGCTGGGCCCCAGCAGCCCGGTGACCCGTCCGGCGGGGACCGCGCACGACAGGTCGTGCAGCACCCGGCGGCGCCCGCGGTCGACGACGAGGTCGGTGACTGTGACGGCGTCGGTCATGTCGGCCTCCCGAGTGGCGAGAACTCAACGCCTGATGAACTCAACGCTAGATGAGTTCACCGGACGGCGTCAACGGCCCGGCGCACGAGGAAGGGGTCAGCGGCGGCGGGCGGCGGCGTCGACCAGCGCGATGAGCAGCACCGGGACGGTGCACCACAGCCCGAGCACCCACACGGCGCGCCCCACGCCGTCGCCGTCGAGGTGGGCCAGGCCGCGCAGGGCCCGCACCGCCACGCCGGGCGGCAGGACGGACGCGAGCGGCTCGAGCCGGCCGGGCAGGTACTCGGCGGGGGAGCTGCCGGGCGGTGCTGGTCGCGGCGCCGACGGTCAGCAGCACCGCGGTGGCGACGAACGTGCCCGCGCCGCCGAGCAGGCGCAGGGCCAGCGCGGCCGCGCAGCCGCACGCCAGGGCCAGCAGGCCGACGAGCCCGGCCACCGGCCAGGACGGTGCGGGCACGGCGTCGGAGCCGGGGCCGGCCAGCAGGGCGCCGGCCAGGCCCGCCGCGGTGGCGAAGAGGACGGCGCTGAGCAGCCGCAGCCCCAGCCGCTGCCGCGGGGCGACCTGGTAGCTGGTGATGCCGAACAGGAAGCCCCCGAGCACCACGCCGAACGCGAGGTGGTCGATCGCCCGGCCCCGCTGGTCGCCGGCCGCCAGCGGCGCCAGGTCGGTGACCGTGGGCGGTGCCCCGGTCCGCGCGGACACCGCCGGGACGAGGACCTCGGTCAGGTCCTGCGTCACCGCCTGCCCGTGCGCCCCGGCCACCAGCAGGGCCGGGCCCGGCGGCCCCAGCACCAGGGCTCCGTGGACGTCGCCGGAGGCCACCGCCCGCTCGGCGGCCCCGGGATCGCGCAGGCCGACGAACCGGACGGCGCCCGGCCGCGCCTCGTCCACCGCCTGCCGGACGGCGTCCACCTCGGCGGCCGGGCCGGTGACGCCGACGGGCAGGTCGTGCGGCGCCGCGGTGGGGAAGGCGGCCAGGTGGACCACGACCAGCAGGGTGCCGACGGCGACGGCCACCGCGACCGGCAGGACGATGCCGCGCAGGCCGGCGCGCGCCGGGGACCCGTCCGAGCGCTCCTCCTCGGCCGCCTGGTCGGCCGGGCCCGGGGGAGGGGCGAGGCCCGCGGGCGCTCAGCGCCCGCCCAGCGCGGTGCCGAGCAGGTGCCCGCTGGTCCAGGCGCTCTCCACCTTCGACGGCGCCCGCCACCCGTCGCCGCACACGCCGACGCCCGCGGCCAGCCCGAACGGCTCCTCCCGCGGGACGGCCGGTTTGGCGAAGGTCCAGCGGTGCACGTGCGTCCAGGCCGGCGCGGGCCCGATGCCCAGGGCGCGGCACACGGCGGCGGTGACCTCCGGCGCCGCCCGGCCGGGGTCGTCGAGGTGCGCGGCGGCGGTGCCCGGCGTCGTGTGCGCCACCAGCACCGGGGCGCCGTCGCCGCGCCGGTCGCCGTCGTCGGCGATCCACTCGACCACCGGGTCGTCGTGCACGAAGGCGCCGTGCAGGTCGGCCGGCCAGTGGCGCTCGTCCCAGCCCAGCGCCACGGCCAGGCTCGGCCGCCAGGGCCGCGCGTCCTCCTCGTCGAGCAGCCGGGCGGCCAGGTCCGGCGGCAGCAGGCGGCGGGCCTGCGGGTCGGGCAGCGCCAGGACGGCGGCGGGCGCCTCGGCGCCGTCGACCCGGGCGCCGGGCCCCACCCGCTCCACCGCGGACCCCTGGACGACGTCGAGGCCGGCGGCGAGGTCCGCGACCAGCGAGCGCAGCCCGCCGGGCGCGGCGTAGCGCACCGGGCCGCTGCTGCTGTCGCGGATCCCGTCCGGCCCGGCGACGGCGAAGGTGTCGGTCCACGGCCGGGCCAGCCCGCGGGCCACCCAGTCCCCGACCACGGCGGCGAACGGCGTCCCGGCCGAGGCGGTCAGGTAGGAGGCGCCGAGGTCGGTGACCCGGCCGGCCAGCGTCCGGGACGCCATGCGGCCCCCGGGACGGCGGCCGCGGTCGCGGACCCGCACCGGCACGCCCGCGTCCGCGAGCGCGCGGGCGCAGGCGACGCCGGCGATCCCGGCTCCGACGACGACGATCTCGTTGGGCACCACTGGATCCTGCGGGCAGCGCGCCCGGACCGCTCGGGGAGGATCGGGGCGTGAGCGTGCTGATCACCGACGTCGCCGACGAGCGGGTGGCCGACTTCCGCGACCTGCACGCCGGCGACCGGCCCGCCGGGCGGGTGCGGGGGACCGGCCCGGTGATCGTCGAGGGCGTCCCGGCGGTGCAGCGGCTGCTGGCCTCGCCGTACCGGGTGCGGGCGGTGCTGGGGGTGCCGGGGCGGCTGGCCGAGCTGGACCTGCCCGAGGGCGTGCCGGCCTACGAGATGGACAAGTGGGCCCTGTCGGAGCTGATCGGCTTCCGGCTGACCCGCGGCGTCCTGGCCTCGGCCGACCGCCGCCCGCCGGCCGACGTCGGCGCGCTGCTGTCCGGGCCGGACCCGGCGGCGCCGCGGCGGCTGGCGGTGCTCGAGGCGCTCAACGACGCCGAGAACCTCGGCTCGATCGCCCGCTCGGCCGTGGCGCTCGGCGTCGACGGGCTGCTGCTGGACCCGCGCTGCGCCGACCCGCTCTACCGGCGCGCGGTGCGGGTCTCGATGGGCCACGTGCTGGCGCTGCCGTTCGCCGTCCTGCCCGACTGGCCGGCCGGGCTCGAGCGGCTGCACGCGGCCGGCTACCTCACCGTCGCGCTGACGCCGGCCGCCGACGCGGTGGACCTGGACGAGGTGGACCCGCGGGCGCACCCGCGCACCGCGGTGCTGCTCGGCGCGGAGGGGCCCGGGCTCACCCCGGAGGCGCAGGCCGCCGCCCGGGTGCGCGCCCGGATCCCCATGCGCGCCGGCGTCGACTCCCTCGGCGTCGCCGCGGCGGCCGCCGTCGCCTTCGCGACGCTGCGCTAGTTGCGGAGGGACCAGCGGGCCAGGATGGCGCGGGCCTCCTCGGCGCGCGACGGGTCGCACATGACGTCGTACCGGCTCGCGGTGACCTGCGAGACGCTGGTGAAGTCGCGCTGGCCGCGGGTGGCCGCGTAGCCCACGGCGCCGAACAGGGCGCCGAACGCGAGGCCGATGAGCAGGCCCGTCAGCACCGCGCTGAGCCAGCTGGTGCCGTCGGGGGCGAAGATGCCCAGCAGCAGGCCGACGAACAGACCCCACCAGGCGCCGCCCGCGGCACCCGCGCCGATCGCGCGGCCCCAGGTGAGCCGCCCGGTGACCCGCTCCACCATCCGCAGGTCCGACCCGATGATCGTCACGTTCTCGACCGGGAACCTCTCGTCGGAGAGGTGGTCCACCGCGGCCTGCGCCGCCTGGTAGCTGTCGTACGACCCCACCTGGACTCCGCCCAGGGGCATCGACACGGACATCGACATGTTGCGCTCCACTCCCGCACTGGTTCGGTTGTGGACGACGTACCCGCGGCCCCCCGGACGGACACGTCGGTCCGGTGTGGCGAGCCTACTGCTCAGCGGTTGCGGCGGACCCCGAAGACGATGTCCTCCCAGGCGGGCACCCGGGCGCGCGGGTCCTCGTCCTCGCCGTCGGACTCGCCGGTGCGCAGCACGACGGTGTCGTGCTCGGAGACGTCCTCGTCCTCGGCGGGGTCGGTGCGCCGCTCACCCGGGCCGGTGCGCGGCTCGTCGACCGGCGGGACGGACCGCTCGCCGGTGGGGCGCTCGCCGGCCGGCCGCTCGGAGGTGGGCCGCTCGGGGGTGGCGGCGCTGCGGTGCACGGGCAGCGCCGGCCGCTCGGCGGGCACCCCGGGGACCACGCGGACCAGCCGCGTGCCCTCCGCGAAGTCGCGGGTGGGGGCGTCGAGGGGGCTGACCGCGCGGCCGGCGAGGTCGTAGGCCCACTGCGTGGTGCCCTCCTTGGTCCCGGCGCGCCAGGCGGCGGTGACCACCCAGGTGCCGTCCTCGGAGCGGGCGGCGTCCCAGCGGACGGCGTCGAGGTCGGCGCCGAGCAGCCGCAGCCGCTCGGCCATGAACTGCTGCAGCGGCTCGCCGGAGGTGCCCTCCGACAGCCGGACCCGGGCCTGGCGGGCCTGCTCGGCCATGCGGGCGCGCTCCTGCAGCACCGTGTGCGCGAAGCGCATGATCCGCTCCACCCGGGTGCCCGAAGCGGCCGCGACCTGCTCGGGGGTCTCGCCGGCGCGGATGCGGGCCTGGATCACCCGCGGCGACAGGCCGCCGTCGGACTCCATCTGGCCCAGCCGGCGGGTGTCCCCGCGGGCCGCGGCGCGCACCCGGTCGTCGATCGGCAGCTCGAAGCGCTCGCCCTCGTCGCCGTCCCCGCCGTCGAGGGCGAGGACCAGGCTGCGGCCGTCGTCGGACAGGCCCACGAGACGCAGCGAGCGCACGGGACCTCCTCGGACGGACGGCGGGACGACGGGGACCCCTCGTCACAGGGGACCACGCGCGAGGCTATCCGCGGCAGCCGGGTCCGTGCCGGACGTGCCCCGGCGTGGCGGGCCGCGGGGACGCCCGCCCCGACCGTCTTAGACTCGACCCCCATGCTGACCGGTCCCCGGGACGACGCCGGCCTCGTCCGAGACGACGGCGAGCTCAACCCCCGTTTCCTGCCGAGTCCGGTCGACGCGGGGCAGAAGCGCCTGCCCATCGACATGGACTACGTCCAGCGCGTGCTGCTGGAGATGCTCGACATCCCGAGCCCCTCGGGCCGCACCGACCACGTGATGCAGCTGATCGGCGGTGAGCTGCGCAGCCTGGGCGTGGACTTCGAGGTCACCCGCCGCGGCGCGCTGCTGGCCGAGCTGCCCAGCGCCTCGCCCGGCGCCGACCGCGCCGTGGTGGTGCACGCCGACACGATCGGCTGCATGGTCAGCGGGCTCAAGGACAACGGCCGGCTGGCCGTCGTCCCGGTGGGCACGCACAGCGCCCGCTTCGCCGAGGGCGCCCGGGTGATCATCTTCTCCGACGACGTGTCCGGCGACTACCGGCACACCGGGACCATCCTGCCCAACAAGGCCAGCGGGCACCGCTTCGGCGACGAGGTCGACGAGCAGGGCGTGGGCTGGGACCACGTCGAGGTCCGTGTCGACGAGGTGGTGCACAGCCGCGCCGACCTCGAGCGCCTGGGCATCCAGGTCGGCGACTTCGTGGCCATCGACCCGCAGCCGGTGATCACCGCCAGCGGCTTCGTCAACAGCCGCCACCTCGACGACAAGGCCGGCATCGCCGCCGCGCTGGGCGCGTTCAAGGCGATCATCGACTCCGGCATCCAGGTGCCGGTGACCGCGCACCTGCTGGTCACCATCGCCGAGGAGGTGGGCCTGGGGGCCAGCCACGGCCTGGACGCCGACGTCGCCGAGCTCGTCTCCATCGACACCTCGGTGGTCGCGCCCGGGCAGGCGTCGTCCGAGCAGTGCGTGAACATCGCGATGCAGGACTCGACCGGGCCGTTCGACTACCACCTGACCCGGCACCTGATCGACCTGTGCCGGGTGCACGAGGTGCCGCACCGCCGCGACGTCTACAAGTACTACCGCTCCGACGCCGCCTCGGCGCTGGAGGCCGGCGCCAACACCCGCGCCGCGCTCATCGGGTTCGGCATCGACGGCAGCCACGGCAACGAGCGCACCCACCTCGAGGGCATCCGCAGCACCGCCGAGCTGGTCGCGCTCTACCTGCAGACGGACCTGACCTTCCGCAGCTGGGACCGCCGCCCGTCCGGCGACCTGCGGGACTTCCCGAGCACCGCCGTCCAGCCGGCCGACGGCGAGTCGGCCCGCTGAGCCGTCCGGGCCGGGGTCGCGCGACCCTGGTGAGGTGCTGGAACGGCCCTCCTGCAGGGGCCCGCTCCGAGCGTCAGCGAGGGGTGGGCGGCAGGAGGGCCCTTCCTCAGAGCCGTTCGACGACGAAGTCGATGCAGGCGGTCAGCGCGCTGACGTCGTCGGGGTCGACCGCGGGGAACATGCCGACCCGCAGCTGGTTGCGGCCGAGCTTGCGGTAGGGCTCGACGTCGACGACGCCGGTGGCCCGCAGCACCTTCGCCACCTGGGCGGCGTCGACGGACGGGTCGAAGTCCACCGTGCCGACGACGAGGCTGCGCTGCTCCGGGTCGGCGACGAACGGCGTCGTGTAGGCGGTCTTCTCCGCCCACCCGTAGAGCCGGCTGGAGGACTCCCGGCTGCGGGCGACGGCGCCGGAGAGCCCGCCGAGGCCGAGCATCCAGCGGACCTGGTCGGCGAGCAGGAACAGCGTCGCGACGGCGGGGGTGTTGTAGGTCTGGTCCTTGGTGGAGTTGTCGACGGCGATCGACAGGTCCAGGAAACCGGGGATCCACCGCCCCGACGCCTTGATCTCGGCCACCCGCTCCAGCGCCGCCGGGCTCATCAGCGCGATCCAGAGCCCGCCGTCGGAGGCGAAGGACTTCTGCGGCGCGAAGTAGTAGGCGTCGGCCTCGGCGACGTCGACCGGGAGGCCGCCGGCGCCGCTGGTGGCGTCGATCAGCACCAGCGCGTCGTCGTCGGCGCCGTGCGGGCGCACCACCGGCGCCATGACCCCGGTCGAGGTCTCGTTGTGCGCCCACGCGTAGGCGTCGACGCCCTCCTGCGCCGTCGGCAGCGCCAGCGTGCCCGGCTCGCCCCGCGTGACGACCGGCTCCTCGAGGAACGGCGCCTCGGCGACCGCGGAGGCGAACTTCGCGGAGAACTCGCCGTAGGTGCCGTGGGCGCTGCGCCGCCGCACCAGCCCCAGCGCGGCGGCGTCCCAGAACGCCGTGGAGCCCCCGTTGCCCAGCACGACCTCGTAGCCCTCGGGGAGGTCGAACAGCTGGGCCAGCCCCTCGCGGACCTGCCGGACCAGGCCCTTGACGGGGGCCTGGCGGTGCGAGGTGCCCATCAGCGCCGCGCCGTCGGACGCCAGCGCCCGCAGCGCCTCCGGGCGGACCTTCGACGGGCCGCAGCCGAACCGCCCGTCGGCGGGCAGCAGGTCGGCGGGGATGGTGGTGCTCATGCCGGGGGGTGCTCCTCGACGGGGGTTCGGCGGCCCGGGACTACGCCGGGGCGGCCGCGTTGACGGCCTTCACCTGGATGGTGTCGAAGCCCTCGACCTCCTCGGGCTTGCGCGCGGCGGGCCCGACGTAGCGGGCCGACGGGCGCACGAGGCGGCCGGTCTGCTTCTGCTCCAGGATGTGCGCGCACCAGCCGGCGGTGCGGGCACAGGTGAACATCGACGTGAACATGTGGCTCGGGACCTCGGCGAAGTCGAGGACGATCGCCGCCCAGAACTCGACGTTGGTCTCGATCGGCCGGTCCGGGCGCCGCTCGCGCAGCTCCTTGAGCGCGGCGTTCTCCAGGGCCAGCGCGGCCTCGAAG
This sequence comes from Geodermatophilus sp. SYSU D01036, assembly GCF_054050435.1. Classification (NCBI taxonomy): domain Bacteria; kingdom Bacillati; phylum Actinomycetota; class Actinomycetes; order Geodermatophilales; family Geodermatophilaceae; genus Geodermatophilus; species Geodermatophilus sp. SYSU D01036. The sequence goes on along the minus strand of NZ_JBJGZJ010000001.1, from coordinate 432,446 downwards.
CGCGGGGCGCCGAGCTCCTTCGCGGCCTTGCGCAGCGTGCGGGCGCGGGGGTCCTCGGCCCGGTAGACCCGGTGCCCGAAGCCCATCAGGCGCTCCTTGCGGTCGAGCAGGTCCTTGACGTACTTCTCCGCGTCGCCGGCCTGCTCCACGCCGTCGAGCATGTGCAGCACCCGCGAGGGGGCGCCGCCGTGCAGCGGGCCCGACATCGCGCCGATCGCGCCGGACATCGCGGCCGCGACGTCGGCGCCGGTGGAGGCGATGACGCGGGCGGTGAAGGTGGAGGCGTTCATGCCGTGCTCGGCGGCCGACGTCCAGTAGGCGTCGACGGCCGCGACGTGGCGGGGGTCGGGCTCGCCGCGCCAGCGGACCATGAACCGCTCGACGATGGTCGAGGCCTCGTCGATGCGGCTCTGCGGCACGGCCGGGACGCCGATGCCCCGGGCGGACTGGGCGACGTAGGACAGCGCCATGACCGCGGCGCGGGCCAGCTGGTCGCGGGCCTCCTCGTCGCTGATGTCCAGCAGCGGGCGGTAGCCCCAGAACGGGGCGAGCATCGCCAGCGCGGCCTGGACGTCGACGCGGACGTCGCCGCTGTGCACCGGGATCGGGAACGGCTCGGCCGGGGGCAGGCCGGGGCCGAACTTGCCGTCGACCAGCAGCGCCCAGACGTTGCCGAAGGTGATCTTCCCGACCAGGTCCTCGATGTCGACCCCGCGGTAGCGGAGCGACCCGCCGTCCTTGTCGGGCTCCGCGATCGTCGTCTCGAAGGCGATGACGCCTTCGAGGCCGGGTACGAAGTCGTCGGCCATCTCGCATGCTCCTCTGCGCGCGCGGACCTCGTGCCCGCACGTTCAGCGGCGCACGACTGCACCGCGACACTAGGCCCCGCGGCCGCCTCCGTTCCATCCGGGGCTGCCGCCCAGCGGGAGCCGCCCGGCGCCCGGTCCCCGGCGCGGTGTCAGCATGGCGGGGTGGCCGACCTCTCCCGCATGCGCAGGGACTACGACCGCCCGGGCCTGCGCGAGGAGGACCTCGCGCCCACCTGGGTCGAGCAGTTCGACGCCTGGTTCCGCGACGTCGTCGCCGCCGAGGTCCCCGACCCGAACGCGGTGGTCGTGGCAACGGCCGACGCCGACGGGGCCCCCGACGCGCGGATCGTGCTGCTCAAGGGCTACGACGAGGCCGGCTTCGTCTTCGGCACCAGCTACGCCTCGACCAAGGGCGCGCAGCTGGCCGCCAACCCGCGCGCGGCGCTGGTGTTCCCCTGGCACGCGCTGCAGCGGCAGGTCCGGGTGACCGGCACCGTCGAGCGCGTCGGCGAGGCCGCCTCCGACGACCTGTGGGACCCCCGCCCGCGCGAGGCGCAACTGGCCGCCGTCGCCTCGGTCCAGTCCACCGTCGTCGACTCCCGGGAGGAGCTGGAGGCGCGGGTGCGGCTGCTCGACGAGGAGACGACGACGGAGAAGGTGCCGCGACCGCCGGCCTGGGGCGGCTACCGCGTGGTGCCGCGGACCGTCGAGTTCTGGCAGGGCGGCCCCGGCCGACTGCACGACCGGCTGCGCTTCGTCCGCGACGACGAGGAGGGGGGCGGCTGGGTGCTCCAGCGGCTCGCCCCGTGACGGAGGACCCCGCTGCCCCCCGCCCATCGCACGCTCGGCGCGGGTCCCTGCGGCAGGGCCGTTCCAGTACGTCACCTCCCGGCGACCAGCTGCCCGTCGACCCGGTCGAGCCGGGGAAGGTGGCGGAGCCCGCGCCCGTGCCGCGCCGCCGCGGCTGGGCGCTGGACACCAGCCCGCTGCGCAACCCCGGCTACCGGCGGCTGTTCTGGGGGCTGACCTCGACGATGGTCGGCCAGCAGATGACGCTGGTCGCCGTCCCGGTGCAGGTCTACGCGATCACCCGCGACTCGCTGCTGGTCGGCGTCACGTCGATGGTGTCGCTGGTGCCGCTGGTGGTCTTCGGCCTGCTCGGCGGCGCGATCGCCGACGCGATGGACCGGCGGAAGCTGATGCTCGTCACCGGCGTCGGCTCGGCGGTGACCAGCGCGCTGCTGGCCCTGCAGGCGCTGCTGCCCGGCGGTGGGAACATCTGGCTGCTGTGGGTCCTCGTGGCCGCGGTCTCCGGCTTCACCGCGGTCAACCAGCCGGCCCGCAGCGCGGTGATCCCCGCGCTGGTCGGGCCGGAGGGCGTGGCGGCGGCGAACGCGCTGGCGATGACCGTGCGGCAGGTCGGCGTCATCGTCGGCCCGCTGGTCGCCGGGCTGCTCATCGCCCTGGGCGACCTGTTCGTCGCCTACGCCGTCGACGCCGCCACGCTGCTCGTGGCCGTCGTCCTGGTGCGCGGCCTGCCGCCGCTGCCGCCGGGCGGGAACACCGGGCCGCTGCGGCTGGGCGCCGCCGTCCGCGGGGTGGGCGAGGGCTTCGCCTTCCTGCGCACCCAGCCGGTGCTGCTCATGACGTTCGTCGTCGACGTGATCGCGATGCTGTTCGCCTGGCCGCAGGCGGTCTTCCCCGAGCTCGCCGCCGACCGCTACGCCGGGTCGGCCAACGCCTACGGGTGGCTGTTCGCCGGCATCTCGATCGGCGCCCTGCTCATGGGCCTGACCTCGGGCTGGGTGTCGCGGGTCGACCGGCAGGGCGCGGTGGTGCTGGCCGCGATCGTCGTGTGGGGCGTCGCGATCATCGGGTTCGGGCTCGCGCAGCCGCTGTGGCTGGCGGTGTTCTTCCTCGCCGTCGCCGGGGCCGGGGACATGGTCAGCGCGGTGCTGCGCTCGTCGATGCTGCAGACCGCCGCGCCCGACGAGATGCGCGGGCGGATGCAGGGCGTGTTCATCGTCGTCGTGGCCGGCGGGCCGCGGCTGGGCGACCTGCGGGCCGGCGCGGTGGCCAGCGCGGCGGGCGTCGGCGTCGCCATGGTCTCCGGCGGCGTCATCGTCGTCGTCGCGATGGTGGTGGTCGCGCTGCTGGTGCCCTCGTTCCGGCTGTTCCGCGCCTCGCGGACGGCGCCCTAGGGGGGCGCCCCCCGCGAGGACGAGCGGGTCGGCTGCCGGGCCGGCCCGGGACGGTCAACTCGTGAGCTGGCGCGTGAGAGCGGCATCGTCGCGCACGGCCCAGTGCTCGACGGCCCTGCCGCCCGTGAAGCGGACCATGTGCACCTGCCGGTGGGAGAAGGCGCGTCCCGTGGCCGGCAGGCCGAAGAAGTCACCGGTGTGCCGCCCGGAGTGTGTGCAGTAGAGGACGACCGTGTCGCCCTCCGTGACCGTGCGGTGGACGGTCCACCTCTGGTCGGAGAACGCGCGGGCCAGCGCGTGCATCGGGTAGGCGATGCTGCCGAGCCCGGGCGGCGTCCCCTCGGGCGCGTCGTGGTTGACGACCGCGGGGCTGACGGCCTCGGCGAGCGCGGCCTCGTCGTCGGCCGGGAAGACCTCCTTGAGAACCCGGCGGGCGATCGCCGTGATGTCCGGGGTGGCGGTGGCGGTCATGGCTCCTCCCCTCTGCGGGGTGACCGCCGGGGCGGGGGGCACCCCGTATTGATGCCAGTATCGTTCTCGCCAATGTCGGACGACGCAAGGCCCCGGCGGCGTTATGACGCGCCTCGACGGCGTGAGCGCGCGGCGCTCACGCGCCGGCGGATCGTCGAGGCGGCAGCGCACCTGTTCCTGGACCGCGGCTACGTGGGGACGACGATCCCGGCCGTCGCCGAGGAGGCAGGGGTCGCCGTCGAGACGGTGTACCGCTCCGCCGGTGGCAAGGCCGAGCTGCTGGCGGCGGCGGTGCAGGCGGCGCTCGCAGGTGGGGCCGCCCGGGCCGAGATGCCGGTCGACGAACGTCCGGGCATCCGCAGGGTCATCGAGGAGGTCGACCCCCGCAAGCAGCTCCGGGCCTATGCCGCGACCCAGCCGGGCGTCTGGGGGCGGACCGGACCGCTGCTTAGCGTTCTCGAGTCCGCCGCCGGGCACGATCCCGCACTCGTGTCACTGCGGGAGCGGCTGGCGCAGCAGCGGCTCGAGGGGATGCGCCGGTTCGCCGGGCTGCTGTACGAGCGAGGCGCGCTACGGGCCGGGGTCTCGCCCTACCGGGCGGCGGACCTGCTGTGGACGATCTGCGCGCAGGCGAACCACGACAGCCTCGTCGTCGACCGGGGTTGGAGCGAGGAGGAGTACGAGACCTGGCTCGGCGACACCCTGATCGGTGCGCTGCTGGAGGAGCCCCCAGCTCCCGGCGGGTGAGCGCCAGGATCGTGCCAGCAGTCAGGTGGTCACCCCTCGGTCCAGGACTCTGCCGGGGGATGCCCCGCTGGACCCAGGGTCGTCGCGCTCTACGCCAGGGCGCCGGCGACGACGCGGAGGTCCGCGACCAGCGCGTCGAAGGCCGCGGCACGGGCCTCGTCCGGCGTCCGCAGGATCGCCGAGGGGTGCGCGGTCGCGAGCATCCAGGTCTGGGCGGGGGCGTCCTCCTCCGGCTCGTCGTCGCCGGCCTCGGCGCGCGCGACGCCCGGCGGCGTCCACGGCATGAGCCTCCCGCGCTCCTTGGTGATCCGGAACGACGGCGAGATGAGCGCCTTGGCCGCCGTCGCGCCCAGGCAGACGACGACCTCGGGCTTGAGCACCTCGAACTCCGCCTCCAGCCACGGCCGGCAGGCGCGGAGGTGCTCGGCGCCCGGCGACTGGTGGATCCGCCGCTTGGGCGTCGGCGTGAAGCGGAAGTGCTTGACCGCGTTGGTGACGTAGGCGTCCTTGCGCTCGATCCCTGCCTCGGCCAGCGCCCGGTCCAGCAGCCGGCCGGCCGGGCCGACGAACGGCTCGCCCCTGCGGTCCTCCTGGTCGCCGGGCTGCTCGCCGACGAACACGATCCGGGCGGTCTCCGGGCCCTCCCCGAAGACGGTCTGGGTCGCCGGCTCCCACAGCTCGCAGGCCCGGCAGCCGGCCGCCGCCTGGCGCAGCCCGTCCAGCCCGACGCCCGACGGTGGGCTGGCGGGGACGTTCTCCTGGCTCATGCCCCGATGACACCCCAGGTCAGCGCGGTCCGCGAGGCGGGCGGATAGCGTCGGCGCGCACGGGGATCTTGGAGCGGAGGAACGGTGCTCGAGTTCGACGGGCTCCACAAGAGCTACGGCGACAACCGCGTGCTGGAGGGCGTCGGCTTCACCGTCGCCCCCGGCTCGATGTTCGGCTTCTGCGGGTCCAACGGGGCCGGGAAGACGACGACCATGCGCATCGCCATGGGCCTGGCCCGGGCCGACGCGGGCGAGGTGCGCTGGCGCGGCCGGCCGCTGGACGAGGAGACCCGGCGGCGGATCGGCTACATGCCGGAGGAGCGCGGGCTCTACCCGAAGATGCGGGTCGGCGAGCAGCTGACCTACTTCGCCCGGCTGCACGGCATGGACGCCGCCGCCGCGGCCCGCGCCGCGGACGAGTGGTCCGGGCGGCTGGGCCTGGGCGGGCGCCGCGGCGACCCCGTCGAGAAGCTGTCGCTGGGCAACCAGCAGCGGGTGCAGCTGGCCGCCGCGCTGGTCAGCCGGCCCGAGGTGCTGATCCTCGACGAGCCCTTCAGCGGCCTGGACCCGGTCGGCGTCGACGCGCTGGCCGAGGCGCTGGCCGAGCAGTGCCGCGCCGGGGTGCCGGTCGTGTTCTCCAGCCACCAGCTCGACCTGGTCGAGCGGCTGTGCGACTCGGTGGGCATCCTCGCCCGCGGCCGCATGGTCGCCACCGGCACCGTCGAGGAGCTGCGCCGCCGCGGGGCCGGCCGGCTGCTGCGGGTCGTCGTCCCCGACGCCGCACCCGGCTGGGCCGCCGCCGTGCCCGGCGTCCGGGTCGTCTCCGAGCAGGCCGGCGACACGCTGCTGGAGCTGGCCGCGGACGCCGACGACCAGCAGGTCCTCGCCGCCGCGCTGCGCACCGGCCGGGTCACCCACTTCGCCCGGCGCGAGGCCACGCTGGTCGAGCTGTTCCGCGAGGCCGTCGCCGACCCGGCGCAGCAGGGCGCGCAGCCCGGGGAGGTGGCCGCGTGACCGCCCCGCTGTCCAGCGGGCGGCTGGTCCGCCTGGTCGCCGCCCGCGAGGTCTCCACCCGCATCCGCGACAAGGCGTTCATCGCCAGCTCGGCGCTGATGATCGTGCTGATCCTCGGCCTGCTGGTCTTCCAGGTCGTCGTCGACTCCGGGGAGGACACCAGCCGCGTCGGCGTCGTCGGCGACCCCGGGCAGGTGGGCCGGGCCCTCGAGGCGCAGGGCGACGCGCTCGGCGTCGACGTCGAGGTGGTCCGGTTCGACACCGACGACGCCGCCCGCGCCGCCGTGGAGGACGAGGGCGTCGACGGCGCTCTGGGCGGCGCGGCCGCCGCCCCGGAGCTCGTGGTCCGCGAGCCCGACACGACGCTGGAGGCGGTCGTGTCCGGCGCGGTCGGGGCGGTCGCGCTCACCGACGCGCTCGCCGGGGCCGGCGTCGACCCCGCCGACCTGCCGCGGCTGTCGGTGACCGCCCTCGACGGCGACGGCGACGGGCAGGGCGTCGTGGTCGCGATCGTCGGCGTCGTCGTGCTCTACAGCCTGCTCATCCTCTTCGCCCAGTTCGTCGCGCAGGGCGTCGTCGAGGAGAAGTCCAGCCGGGTGGTCGAGCTGCTGCTGGCCACGATGAAGCCGTGGCACCTGCTGGCCGGGAAGATCCTCGGCCTCGGCGTGCTCGGCCTCGCGCAGATCGCCGTCATCGCCGCGGTCGGGGTCGGCGGGGCGCTCGCCTTCGACGTCGTCGACCTGCCCGGCGAGCTGGTCGGCACGGTGCTGTGGCTGCTGTTCTGGTTCGTCCTCGGCTACGCGTTCTACGCGTCGCTGTTCGCCGTCGCCGCCTCGCTGGTCAGCCGGCAGGAGGACCTCGGCAGCGTGCTCACGCCGGCGACGCTGGTGCTGGTCGCCGGGTTCGTCGTCGCCATCCAGGCGGCCGGTGACCCGGACGGGACGCTGGCCGCGGTGACCTCCTACGTGCCGGGCCTGTCGCCGATGGTCATGCCGGTGCGCCAGGCGGCCGGCGACGTCGCGGGCTGGGAGGTCGGCGTGGCCGTCGTGCTCATGCTCGTGGCGATCGCGCTGGTGGTCCGGCTGGGCGGCCGGGTGTACTCCGGCGCCCTGCTCCGGACCAGCGGGAAGACCAAGCTGCGGGAGGCCCTGCGGGCCGGGCGGACCTGAGCACCGGGCGGGGGGACACCCGCCCGGACGAGCACCGGACACGTTGGGGTGACCTCACCCCTGCGGAGGGCGTGCGCCCAGGTCAGCGCGGCCATCATCGGCGCCATGACCGAGGACCTGGACGCGCGCCTCTGGCGGCTGCAGGCCTCCGAGGACGCCGACGAGCTGATCGAGCTGGGCTGCGACCTCGCCGACGCCGGCCGGCAGACCGACGCCGAGTGGTGCTTCCGCCGCGCGGCGGAGCTCGGCGACGCCACCGGCTACTACGACCTGGGCAACAGCCTCGCCGCGCAGGAGCGCTGGACCGAGGCGGCCGAGGCCTACGAGGTGGCCCTGGCCGGCGGCGAGGACGACGCCTGGCGCAACCTCGGGCTGGTGCTCGAGCAGCTCGGCGACCTCGCGGGGGCCATGGCCGCCTACCGCGGGGCCGCCGACGCGGGCGACACCGAGGGCGGCCTGCAGCTGGCCTTCCTGCTGCGCGAGCAGGGGGAGCGCGACCAGGCCCTGTCCGTCGCCGAGGAGCTGGCCGCGAGCGGCGACGCCGAGGCCGACGCCGTCGCCGCCTGCTGGCAGTGGTGCGCGACCCTCGACCCGGCGCTGGAGGACCGGCTGCGCGCCGGTGCCGCCCACTTCGCCGCCGCCCGCGCCGACCTCGCCGCGCTGCTGCTGCAGACCGGCCGCGCGGAGGAGGCCCGCTCGGTGCTCGAGCGCGGCGCCAAGCTCGGCGAGCAGGTGGCCTGGCTGCCGCTGGGCAACCTGTACCGCGAGCTGCTCGCCGACGACGAGGCCGCCGAGGAGGCCTACCGCGCCGGGATCCAGGCCGGCGACGCGTACTGCCACCACAACCTCGGCGTGCTGCTGGCCGACCGCGGCGACCTGCCCGGCGCCGCGGAGGAGTTCGAGCGGGGCGCCGCCGCCGGCGACCAGCTCGCCGCCGCCGCGCTCGCGCTCCTCCAGGGCAGCTAGTCGGTCCGTGCACTTCCGCGGAGATGCACCGTGCGGTTCCGCGGAAGTGCACGGACCTCACACCTGCCGCAGGCCGGCGACAGGGCCGCGGTAGGGGTTGGCCGCCGCGCCGGTGACCCCGGGCCGCACGGTGAACAGCCGCCCCGCCCCGTCGCCGTCGCCGTGCGCGGTGCTGATCACCAGCAGGCCGCGGTCCGGCCCGGCGAAGGCGCAGCTGGAGGTGTTGGCCACCGGCACCTCGACGACGGCGAGCAGCTCGCCCTCCGGTGACCAGCGGCGCACCTGCCCGCCGCCCCACATCGCCGTCCAGAGGCAGCCCTCGTCGTCGACGGTGAGGCCGTCGGCCACGCCGTCGGGGCCGCCGGTCTCCAGCAGCACCCGCCCGCGGCTCCACGCGCCGGAGGACGGGTCGTGGTCGAAGGCGTGCACCAGGCCGGGGCCGGAGTCGGCGAGGTAGACGGTGCGGTCGTCGGGCGACCAGCCCAGCCCGTTGGAGACGGTCAGCCCGTCGCGGACGGTGGTCACCGTGCCGTCGGTGTCCAGCCGGTAGAGGGCGCCGGCGCCGGGGCGCTCGTCGAAGGCCATCGTCCCGGCGTAGAACCGGCCGGCGCGGTCGCACTTCCCGTCGTTCATGCGGGTGCCGCCGTCGTCCTCGCGGCCGCCCTCGCCGGCCAGCTCCAGCAGCACCCGCGCGGTGCCGTCGTCGGCGAGGTGGGTGAACCCGGCGCCGGCGGCGGCCAGCCACCCGCCGCCGGCGGCCGGGACGACGGCGCCCACGGTGTCGCCGGCGCGCAGCGAGCCGGCGTCGGTGAGCGTGTCGCCGTCGAGGGCGGCCCGGCGGACGACGCCGGCGCCGACGTCCACCCAGAGCAGCTCGGTGCGGGCGTCGTCCCAGGTGGGGCCCTCCCCGTGGTCGGCGGGGGCGGGGGCGGCGGGGGTGGCGCGCAGCGTCAGCACGCGGGGGAGCTTCCCCCGGGACACCTGCCCGTCACATCGGGGGCCGATACTGCCCGCATGTCGGAAGCCACCGTCGACGTCGCCGACCTGCGCCTGCCCGGGCGCGACCCGGAGGGGGACGGCCGGGCCGACGACGCCCCGCTGCGCGAGGACATCCGGCTGCTCGGCCGGGTCCTCGGCGAGGTGATCCGGGAGCAGAGCGGCGACGACGTCCTGGACCTGGTCGAGTCCACGCGCGTGCAGGCCTTCGCGCTCCGCCGCTCCGAGACCGACCGGGCGGAGGTCGCCGCCCGCATGGGCGACCTCGACGTCCGCGCGGCCAACCACGTCATCCGCGCCTTCAGCCACTTCTCGCTGCTGGCCAACCTGGCCGAGGACCTGCACCACGAGCGCCGCCGGCGGCACCACCGCCGGGCCGGGTCGCCGCCGCAGCCGGGCAGCCTCGCGGCCACCTTCGCGCTGCTGGACCGGGCGGACCTGGACCCCGACGTCGTCGCGCGGGAGCTGACCGGCGCGCTGGTGGTCCCGGTGGTCACCGCGCACCCCACCGAGGTGCGCCGCAAGACGATCTCGCAGGTGCAGCAGGAGGTCACCGAGCTCATCCGGGAGCGCGACCGGATGGCGCCGGGCGAGGTCGACGAGGCGGCCTGGTCGGCGCAGCTGGAGCGGGCGGTGCTCACCCTCTGGCAGACGGCGCTGCTGCGGCTGTCCCGGCTGCGGCTGGCCGACGAGATCGACGAGGCGCTGCGCTACTACGACCTCTCGCTGTTCCGGGTGGTGCCCGAGATCAACGCCGACCTGCGCCGCGCGCTGCGGGAGCGCTGGCCGCACGCCGGCCTGCCGACGCAGCCGGTGCTGCAGCCGGGCTCGTGGATCGGCGGCGACCGCGACGGCAACCCGTTCGTCACCGCCGACGCCGTCCGCCGGGCCAGCACCCGGCAGGCCGAGACGGCGCTGGCCCACCACCTCGGCGAGCTGGTGCAGCTGTACCGCGAGCTGTCGATGTCCGACCGGCTGGTCACGCCGACGCCGGAGCTGGCGCACCTGGCCGAGGCCTCCCGCGACGACTCGCCGTTCCGCGCCGACGAGCCCTACCGGCGGGCGCTCAACGGCGTGCACGCCCGGCTGGCCGCCACCGCCAAGCGGGTGCTCGGGCGGGTGCCCGGGGTGCCGCCGATCGCCGAGCTCGACCCCTACGACACCCCCGACGAGCTGCTCGCCGACCTCGCCGTCGTCGACGCCTCGCTGCGCAGCCACGGCGCGGGCGCGCTGGCCGACGACCGGCTGGCCCGGCTGCGCGACGCCGTCGAGGTGTTCGGCTTCCACCTCGCCGGGCTGGACATGCGGCAGAACTCCTCGGTCCACGAGGAGGTCCTCGCCGAGCTGCTGGCGTGGGCCGGCGTGTGCCCCGACTACGCCGCCCTCGACGAGGCCGCCCGGGTGGAGCTGCTGGCCGGGGAGCTGCAGATGCGCCGGCCGCTGGTGCGCCCGGGCGCGCAGCTGTCGGAGCTGGCCCGCGGGGAGCTGGACCTGCTGGAGGCCGCCGCCGGCCAGGTCGCGCTGCTCGGCCCGCGGGCGATCCCGAACTACGTGATCAGCATGTGCGAGTCGGTGAGCGACGTGCTGGAGGTCGCCGTCCTGCTCAAGGAGGTCGGCCTGCTCGACCCCGACGGCGAGGACGGCCCCACCTGCCCGGTCGGCATCTCGCCGCTGTTCGAGACGATCGCCGACCTGCAGGGCGCCGGCGAGACCATGACCGCCGTCCTCGCCCAGCCGGTGTACCGGGCGCTGGTCGCCAACCGCGGCGACGCGCAGGAGGTCATGCTCGGCTACTCCGACAGCAACAAGGACGGCGGCTACCTCGCCGCCAACTGGGCGCTGTACCGGGCCGAGCTGGCGCTGGTCGAGGTGGCGCGGCGCGAGGAGATCCGGCTGCGGCTGTTCCACGGCCGGGGCGGCACCGTCGGCCGCGGCGGCGGCCCGAGCTACGAGGCGATCCGCGCGCAGCCGCCCGGCGCGGTGGCCGGCGCGCTGCGGCTGACCGAGCAGGGCGAGGTCATCGCGGCCAAGTACGGCGAGCCCGACCTCGCCCGCCGCAACCTCGAGGCGCTGGTGGCGGCGACGCTGGAGGCCACGCTGCTCGACGTCGAGGGCCTCGGCGACGGCGCCGAGGATGCCTACGCACTGCTCGACGACCTCGCCGGCCGCGCGCAGGCGGCCTACCGGGCGCTGGTGCACGAGACCCCGGGGTTCGTGGAGTGGTTCCGCGCCGCGACGCCGATCCGCGAGCTGGCCGAGCTGAACATCGGCAGCCGCCCGCCCTCGCGCAAGGCCGGCGACCGGATCGCGGACCTGCGGGCCATCCCGTGGGTGTTCAGCTGGTCCCAGGCGCGGATCATGCTGCCCGGCTGGTACGGCACCGGGTCGGCGCTGGAGTCCTGGATCGGGGACGACCCGGCGCGGCTGGCCCGGCTGCAGGAGCTGCACCGGCGGTGGCCGTTCTTCCGGACGGTGCTGTCGAACATGGGGATGGTGCTGGCCAAGACCGACCTCGACCTCGCCGCCCGCTACGCGGGGCTGGTGCCCGACGAGGAGCTGCGGGCGCGGGTGTTCGACCAGATCACCGCCGAGCACGAGCGCACCTGCCGGGTGCTGCTCGCGGTCACCGGCGACGACCACCTGCTGGCCGACAACCCGTCGCTGGCCCGGTCGATCCGCAACCGGTTCCCCTACCTGGAGCCGCTGCACCACCTGCAGGTGGAGATGCTGCGCCGGCGCCGGACCGGGGACGACGACGAGCTGGTGCGGCGCAACATCCAGCTGACGATCAACGGGATCGCGACGGCGCTGCGGAACTCGGGCTGAGCTCGCGCACCGGCAGGCGGTGGCGGTCCAGCCAGGCGGCCAGCCGGGCGCCGTCCCAGGGGCGGCGGCGCCGGGCGGCGGCCATCGCCAGCCCGCGCGGCAGCTCGGCCAGCGCCAGCGCGATGCCCGCGGCGCCGGGGGCGTCGCCGTCGCGGAGGTGGTCGAGGACCGGGCGTCCCCGCCGGGCGAGGAAGGCCGCCGTCTCCCGGACCGGCCGGGCGGCGTGCTGGGGGAGGAGCACCTGGACGGTGCGGGCGTAGTGCCACTCGCGCAGGAACACCCCGCGTGCGGTGCGGCCGCCCTTGCCGTGCCGGAAGACGGTGTCGGGCACCCGCAGCAGCAGGTGCCCGGCCGCGCGCAGCCGCCGGGAGGCGTCGCGGTCCTCGTTGTAGAAGAAGTACAGCGGGTCGAAGCCGCCGGCAGCCAGGAACTCCGCCCGGCGCACGAGCAGCGCGGTGCCGGCCAGTTCGGCGGCGAGGAACGGCGGGCCGGGCGGGTCGTCGTCCTCACCGGGGCCGTGCACCGCGGGCGCGGCCCAGATCGCCCGCGGCTCGGCGTCGAGGACCGCGGCCAGCCGGCGCAGCATGCCCGGGTCGGGCTCGCCGTCGGAGTTGACCAGCGCGACGTAGCGGCCGGTGCAGGCGTCCAGCGCGAGGTCCATGGCGCGCGCCCAGCCGAGGTTGCGCGGGGAGGACAGCACCCGGGCGTCGGCGTCGGGGTGGCAGTCGCGCAGGAGGGCGCGGGCGGCCGCGGAGGTCGCCGGCGCGGCGGCGTTCTCCACCAGCAGCGCCCGGCCGCGCCATCCGCGTCCCGTCGTCGCCGCCACCGCGGCGTGGTGCCGGGCGAGCATCTCCGGCGCCTCCCGGTGGACGAGGAACACGACGTCGACGTCGTCGAGGGAGGTGCGCGCGGGTGCCGTCACCGTGGCGCCCTACCCCGCGCGCGCCGGTGGCCTACCGTGCCGGGGGAGCACTGACGGCGGGGGGACCGTGGCGGACACGATGCGGGTGGCGGCGTCGGGGGAGGACCTGCGCGCCGCGGCCCGGCTGCTGGGCATCGGCCCGGCGGCCCTGGCGCCCGAGCTGCTCGACCCCGGCGCGCGGCTGCTGGTCGGTGACGGCGCCGCCGCGCACCTGCGCCGCCGCTGGACCGACGAGGGCACCACCGAGGCCGTCGTCCTCCACCGCTCCACGCACGTCACGGGCCGCTCGGCGCTGCTCGCCGTCGCCGCGGCCTGGGGCTGCTCGCAGGTCCGCGACGCCGGCACCGGCCGGGTGGTCGAGGTGACGCCCCCGCCGGACGACGCGCCGCTGACCGCGCGGTTCGCGCACCTGGCCGCGCTGGCCGCGACCCGGGTCGAGGTGGCCGTGGCGCTGGCCCGCGACACCGGCCGCGACCGGCGCAAGGACGACGGCAGCTGGTCGATGGCCGCCGACGAGGCCGCGCACGCCGCCGCGGCCGGGACGCTGGCCCCGCTCGGCGTGCCCGTGCTGTCGGAGGAGCGGCCCGACCCCGCCGTGTCCGACGGCGACCCGTGGATCGTGCTCGACCCGCTCGACGGCACCGGCAACTTCCGCGCCGGCCTGCCGCCGTGGGCGTTCTCGGCGGCGCTGGTGCACCGCGGCCGGGCGGTGGCCGGGCTCGTCGTCGACCTGTCCTCGGGGCGCCGCTGGGCCGGGACCGCCGACACCGGCGCGCGGCGGGACGGCGTGCCGGCGCGGGTGCGGGAGGGCAGCACCGTCGTCGCGCCGTCGGGCCGGACCGTGCGGGTGCCCGCGACGGCGCACCGGGTGCGGGTGACCGGCTGCACCGCCGTCGACCTGTGCCTGGTCGCCGACGGGTCGGCCGGCGCCTGGCACGACCTGGACCGCAGCGGCACGCACGTGCACGACGTCGCCGGCGGGCTGGCCGTGCTCGCCGCCGCCGGCGGGGTGGCGCTGACCCCGGACGGCGACCCGCTGTCCCTGCGGCCGGACACCGAGACGCTGATCCGGTTCGTCGCGGCGGCCTCCGCGCAGGGCGCGCGGGACCTGATCGCCGTGGTGCGGGACTAGCGTCCCGCGGCCGCCCGCACCGCGGCCAGCAGGGACTCGCGCTCGTGCAGCGTGGTGCGGGCGCGGCCGCGGGTGGCGCCGAGGGCGACCTCGGCGGCGTCGATGGCCCGCCAGTCCTCCAGCAGCACCGGCTCGGCGCCGCGGGCGCGCAGCGTGCGCACCAGGTCGTCGCGGTCGCCGTGCGCGCCGATCACCCCGGCCTCGGCGTCGGCCAGCAGCGAGGCCACGGTCTCGCGGGCGTCGTGCTTGTTGGTGCCGACGACGCCGGTGGGCCCGCGCTTGATCCACCCGGCCACGTACTCGCCGGGCGAGCGGGCGCCGTCGCGCAGCACCCGGCCCTCCTCGTTGGGCACGGTGCCGGTGCGCGGGTCGACGGGCAGGCCGGGCAGGCCCTGCCCGCGGTAGCCGACCGAGCGGACGACGAGGTCGGTGGGCAGCACCTCGGTCTCGCCGGTGCCCACGGCCCGCCCGTCGCCGTCGACGGCGGTGCGCTCCACCTCGATCCCGGTGACCCGGTCGGTGCCGAGGATGCGCACCGGCCGGCGGTAGAAGCGCAGCCACAGCCGGCCGCGGCCGGGCTCGGGCCGGTGGCCGGCCCACTCGCGCAGGACGGCGAGGTTGCGGCTGGCGTTGCGGTCGCCGGTCAGGCGCTCCTCGGCGGCCGGGTCGAGGTCGAGGTCGGCGGGGTCGACGAGCACGGTGGCCCGCTCCAGCCCGGCCAGCTCGCGCAGCTCCATCGTGGTGAACGACGCCTGCGCCGGGCCGCGGCGGCCGAGCACGGTGACCTCCTCGACCGGCGTCGCGGCGAGGGTGTCGAGCACGTGCTGGGGCATGTCGGTGGGCTCGAGCTCCTGCGGGGCGCGGGAGAGCACCCGGGCCACGTCGAGGGCCACGTTGCCGACGCCGACGACGACCGCCCGGTGCACGCCCTCGAGCGCCGCCTCCACCCTCGCGCGGTCGGCGTCGGGGTGCCCGCAGTACCAGGCGACCAGGTCGGTGGCGGCGAGGCTGCCGGTCAGGTCCTCGCCCTCGATCGCCAGCGCCCGGTCCAGCGCCGCCCCGTAGGTGTAGACGACGGCGTCGACGTGCGCGCGCAGGTCCTCGAGCGAGACGTCGGTGCCCACCTCGACGTTGCCGACGAACCGCACGCCGGGGTGGTCCAGCGCCCGGTGCAGGGTGTCGCGGATCGCCCGCATCTTCGGGTGGTCGGGGGCGATGCCGTGCCGGACCAGGCCGAACGGGGTGGGCAGCCGGTCGAGCAGGTCGACGGTCACCGGGACCGGCGCGCGGCGGGTCAGCGTCTCGGCGGCGTAGATGCCGGCCGGGCCGGCGCCGACGACGGCGACGCGCAGCGGCCGCTCGCCGTCCGGGGCGGGGGATCCGTCGTCGGCCACGACTGGCATCCTGGCCCGGCCGGGGCGTGGTGCGCCAGATCACCGCCCCGGCGAGCCGACCACCCACCGCAGAGGGGACCGCCCGTGTCCGTCGTCGTCGTCGCCACCATCAGCCCGAGGCCCGAGCACCTGGACGAGGTCCGTCAGGCCGTGCTCGAGACGGTGCCGCAGGTGCACGAGGAGCCCGGCTGCGAGCGGTACGCGCTGCACGAGGGCCGCGGCGTCCTCATCATGGTCGAGCAGTGGGAGAGCCCCGAGGCGCTGGCCACCCACGGCAAGGCCGGGCCGCTGACCGCGCTGTCGGCGAAGCTGGAGGGCAAGCTCACCGAGCGCCCCGCCGTCCAGGTGCTCACCGCCCACCCCGCCGGCGACCCCGCCAAGGGCGCCCTCTGAGCTCACCCCTACCGTCGAGATCACGTGATCTCGTACGTCCTGGTCGGCCCTGGTGTACGAGATCACGTGATCTCGGCAGCCGTCAGGCCGCCTGGCAGACGGGGCACCAGTAGAGGTTGCGGCCGACCATCTCCTCGGTGCGCACCTCGGTGCCGCAGATCCGGCAGGGCAGGCCGGTGCGCCGGTAGACGTAGTGCGCGTCCTCGCGGCGCACCGCACCCGAGCGGCGGGAGCGGTCGGCCGGCTGCGTGGTCACGATCCGGCCCATCCGGACGCCGGCGCGCATGAGCACCACCAGGTCGTCCCACAGCGCCTGCCACTCCTGCGCGCCGACGTCGCGGCCCGGGCGGAACGGCGAGACGCGGTGCCGGAAGAGGATCTCGGCGCGGTAGACGTTGCCGACGCCGGCCAGCACCGACTGGTCCATGAGCAGCGCGCCGACCGCCGTCCGGCTGCGGCCGACCCTCGCGTACGACAGCGGGCCGCCGCGGCGGGTGCGCAGCGGGTCGGGGCCGAGCCGGTCGAGGATCGCGTCGACCTCGGGCTGGGGAAGGACGTCGCACGCCGTCGCGCCGCGCAGGTCGGTCCACACGCCCTGGCCCTTGGGCCCGTCGGCCACCCAGCGCATCCGCAGCGCGCCGCGCGGGGGCGGCGGGTCGCCGACGCCGGTCGTGTAGGTGCCGTAGAGGCCCAGGTGGACGTGCAGCACGTCGCCGCCGAAGTCGGCGAACAGGTGCTTGCCGTAGCTGGTGACCTCCTCGAGCACCCGCCCGTCGAGCAGCGCGGCGCCGGCGGCGAAACGGCCCTGCGGGCTGGTGACGCGCACCGGCCGGCCCGCGAACAGCTCCGTCTGCTCCGTGGCCAGCCGGTACAGGGTATGGCCCTCAGGCACCGCGCACCGCCCGGTAGCGGGCCAGCGCCACCTGGCGCTCCTCGGCGTGGTCGACGACCGGCAGCGGATAGCCCTCGGGCGGGCCGCCGGGCATGGTCCACGGCTCGTGCACGTACCGGTCGGGGACGTCGCGCAGCTCCGGCACCCAGCGCCGCACGTAGACGCCGTCGGGGTCGAACTGCCGGCCCTGCCGGGTCGGGTTGAAGACCCGGTGGTACGGCGAGGGGTCGGTGCCGGTTCCGGCCACCCACTGCCAGCCGTGGTGGTTGCTGGCGAGGTCACCGTCGACGAGGTGGTCGAGGAAGTACCGGGCGCCGCGGCGCCAGTCGACGTGCAGGTCCTTGCAGAGGAACGACGCCACGATCATCCGCACGCGGTTGTGCACGTAGGCCTCGCCGTGCAGCTGCCGCATCCCGGCGTCGACGATCGGGTGACCGGTGCGCCCCTCGGCCCAGGCGGCGAAGTGCTCGTCGGCGACCGGGCCGGTGTCGTACTGCATGCGCTTCATCCGCCCGTCGAACGGCTCGCGTGCGGTCTCCGGGCGGTGCCACAGGACGTCGGCGTAGAAGTCGCGCCAGATGAGCTCGCCGGTGAACCTCTCCACCGCCTCGGCGTGGTCCCCGGCGAGCGCCTGCGCCTCGGCCACCAGCGTCCGGGGGTGCACGGTGCCGTACTTCAGGTGCGCCGACAGCCGGCTGGTCCCGTCGGTGCGGGGGGTGTTGCGCGAGGCCGCGTAGCCGAGCAGCCGCTGGTCGCGGAACAGCGCCCAGGCGTCCAGCCCGGCGCGCTCGCCGGCCGGGGGCAGCACCGTGCCGTCGAGGTCCTGCGCCGGCGGCAGGTCCTCGGAGCGGACGCCGTCGGCCCAGACGACGTCGTCCGGGAGGGGGGCGGGGGAGTGCAGGCCGCGCGCCCGCCAGGCCCGCGCGAACGGCGAGTAGACTCTGAACGGCGTCCCGTCGTCCTTGGTCAGCCGGCCGGGGGTGACGCCGTAGGGCGAGCCGGTGCGGACGAACGGGACCTCGCCCAGCGCCCGCTCGACCGCCGCGTCCCGCGCCCGCCCGTACACGCCGGCGTCGGAGGACACGTGCACGCTCGCCGCGCCCGTCTCGCGGACGAGGTCGGGGACGACGCGCGCCGGGTCCCCGGAGCGGACGACCAGCGCCCCGCCGGTCCGCTCGCGCAGGTCGGCCAGGCAGCCGCGCAGGAACTCCCGCCGCGGCCGGCCCGACGGCTCCCACAGCCGCGGGTCGACGACGAAGACGGGCACCACCGTGCCACCCCGGCCGACCGCCTCGACCGCGGCGACGAGCGCCGGGTGGTCGCGCAGCCGCAGGTCGCGGCGGAACCAGAGCAGGGCTGTCGGCACCCGCGCCAGGTTAGGTCGCCCGGCGCGGGGCCGCAGGTCAGCGCCGGGTCAGCGGTCGGCGGTGGCCAGACCGAAGTGGGGCTTGTCCTCGTCGGCGACGAGGTCGAGCGTCTCGGGATGCTGCTGGATGTAGTGGCGCACGAAGGAGCAGTAGGGCAGGACGTGCAGTCCGCGCTCGCGGGCGGCGTCGAGGACGCCACCCACCAGGACCTTGCCGAGTCCGCGACCCCCCATGCTGGGGTCCACCTCGGTGTGCGGCAGGGCCATCGTGCCGTTCTCGACGTGGTAGCTGGCCAGTCCGACGACGCGCTCGCCGACCCGCACCTCGAACCGTCCCCGTTCGGGGACGTCGACCACCGTGGTCTCCATCGTTGCGTTCCCACCTCCGCTATGCCCCGGCGCCGTTGCCGGGGGCACGACGTGCATCTGGAACGGTAACGCCTCGCAGCCGCGAAGGTTTCCTTCTCGAACCAGTGTCCGCCGGACGGGTTCGTCAGCCGGTGCCGCCCCACAGCGCCAGGACGGCGCCCGCGACGAACGCGACGGGGGCGAGGCGGAGCACGCTCGGACCCCACGGGTCCTCCGGCCGGGAGGCGTGCGCGGCGCCGACGGCGAGTGCGCCGACGGCGACGGCCAGGACCAGTGCCACGACGAGGAAGTCCACGACGACCCTCCCTGCTCGCTCGGTGGTACAGGGGTACCACCGAGCGGCCGTCAGGGGCGGGGGTTCGTGCGCGTCCACCCGCGGTCGTCCCGGCGGGCGCCGAGCGCGGCGCGGCAGCGGCGGCACACGGCCTGCACCTCCTCGGCGTGCCGGCCGGACTCGGGCTGCACGTCGGCCCAACTCACGTGCGGGAAGCGGGCCAGCCGGGAGCGGGACAGCGACAGGCCGCAGACCGTCTCGTTGCGCCCGCGCTCCCAGGCGTGCACCTCGCCGCTGGGGTAGCGGATGCCGTCGTCGGGGTCGGTCCACTGGCCGGCGGCCGCGACCGCGGCGTTGCGGAGTGCCATGCGTCCCCCGTACCCGCGGTGCACCGTCGGGCCCACCCCGACGCCGCGGCGGGGGCGCGCCGGGTCAGCGCAGGTCGTCGAGCCGGTCCTGCAGGGAGTCCAGCTGGGCCTGCGCCCGGGCCTCCACGCCGTCGAGGAAGGCCGCCGCAGCGCGCATCTCGCGGTGGACCGCGGCGACGTCGACGCGGTCGGAACCGAACGCGGTCCGCAGCCGGATCAGTGCGCGGGACGTCACCGCCGTGTCCTCGGCGGCGTCGGGCCACAGCTCGACCAGCACCTCCTGCACCACGCTCCAATGGGTGAAGACGTCGTCCCCGTCGAGCGCGAGCGGCTCCCCGGTGAGCGCCGGCAGGTCCTCGAGGAGGACGAGCAGGGAGAGCCGGAGGTGCTCACGCCAGGCCTCCAGGAAGCGGTAGGCCACCCACTGGCCGGCCGGGTCCCCGGCGGTCAGCCGCACGTACAGCAGGGCCGTCTCCTGGAGGACGCCCTCCCGCTGCTCGTAGCAGCCCTGCCGCCCGTCCCAGGACAGGGGCACCAGGAGCGCGTCCGCCGACGCTGCAGGTCCCGCCGAGTCCGCGTCGTCCGCCATGGTCCGGAACGGTAGAGGGCGTCCGGCCCCGCCCGGAACGCCGGACGCCCGGCAGGGGTGCCCCCGGCAGGATTCGAACCTGCGACACACGGTTTAGGAAACCGATGCTCTATCCCCTGAGCTACGGGGGCTCGTCGGCGCTGCGCCGACCGGGGTGTGCGCAGCCGAGGCTACCGGGACGACCGGGAGGGGCCCGCGGAGCGTCCCCGGTGTCTACCGTCTGTGTGTGTGCTCGCAGTGGTCGAGATCGTGCTGCTGCTGGTGCTCGTCGCCCTGCTGCTGTCCCGCCTCGGTGTCTGGACGGCGGAACGGCGGGCGGCCCCGCCGCGGGCCCGGTGGGCGCCGGCGCACGACGAGGTCGACGGGCAGACGCGGGTGCTGCTGCGCTGCTCGTACCCGGGCCCCGACGGGGCGCCGGTCGTGCTCGAGGACCGGGTGTTCGCCACCTTCCCGGCCGACGACCCCGCCTGGGAGGCCCGCTTCACCGAGGCCATGGCCGGCGCCCGGTTCCGCTGCTCCTACCTGGACGCCGAGGACTCCGCCGGCTGAGCCCCCGCGGCGCGGCCGGCGCCGGCGAGGGCAGGATGGCGGCCATGGGACAGGTCGTGGCCACCGCCGAACGCGTCGTCCGTGCCCCCGCCGAGCGGGTGCGGGCCGCCCTCGCCGACTACACCGGCACCCGGCGCGAGGTGCTGCCCGAGCAGTTCAGCGACTACCGGGTCGAGGCCGGCGGCCAGGGCGCGGGCACTCGGGTGCACTGGCGGTTCGCTGCGACGTCGAAGCGGGTGCGCGAGCAGGACGTCGAGGTCACCGAGCCCGACGGCACCCTCGTCGAGCGCGACACCCGCTCCTCGATGGTCACCACCTGGACCGTCACCCCGGCCGACGCCGGCAGCAGCACCGTGCGGGTGCGCACCACCTGGAACGGCGCGGGCGGCATCGGCGGCTTCTTCGAGCGCACCTTCGCCCCCAAGGGCCTGCGCCGCGTGTACGACGACCTGCTCGGCCGCCTGGAGGGCCGGCTTCCCTGACGACGGCGGCGCGGCGGGCGGTCACGGAGGACCATGGGCCGGTGACCGCCGCCCTCCCCGCCGTCCAGACCGCGGACGGCCTCGACGAGCTGGCCGCCCTGGTCGCCGACGGCGACGTCCTCGTCCTCTCCGGCGCCGGCCTGTCCACCGACTCCGGCATCCCCGACTACCGCGGCGCCACCGGCTCCCTGCGCCGGCACACGCCGATGACCTGGCAGACCTTCCGCCGCGACCCGCGCGGGCGGCACCGCTACTGGGCGCGCAGCTACGTCGGCTGGCCGCAGATGGCCGCCGCCCGCCCCAACGCCGGCCACTCCGCCGTCGCCCGGCTGCAGCGGGCCGGCCTGCTCGCCGGCGTCGTCACGCAGAACGTCGACGGGCTGCACCAGGCCGCCGGCGCCCGGGACGTCGTCGAGCTGCACGGCGGGCTGGACCGGACGGTCTGCCTGGCCTGCGGGGACGTCGCCCGGCGGGACGAGCTGCACCGCCGGCTGCGGGCCGCCAACCCGGCCTTCGGCCCGCGCGTGGACGAGGTGAACCCCGACGGCGACGCCGAGCTGCCCGACGAGGTGCTCGACGGCTTCGTGATGGTCGGCTGCACCGCGTGCGGCGACGGGCCGCTCAAGCCCGACGTCGTCTTCTTCGGCGAGACCGTCCCGCGCGACCGCGTGGACACCTGCTTCCGGATGCTCGAGGACTCCGCCGGCCTGCTCGTCCTCGGCTCCTCCCTGACCGTCATGAGCGGCTACCGGTTCGTGCTGCGCGCCGCCGAGCTCGGCATCCCGGTGGCGGTGGTCAACCTCGGCCCCACGCGCGGCGACGCCAAGGTCGACGTCAAGGTGGACGCCCCGCTCGGCGAGGTGCTGCCCGAGCTGGCCCGCCGCTGCGGCGCGTGACCCGCCGCGAGGTCGAGCACACCGGGACGGCCGCTGGGTCGTCGTCGACGGGCGGCGGTGGCGGAAGGCCGACCCGTCCCTGCCCGACGACGTCCGCGCCCGGCTGCTCTCCCACCTGGGCACGGCGCGCGCGGCGGTGCGCACGGCTCCCGACCCCGCGGCGCGGCGGGCCGCCCGGGACCGGGTGCAGCTGGCCAAGACCGGGCTGGGGGAGCGCGGTCCCGCCTGGTGGGAGCAGGACGACGACGCCCGCCGCGCCCGGTGGGAGGCGGCGCTGGAGGCGCTCGGCGGTTGACCGCCCGCCCGACCGGGCAGGAACCGCCGCGATGCAGACCTTCCTGCCCGTGGCCGACTTCGAGGAGAGCGCGCGGCTGCTGGACTCGCCGCGCCTGGGCAAGCAGCGGGTCGAGACGCTGCAGGTGCTGCGCGCCCTGGAGCTGCCCGACTACGGCTGGTCCTCGCACCCGGTCGTGCACATGTGGCGCGGGCGGACGGCGGCGCTGGTCGTCTACGGCCTGGCGATGGTGCGGGTCTGGCGCGAGCGCGGGTTCGCCGACAGCACGCACACCTCGATCGCCGAGTTCGCCCCCGACGTCGAGGGCGCCACGCAGGACGAGCTCGCCCGCGCCGGGATGCTGCCCTCCTGGGTCGGCGACGAGGCGCTGCACCTGTCCCACCGGTCGAACCTGCTGGCCAAGGAGCCGGACTTCTACCGGCCGCGGTTCGCCCCGCTGTTCGGCGCCGAGCCCGACGACCTGCCCTACGTCTGGCCCGGTCCCGACGACGTCCCGCCGGCGGCCGAGCCCGAGGGCACCCGGGTGTGGGTGGTGCGGCCGCGGGCGCACGACGAGCTGGGCGCGTGCCTGGCCACCGGCGTCGTCGGGCTGGGCACCCAGTCGGGGATCGACGTCGACGCCACCGGCCTGTCGCCGGCCGAGCTGCGCGCGCTGGCCAAGGAGCTCTCCGGGCGCCGGCCGAGCAAGGACCTCCGCCAGCTGTCGACCTTCCTCGACGAGATCCGCCCCGGCGACCCGGTGGCCCTGCCCGTCGAGCACGGCGCCGGCCTGCTCGTCGGCGAGGTGCTCGGCGACTACCTGTTCGACGGCCGCGAGCTGCTGCCGCACCGCCGCCCGGCCCGCTGGGACCACGTGGTGCCGCGCGCCGCGGCCCGCCCGCCCGCGACGCTGCAGGACCCGCGCGCGCTGTTCTCCGTGGTGCTCGACCCCGACGTGCTGCCGCCGTCCCTGGCCGGCACCACCTACCGCGAGCCCGCGCTCCCGCTGGTCTGAGCCGCGCGGACGACGCTCGTCCACGCCTGCGCGTGCAGCCGGCGCAGCTCCAGCCACGGCGCGAGCTCGGCGTCGGACGGGCCGCCCGCCGCGTCCAGCGCGGCCCGGCCGTCCAGCCGGGAGGTGAGCCGCAGGCAGGCGAGGTCCCACTCCGGCGGCCCGGCGCAGGTGTCCTCGAGGTCGGCCCACCGCCAGCCGTCCGGCGTGGCCAGCAGGTTGCCGGGGTGCGCGTCGCCGTGCAGCGCCTGCACCCGGCCGCCGAGCCGGGGACGGAGGGCCTCCACCCGCTCCGCCGTGCGCGCGCGGACGGCGGGGTCGACGCCCCACGCGCCCGCCCGCTCGCTGAAGACCGCGAGGTCGTCGAGCGGGGTGTCCAACGGGCCCCCGGTCACGGGCAGGCCGGCGAGCACCGCGTGCAGGCCGGCGAGCGCGGTGGCCACCTCGGCCGGGGTCGGCGTCCGCGGCAGCACCTCCACCCGGGTCCAGAAGGTGAGCGTCAGCCCGTCCTGCACGTGCGGCCCCGGCAGCAGCAGGTCGCTCGGCGGGACGACGGGCGCGCCGGCCGCGGCCAGGGCGCCGGCCAGTGCGACCTCGCGGCCGAACGGGCGGCCCGGGTCGGGGCGCAGCAGCGGCGTGAGCGTCGCCACCCGCGCCACCACCGGCGCCGGGGCCAGGTGGACGACGACGTTGACGCCGTCGTGCAGCACCCGCGCCCCGGTCGACCGGAGGCCGTGCGCGGCGGCCACCGCGGTGGCCGCGGCCGCCGCGCGCCGGGCCCGGTCGCTCACGCCCCCGGGAACGGCACGTTCTGCAGGCGCACCTGGCCGCGGGCGACGAGCTTGCCGTCCTCGGCGCGGGTGAGCTGCACCAGCCACAGCTGCAGGGTGCGGCCCTGCTGCACGGGCTCGGCGACGACGTCGAGCCGGCCGGCGGTGACCGGCCGCAGGAAGTCGGTGCTGTTGTTCACACCGACGGCGAACTGGCCGCGGTCGGCGACGGCGGTGCTGGCGCCGATCGACGCCGCCGACTCGATCACCGCGCAGTAGACGCCGCCGTGCACGACGCCCCACGGGGTGTGGTGCTCCGGCCCGAGTTCGACGGTGCCGGTGACCCGGGTGCCGCTGACCTCTGCGACGTCGAACCCGGTGGCCGCGACGAACGCGCTGGCCCTGCTCCGGTCGACGTCGGGCACCTCGGCGCTCACGCGGCGTCCCACACCAGGCAGAACGGGTGGCCCACCGGGTCGGCGTAGACGCGGAAGTCGCCCCCGCCGCCGGGCAGCTTCCGCGCGCCCAGGGCGAGCACCTTCGGCTCGGCCTCGTCGACGTCGGTCACGTAGACGTCGAGGTGGAACTGCTGCGGGCGCTGCGGGTCCGGCCAGTCCGGCGGGACCAGGTCCGGCGCCTGCTGGAACGCCAGCCGGTGCCCGCGGCCGCTGACCACGACCCAGTCGTCGCCCGGGCCGCCCTTGCTCACCTCCAGCCCCAGCAGCTCGGCGTAGAAGGTGGCGAGCGCGTGCGCGTCGGGCGCGTCGATCACGACGGAGTGCAACTGGCCGATCATGCGCCCATCCTGGCCGGTCGGCGCCGCCCCCACCGCCCGTGATCGGGCCGTCCGTCGCAGGGATCCGGCCAGGGGGCAAGATCGGGACGTGTCCGACCCGACCGACCAGCCTCCCGTCCTCGGCTCGCTGACCTGGGCGCCCGCCGCCTCGCGCGCCGACCTGCTCGCCGGCCCGGTCGCGGCCGCGCTGGCCGGCCTGCCCGGGCCGGCGTGGGTCGCCCCCGTCGACGACGCGCTCGCCGACACCGCCGCGTTCACCGAGGCGTACGGGGTGCCGCCGGAGGCCTCGGCCAACTGCGTCGTCGTGGCCGCGCGCCGGGCGGGGCAGACGACGCTGGTGGCCTGCGTCGTCCTCGCGACCACCCGCGCCGACGTCAACGGCCTGGTTCGGCGGCACCTGGGTGCGCGCAAGGCGTCGTTCGCGCCGCAGGACGTCGCCGTCGCCGAGAGCGGGATGGCCCACGGCGGGATCACCCCGATCGGGCTCCCGGTGTCGTGGCCGGTGCTGGTCGACGCGGCGGTGGCCGCCGCGGGGCTCGTCGTCGTCGGCTCGGGGACCCGCGGCGCGAAGCTCGCCGTCCCTGGGTCGCTGCTGGCCGGGCTGCCCTCGGCGGAGGTCATCGACGGGCTCGGGGTGCCGGTGGCCGACGCGTCCCCGCCGGCGCCGGCGGCCCCGGCCGAGCGGGCCCCCGACGACCGCGACCTCGGCTGGGGCGAGCGCCCCGACGACCGCGATCCGGACCGCCGCTACCTGGAGGACCGGCCGCCGCACTGGGGCAGCGACTAGCGCTGCGGATCCCCCTGCCGCTCCCGCAGCAGGTCGCGGATCTGGGCGAGCAGCTCCACCTCGGTCGGCTCCGCGGGCCCGGCCTCGGCGCCGCGCCGGCGCCGCTCGGCGATCCGCTTCGTCGGCACCACGACGACGAAGTAGACGACCGCCGCGGTCAGCACGAACGTGATCACCTGGCTGACGAACGCGCCGTAGGTGAAGGTCTCGCCGTCGACGGTGAACTCGCCGCCGCCCCCGCCGCCCCCGGTGACCAGCGCGATCAGCGGCGTGAGGAACGAGTCGGTGAACGCGGTGACGACCGCGGTGAACGCGGTGCCGATGACCACCGCGACGGCCAGTTCGACGACGTTGCCGCGCAGCAGGAAGTCCTTGAAGCCCTTGAGCACCCGGCCATCCCCTCACGGCGACCGCGGCAGGCTCAACGTCAGCGTGGCGGTGGTGGCCGCAGCGGCGAGAGTGGCGGCCGTGGCCTCGTCGACGGCGAGCACGAGCAGCCCGCCGTCGTCCCCGCCGGACCGGGGCGCGGCCAGGACCAGCGCGCCGCGGGCCACCGCCTCGGCCCGCCCCGCGCCCGGCGCGGTGGCCAGCACGTCGACCCGGTCCCCGGCGGCGGCCAGCCCCGCGACGGCGAGGTCGGCCAGGCGGACGGGCGCGGCCACCTGGCCCGCCGGCAGCAGCGCCGTCAGGCCCGGGCCGAGCAGCCGGACGTCGGTGACCGGCTCACCGGCGCGCAGCGGGGCGGCCAGCACCCGGCCGGCCAGCTGCGCCGGGTCGGCCACGACGCCGGCCGGGACCGCGCCGGCCGGCAGTTCCGCGGTGGCGAGCAGGTCGGCGCCCAGCACCGTCCCGGCCGGCAGGTCGCCCGCGGCGGTGACCACCGGCGTGCCGGCGGGCGGGGGCGCGACCGGGGCCGGCGGCGGGCGCAGGGCGAGCAGCAGCGCACCGACGGCGAGCGCCGCCGCCAGGCACCGGCGCAGCAGGAGGGCGGGGGAGCGGGGACGGCGGAGGCGGACCACCGGCCCAGGCTCGGCGCCCGGGAGCCCCGGCGGCGCCGGGGCGGGGGAGCTGTGGAGCGGCCGTCCGGCTGTGGACGGCCGCGGCTCAGCTCGCGGCGGCCTTGCTGCCGCCGCCCGACGACGAGGACGACGACGAGGACGAGGACGAGGACGAGCTGCCGCCCGACGACGAGGACGACGTCGAGGAGGACGACGAGTCCGAGGACGACGACGCGGTGGCCTTCGACGAGTCGCCGGCGGACGAGCCGGCCCGGCTGTCGGTGCGGTAGAAGCCCGAGCCCTTGAAGACCACGCCGACCGAGCCGTAGACCTTGCGCACGGGGGCGCCGCAGGTCGGGCACTCGGCCACGGCCGCGTCGGTGAAGGACTGCACCACCTCGAACTGGTGCTTGCCCTCGGGGTTGGTGCAGACGTACTGGTACGTGGGCACGGCGTGGCACTCCTGGTCGAGCGGGGGTGGGACGGGCCCGGTGCCGGCGGAGGCTGGCACTCGGGGCCCTCGACTGCCAATGATGCGCCACGCCGCGACCCGCCGTCCACGGATGTCGGCGAGCGTCACGTCCGCGTCGCGCGAGCGTGGGATCGCGGTGGTGGCTCCGGGCGCTACCGTCGCGCTCTCCCGGCCGAGGAGGGGTGCCCGATGGCGAGGATGCCCGACCCGAGGGTGCTGGCCGAGGTGCTGCGCGGTGGGGACCTCCGCGCGCGGCTGCGCGCCGCGCGGGAGGGTCTGACCGGCGTCCGGCTGCAGCTCGTCGCCGCTGCGCTCGACCTGGGCCTGCTCGACGCACTCGGCGAGGGCCCGGCCGGCACCGAGCAGCTGGCCGGACGCCTGGGTGTGGTCGACCGGGACCTGCTGGCCGCCTACCTCCGCGTGCTCGCCGCCGCGGGGCTGGTCACCGGGGAGGACTCGTGGCGGCTCACCCGGTTCGGCCGCGCGGTCGTCGGCGACGACGTCGTGCGCGCGTCGTACGAGGGCTTCGGCGGCTACCACACCGAGCTCTACCGGGATCTGCCGGCGCTGCTGCGCGGTGGCCCGGGGCGGCGCGACACCGCGGAGAACGGCGAGGTGATCGCCCGGCTCTCGGCCGCGATGTCCCCGCTGGTCCGCGCCCGGCTGGTCCGCACGGTCACCGAGCGCCGGCCGCGCCGGGTGCTCGACATCGGGTGCGGTGCCGGCCTGTACCTGGCGGCGGTGCTCGAGGCGGCCCCGGAGGCCACCGGCGTCGGCGTGGACGTCGACCCCGACGCCGCGGCACTGGCCCGGCGCACGTTGAGCGAGCGGGGGCTGGCCGACCGGGCCAGCATCGCGGTGGTCGACATCCGGGAGGTGCTCGCCGCCGGCCGCCCGGGCGCCCTCACCGGCGGCATCGACCTGGCCCTGCTCGCCAACGCCGTCTACTACGTGCCGGTCGACGAGCGGGTGGAGCTGCTGCGCGCGGTCGCCCGCCTGCTCGCACCCGGCGGCGCCCTCGTGGTCGTCACCACCGTGGCCGGGCCGCAGCTGTTCAGCCGGCACCTGGACCTGCTGCTGAGGGCGCAGGAGGGCCGCATGGAGCTGCCCGCCGTCGACGTGCTGCTCGGTCAGCTCCGCGAGGCGGGCCTGCACCCGCACGCACCGGAGCGGATCGGCCCTCCCGGCGCCGCGCTCACCGCTGTGACCGCGAGCCGCTGAGGACGCCCGTCACCCGGGGCCACGACCGCGGTCCGGCGCACACGGTGACCGCGGAGCCGGCGTGCGCCGGCTAGTCGCCGTCCGCCGGGCTCCCGAAGTCGTCGAGCACGCGCTCGAACGCCGTGGGGTGCACGGCGACGTCGCCGGCGAACGGGAAGTTGAACCCGACCGCGACGAACAGGAGCACGCCGATGAGCACCGAGAGGCTGCCCACCATCACCAGGTGCAGCGCGGTGCGCTCCAGGCCGAACAGCAGCGCGAAGCCGACGGTGACGAGGGCACCGACGACCAGCGCGATCCACAGGCTGGCGGGGATCCCGCTCTCGACGAAGTCGAGCCGCTGGCTGCGCAGGCTCACGAGATCGTTCAGCCGGTCCACCTCCGCGCCCACGAACTCCTGCTCCCCGGGCGTGGTGACGGGCGTGCCGGCGAGCACGTCCGCCATCTCCTGCAGGACGTCTCCCGCCTCGGGGTCCCCCGGGCGCCCGTCGGCCATGGCCGGCCACGAGTCCTCGACCACCTCCGTCGCGTACTGCAGGACCAGGTCCCGCATCTCCGCCTGCGACTCCGCGGGCAGGCCGACGCTGTCCCGGTAGAGGGTCCGCAGGGCGCTCGCCTCCTGGCCGACCACCTCCTCGGCCCTGGTGAAGCTCTCCCACGCGACGATGACGACGAAGGCCAGCAGCACCGCGTAGATGACCCCGACGACCGCGATGATGAAGCCCACCACGTCGTTGTGCTCGCCCCGCACCAGAGCGGGCCAGCGGCGCCGGATCCCCACCTGGACGACCAGGACCAGCGCGGGGAAGACCACCACCAGCCCGATGAAGACGAGCCATCCCGGGGCGGAGAGGATGCTCCGGACCATGCTGCCTCCCGGCGCTGCTGATCCCGGGCGCTCGGGATCGCGTCGTGGTCGGGGGCAGGGTCGCACTCCCCGCCGGGGGCGGGAACCCGGTCCGGCCCGGCCCGCGGTCCCGTCCGCGGAGCGGCCGAGTGCGCCGGGGAGGCGCGGGCCCGCAGCGGGCCGGTCCGTCGGCCCCCGGTGGCAGGGTGTCGGTGCCGCCGGGATGGCGGCAGCACGGCGAGGGAGCGAGGCGGCATGCGGGACGTGGAGGTCCGCCGGCACGTGGCGGCGCCGGCGGAGCGGGTGTGGGCGGTGGTCACCGACCTCGCGGGGTCGCCGCGGGTGATCCGGGGCATCGACGCGGTGGAGGTCCTCACGCCGGGGGAGTTCGGCGTCGGGACGCGGTGGCGGGAGACCCGCACGATGCTGGGCCGCTCGGCCACCGAGGAGATGACCGTCACCGCGGTGGAGCCGCAGCGGTCGTACACCACCGAGGCGGTGCGGCCGGGCGTCCGGTACCTGTCGACGGTCGCGGTGACCCCGGCCGGTGACGGCGGCAGCGACCTGGCGATGACGTTCGGGGCCCGGCCGACGTCCACGGTCACGCGGGTGCTCGGGGCGGTCACCGGCCCCCTCGGCCGGCGGGCGGTGACCCGTGCGCTGGAGGCGGACCTGGCCGACATCGCGGCCACGGCGGAGCGCTCCTGACGCCCGGGTCCCCGGTCAGCGGGTGACGAAGCGCAGGACGGCGTCGTTCACGGCCGCGGGGGCGTCCTCGTGCACCAGGTGGGAGGCGCCCGGCACGACGACCTGCTCGGCGGAGGGCAGCAGGTCGGCGAGCCAGTCGCTGAGTGCCCGCGCGACCGCCGGGCTGCGCTCGCCGGTGAGCAGCAGGGCGGGCGCGCGCACGGTGCGCAGCTGCGCCTCGGTCACCGGCGGGAACCCCGCGCGGAACTCGGCCTGCAGCGTGTCCGCGCTCTCGTGCACCTGCTGCCGGCGCTCCGGGCCCATCGCGGCCAGTGCCCGCCGGCCGAGCACCCCGCGGGCGAAGAGCTCCAGCGCCCGGCCGGGGTCACCGCGCCGGTACGCCCAGGCCATCGGGGCGGACGTCCGCAGCCCGAACCCGAGCACCGCGAGCGTCGCGCGCGGCCGGCGGCGCAGCGCCCGCGAAAGGTCGGCCGGCCGCGGCCGGGGTCCCGGGCCGAGCACCAGCGGCAGCAGCGGCGGCTCCTCGAGGACCAGGCCGCGGACGACGTCCGGGTGCTCCAGCGCGGTGAGCAGGCAGACGTACGCGCCCCACGAGTTGCCGACCAGGTGCGCCGGCGCGGCGTCCAGCGCCCGCAGCAGCGCGACCAGGTCCGTGACGTGCACCGGCATCGGGTCCGGCGCACCCGCGGGCAGCGGCGCGTTGGGGCGGGCGAAGCGGCGGCTGTAGGCGACCACCCGGCACCGCGCGCCGAGCGGTCCCAGCTGGGCGGCCCACGTGCGCAGGTCGCCGAGGCCGCCGTGCACGAGGACCACCGGCTCGCCGGCGCCCTCCTCCCGGTAGGCCAGCGACGCCCCGTCGACCGTCACGTGCCGCAGCGTCCCGAACCCGCTGCCCGGTGCCTGGGTCACGGCCATGCCCGCTCCTCGGTCCCGCAGGCACCCCAGCGTCCTCGCCGGCCGGCCCGGAGGGCAAGCGGCGCGACCGCGGCTCAGCCGGGCAGCCGCGCCACCCGGCGCACCGCGGCTAGGCCGGCGTCCGTGCCCGGCCAGTGCCGGCTCACCGCGTCGGCGCCGGCGCGGCGGACCACCGAGCGCAGCACGAGGGCCACGGCGACCGCGTCGTCGGCGTACCCGATCACCGGGACGACGTCGGGCACGAGGTCGAGCGGCAGCGCCAGGTAGCCCAGCAGCAGCCACAGCCGCAGGCGGACCCCGCGGGGGAGGGAGCGGTCGGCGGCCAGCCGGCGGACCAGCCGCAGCACGTCGGGCAGCAGCCGCACCAGC
The DNA here is from genome assembly GCF_054050435.1 of Geodermatophilus sp. SYSU D01036. NCBI lineage: Bacteria > Bacillati > Actinomycetota > Actinomycetes > Geodermatophilales > Geodermatophilaceae > Geodermatophilus > Geodermatophilus sp. SYSU D01036. The sequence continues at coordinate 401,685 of NZ_JBJGZJ010000001.1, read as the reverse complement.
TCCCGCGCCCGCAGCTCGTCGGGCCGGGTCACCCAGAGCGCCGCGACCAGCGCCAGCCAGCACAGCAGCAGGCCGCCGCCGATCCCGGCCACCGTCCACGCCCACCCGGGCACCGCGTCCTCCTCGCGCCGGCGCGACGCTACGTCGCCGGCTGCGGCTCCACCACCGTGGCCGGGCGGGGCGTCCTCGGCGCCACCACGGCAGCGGCCGGCTGCAGCCGCAGGCACAGGAGCACGACGTCGTCGTGCAGCCGCTGCCCGCCGGTGAGCTCGCTCATCAGCGCGTCGCACCAGGCCCGGGGGTGGACGCCGTCGAGCGTGGCGGCGACCGACGCCAGGCGGGCGAGGCCGACGTCGAGGTCGGCGTCGCGCCGCTCGACGAGGCCGTCGGAGTACCAGAGCAGCGTCGAGCCGGGCGGGATCTCGACCTCGTCCTCCGCGCGCGGCCCGGCGGCCGCCGCCAGCGGCCGCGACCGCCCGCCGGTGAGGTACCGGGCGTCGCGGCCGGTGACCAGCAGCGGGGGCGGGTGCCCCGCGCAGGCGTAGCGCAGCCGGCAGGTGACCGGGTCGTACTCGCCGTAGCCGATGGTGGTGAGCGCCGCGCCGGGGACGGCCGACGACGCCCGGTCCAGCGCCTCGAGGACCGCGGCGGGCCCGTCGTGCGGCGCGGCGGCCAGCACGCTCAGCGCCGAGTGCAGCCGGCCCATCGCCGCCGCGGCCCGCAGGTCGTGCCCGACGACGTCTCCGACGGCGAACCCGACCCGGCCGAAGGGCAGCGGGAAGGCGTCGTACCAGTCTCCGCCGATGTCGTGCTGCTGGTCGGCCGGGCGGTAACAGCCGGCGAGCACCGCGCCGGGCAGCTCCTCGGGCACGGCGGGCAGGAAGGCGCGCTGGAGCTGGTGGGCGGCGTCCCGCTCCTCCTCGTACAGCCGGGCCCGGTGCAGCGCGGGGCCCATGAGCTCGGCCAGCGTGCGCGCCATCGCCTCGACGTCGTCGTCGGCCTCGTCCTCCTCGTCGGCGGACCGGAAGCCGAGGGCCCCGAACGTCGTGCCGGCGACCCGGGCCGGCACCGCCAGCCCGGCCGGGGAGCGGACGGCGGCGCCGCGGCGGGCGGCGGTGGCCAGGGGGGACGGGTCGGCGAGCGGCAGCACGGTCTCCCCGCCCCCGTCGGTCGTCCACACGCGCAGCCGGCCGCCGTCCCGGTCGACCACCCCGACGGCGCCCGAGCCGGCGAGCAGCGCGATGCCGGAGCGGACCAGCACCGCGGCGATGGCGTCGGTCGTCGCCGCGGTGGCGAGCCCGGCGGTCACCCGCTGCAGCGCCTCCACCCGGCGCCGCGCGGCGGCCTCCCGGCGGGACACCGACCGCGCCCGGTCCCGCTCGCCGATCTCCACGGCCAGCAGCCAGGCGCCGAGGACCGTGACGGCGATGAACAGCTGGAGGACGGCGGCCTCCATCCGCGGCGTGTCGTGGAGCGGGGCCCACGGCCCGCGCCCGACCACGGTCATCACGTTGGCGGTGACCGCGACGACCAGCCCCGCCTGGGTGACGACGGCGACGCCGTACCGGACGGCCAGCCAGGTGAGCCAGGGGATCGTCAGGTACGCCACCGGGACGTCGACCGGCCAGAACACGGCCGCCGTCACCGCAGCGGTCAGGAGCAGCAGCGCCGCCCGCCGGGCGGGCCGCGGCGCTCCCGGCCGGCCGCGGGTCGACCACCAGGTCAGAATGGCGCCGCCCACCGTGAGCGCGCCGAGGCCGTCGCCGGCCCAGAACGGGACGAGACCGTCGAGCACCGCCGGGCCCTGCGACCAGTGGATGGTGATCGAGCCGACCAGCCCGCCGACGAGCGGGCCGGCCAGCACGCCGCAGAGCAGGAACGCCGTCAGGTCGCGGCGCCGGCGCAGGTCGGGCACCGGGGCGAACCGGCGCAGCAGGAGCGCGCCGACCAGGGGCTCGGCGGTGTTGGCGAGGGCGAAGCCCCAGGCGGCGACCGGGCCGATGCCCATGGCCCGGTCGATCCCCACCTCGACCAGCGCGGCCGTGGCCAGGACCCAGGGCCACCGGCGCCGGTCGGTGAGCACCAGCGCGGAGAGGGTGACCCCGGCCGGCAGGAACAGGACGGCGCCGGTGCTCGACGCCTCGAACAGCAGGAACGAGGTGAGGGACCCGGCGGCGTACCCCGCCGCGACGGCGAGGACGAGCCGCCAGGGCACGGACAGGCGCGTCATCCCGGCCTCCGACCAGTGGAGGGGCCCCGCGCGCCTGGTTCGACGGAGGCTGCCTCGTGCACGACCCTGGCAGGTGCCGGGCCGGAGCGGTAGGGGTGATCGTCGCGGCTCTGGTCCGCGGACGGCGGCCGGTGCACCATCCCGCGGGTGAGCCTGCGCATCCCGCCGTCGGTGTCGGTCGAGGTCGAGGTCGGGGCGCCGCCGGAGGCGGTGTGGGCGGTGCTCGCCGACCCGACCCGGGTGGGGGAGTGGAGCGGCGAGTGCGTCCGGGCGGCCTGGCTGCCCGGCTCCTCGGCGGTGGCCCCCGGCGCGCGCTTCCGCGGCTGGAACCGGTCGGGCCGGTCGCGCTGGGCGCGGGTCTGCGAGGTGACCGAGGTGGACCCCGGGCGGGTGCTGGCCTGGCGGACCGTCCCCACGGGGCCCTACCGCGACCGGACGCACTGGCGGGTGGAGCTCACCCCGGCCGGCACCGGTACCCGGATCCGGCAGCGTTACGACCTCACCGGCATGCCGGCGGTGGTGGAGCGGGTCGCCGCGCTGCTGCTGCCCGCGCACCGCGACCGCACCGCCGGCCTGCGGGCCGACCTCGAGCGCCTCGGCCGGGTGGCGGCCTCGGGTCGGGTGGCGGCCTCGGGTCGGGCGCCGGCCTCGGGTCGGGCGTCGGCCTCGGGTCAGGCGACGGCGAGTTCCCCGCCGAGCTCCTGACCCGCGCTCTCCCCGTCCCGGGTGGACCGGACGGCGGCCGCCACCGAGCCCGCGGCGGCCTGCAGCTGCTCGGCGGTGTGCGTGGCCATCACCGACAGCCGCAGCACCCCCTTGCCGCGCGGGACGGCGGGGTAGGCGACGGCGTTGCAGTAGACCCCGGCCTCGTAGGCGGCCCGCCACGCGGCCGCGGTCGCCTCCTCGCTGCCGGTCGGGACCGCGACGACCGCGCCGGTGCCGGGCAGCGGCGGGGTGCCGGCGACGGAGAGCTCGACGCGCAGCCGGGCGCCGTTCTCCTGCAGTCGGTCCCGGCGCCCGGGCTCCTCGCGGAGGATGCGCAGCGCGGCCAGCGCCGCGCCGACGCCGGCCGGCTCGTTGGCGGCGCTGAACACGTAGGGCATGGCGCCGGCGCGGATGCCGTCGGCGACCGCCTTCGACGTCAGCACCGCCCCGCCCACGCTGGCCAGCGACTTGCTGAACGCCAGCGTCACCGCGTCGACCCGGTCCAGCACGCCGCAGTGCTCGGCCGCGCCGCGGCCCTGCTCGCCGAGGACGCCGAGGCCGTGCGCCTCGTCGACGACCAGGCGCGCGCCGTACGCGGCGCACAGCTCGGCGAGACCGGCCAGCGGCGCGGTCTCGCCGGTCATCGAGTAGACGCCGTCGACGACGACGACCGCGCCGGCCTGCGGGTCGAGCCGGTCCAGCCGCCGGACCAGCGACTCCAGGTCGTTGTGCCGGAACCGGACCACGGTGCCGCGGCTGGCGGCCGCCCCGGCGTGCACGCTGGCGTGCGCGTGCGCGTCGACCAGCAGCGCGTCGCCCGGACCGCAGGCGGTGGACAGCAGCGCGACGTTGGCGTTGACCCCCGAGGAGGTCAGCACGGCCGCCTCGACGCCGTAGTGGTCGGCGAGCTCCTCCTCCAGCTGCAGGTGCAGCCGGGTGGTGCCGTTGAGGACGCGGCTGCCCGAGGTGCTCGTGCCGAACCGGCGGACCGCGGCCACGGCGGCCTCGACGACCCGCGGGTCCCCGGCCAGGCCGAGGTAGTTGTTGCTGCCCAGGTTCACCCGCGGGACGCCGTCGTCGTAGACGGTGACCGGCTCCGGGGCGCCCGCCGTCGGGACGCCGTGGGTGCCCACCCCGCCGCGGTCGTGCTCGCGCAGCAGCGCGGCGAGGGGGTTGCCGAGCAGGGGGGCGAAGGCGTCGCGCCGCCCGGTCGCGCGGGTCGGGGGCGGCTTCTCGCCGTGGGGCACGAGGTCTCCGTTCAGGTGGTGCAGTTCAGGAACCGGCCGGTCCGCCGGCCACCGCCCACCCTCGGTGGCCGGTGACTCTCGGTCAACGGTGCATCGGCTCACAGTCCGGGCGGGTGACACCCGTCCCCCAGGCAGGCGTCACGCGGTGGTCGGCCGCTCACAGTGCGTACCACCGGATCCGGTGCCGGGCGGCTCATCCGGGTGACGACGCGCCGGTACCGTCGCCTCCGTGACCGCGCGCTGGCTCGACGAGACCCAGCAGCGGGCCTGGCGCGCCTGGCTCACCCTCGCCGAGCTGCTCCCGCGCGAGCTGGACGCGCAGCTCCAGCGCGACGCCGGCCTCTCCCACGCCGCCTACGTCGTGCTGGCGATGCTGTCCGAGGCGCCCGGCCGCAGCCGGCGGATGAGCGACCTCGCCCGGCGGGCCAACCAGTCGCAGAGCCGGCTCTCGCACACCGTGGCGCGGCTGGAGGACCGCGGCTGGGTCCGCCGCGAGCGCTCGCCGGAGGACGGCCGCGGCAACGTCGCCGTGCTCACCGACGCCGGCTGGGACCTCGTCCGCAGCGTCGCGCCCGGGCACGTGGACGCCGTCCGGAGCGCCCTGTTCGACCCGCTCACCGCCGAGCAGACGGAGCTGCTGCGCGAGGTGCTCGAGACCGTCGTCGAGCACCTCGACCCCGACCGCTCCCGCCGGGTGCCGCACGGCGGGGACGCCGCCGGCTGAGGCGCGGGAAGCCGGGCCGGTCCCGGCGGCGTTGCGCGCGGTGATGTCCGAGACCGCGCCCCTGCCGCTGTCCGTCCTCGAGCTGGCCACGGTCGGCTCGGGGCAGTCCACCGCCGACGCCCTGGCCGCCACCACGCGAGTCGCGCAGGCCGCCGACCGGCTGGGCTACACCCGTCTCTGGGTGGCCGAGCACCACAACATGCCGGCGGTGGCCAGCACCAGCCCGCCGGTGCTCATCGCGCACCTGGCCGCGGTGACCGGTCGCATCCGGGTCGGCTCGGGCGGGGTCATGCTGCCCAACCACGCGCCGCTGGTCGTCGCCGAGCAGTTCGCGCTGCTCGAGGCGCTGCACCCGGGCCGGATCGACCTCGGCATCGGCCGCGCGCCGGGCACCGACGCGCACACCGCGATCGCGCTGCGCCGGGACCCGGCGGCGCTGAGCGCCGAGGACTTCCCCCAGCACCTGCTCGACCTCCTCGGCCTGCTCGGCGACCGGCGGGTGGAGGGCGGGCTGGCCGAGCACTTCACGGCGACCCCGGCGCCGACGTCGTCGCCGGAGGTCGTGCTGCTGGGCTCCAGCGGCTTCTCCGCGCAGCTCGCCGGGGCGCTGGGGCTGCCGTTCGCCTTCGCCCACCACTTCGGCGGGCCGGACGTGCAGGCCGCCGTCGAGCTGTACCGGGAGTCGTTCCGGCCCTCGCCGGCGCTCGACCGCCCGTACACGGTGGTGACGGCGAACGTGCTCGCCGCCGACAGCGAGGGAGAGGCCCGCCGGCTCGCGCTGCCCGGGCAGCTCCTGCGCCTCGCCATCCGCACCAACCGGCTGCGCCCGGTGCCGAGCCCGGAGGAGGCGCAGGCCGACCCCGAGCGGGCGGCCGCGGAGAACATGCCGAGCAACGCCGTCGTCGGCGACCCCGCGCAGGTCGCCGCGCAGCTGCGCGGGCTGGCCGCGGCCACCGGCGCCGACGAGCTGATGCTGTCGGCGTCCACCCACGGCGTGGCGGAGCGGGTCCGCAGCCTGGAGCTGGTCGCGGCCGCCTGGGGGCTGGTCCCGGAGGCCACCGCGGCCTGACCGGGACGTCCCTCCTGCGGCCGTGGCCCTTCCTCGGCGCGCAACCGCGGGGACGTCGCCGCCTGCGACGCGCGCCGCACCGCGACTTCCCCGCAGTCGCCGTGCGGAGGCAGTCGGTCGGAGCTCGGGCTCGCGACCACCGGCAGGGGCCGCTGGTCCCTGCCGGGACCGGCGGGGCGACTGGCTCGCGCCAAGGGAGCGCGCCTGGCCGCCTGCCTCAGCTATCGCGACGCGCCGGCCGCCCCGGCCTGGATGACGGCGCTCGGCTCCACCGTCGTCCGGCGGGGCTGTACCTCGTGCTCGACGACCCCGCCGACGTCGACGACCGCTTCGCCCGCGGCGTCGCCGCCGGCGCGACGCCGGTCATCGCCCCGGAGGACACCGAGTGGGGCACCCGGCGCGCGTGGCTGGTCGACCCCGGCGGTCAGGAGCGGAGCTCCGGCACCTACGCCCCGGCGCCACCTGGTAGCGCCGCCTAGCGGCCCAGCCGGCGGTAGCGGTGCAGGCGGCTGCGGTGCCGCTCGGCGTCGTCGCGCCCGAGCAGCCCGGCCAGCTCCTCGCCGAGCACCCGGCCGAGCCGGCGGCAGAACTCGACCGGCTCGTCGGCGGCGTCGGGCCGCTCGGGCACCACGCGGTCGACGATCCCGGCCCGCCACAGGTCGGTCGCCCGCACGCCCTGCGCGGCGGCCATCTCCGGCGCCCGGTCGACGGTGCGGTGCACGATCGCCGACGCGCCCTCCGGCGGCAGCGGGCCCAGCCAGCCGTTGGCCGCGGCGAGCACCCGGTCGGCCGGCACCAGCGCCAGCGCGCCGCCGCCGGTGCCCTGGCCGAGCAGCACCGCGAGCGTCGGCGCCCGGAGCGTCACCAGGTCCTCCAGGCAGCGGGCGATCTCCGCGGCCAGCCCGCCCTCCTCGGCCTCCACCGACAGCGCCGCGCCCGGGGTGTCGATGAGCGTCACCAGCGGCAGGTGCAGCTCGGCGGCCAGCCGCATGCCGCGACGGGCCTCGCGCAGCGCCGCCGGGCCCAGCGGCGCGGACAGCGACTGCCCGCGCCGGTCCTGCCCGAGGACGACGCACGGCGCGCCGCCGAAGCGGGCCAGCGCCAGCAGCAGGCCCGGGTCCTTCTCGCCGGCGCCGGTGCCCGAGAGCCCGACGACGTCGGTGGCCGCCGTCCGCAGCAGCCGCCGCACGCCCGGCCGGTCGGGCCGCCGGGACGCGGTGACGACGTCCCACGCGCTGCGGCCGTCCTCCGGGTCGTCGTCCTCGGTGCCGTCCTCCGGCGTCGGGCGCTCGGCGTCGCGGACGTCGGCGTGCCAGGTGCGCCGGGCCGACAGCACCGACAGCGCCCGGTCGGCGAGGTCGGCGACGTCCTCGTGCGGCACGACGGCGTCGATGAGGCCGCGCTCGGCGAGGTGGTCGGCGGTCTGCACGCCGGCCGGGAACGGCTCGCCGTAGAGCGCCTCGTACACCCGCGGGCCGAGGAAGCCCACCGCCGCGCCGGGCTCGGCGATGGTCACGTGCCCGAGCGACCCCCACGAGGCGAGCACGCCGCCGAAGGTGGGGTCGCGCAGGTAGACCAGGTAGGGCAGGCCCGCGGCCTTGTGCCGGGCGATCGCCGCGGTGATGCCGACCATCTGCAGGAAGGCGACCGTGCCCTCCTGCATCCGGGTGCCGCCGGACACCGGCGCGGCCAGCAGCGGCAGGCCCTCCTCGGTGGCCCGCTCGATCCCGGCGACCAGCCGCTCGGCCGTGGCCACCCCGATCGACCCGGCGAGGAAGCCGAACTCCCCGGCGACGACGGCCACCCGCCGGCCGCGCAGCCGGCCCTCGCCGGTGACCACGGCCTCGTCCTGGCGGCTGCGCTCGGCCGCGGCGCGCAGCTCGGCGGCGTACTGCGGGTCGACGTCGCGGGGGCCGATCGGCGCGTCCCAGCTCGTCCAGGAGCCGGGGTCGAGGACCAGGTCGCGCAGGGTGCGGGCGTCCAGCCGCCCGCTCACCGCGCCAGCCAGGCGCGGACCGCCTCGTCCGAGCCGCCGAGCACCGGGGGAGCGGCGTGGTCGCGGCGGGTCGTCTCGGTCTCGCCGTCGGGACCGGCGGCGAAGAACCGCAGCGGCGGGCCGGGCAGCTGCAGCCGGCCGAGGGTGGCGTGCTCGACGTCGACCAGCAGGCCCTGGGAGAGCGTCTGCTCCCAGCCGTAGACCTCGTCGATCGTGCGCACCTTCCCCGCCGGGACGCCGGCGGCGGCCAGCCGGGCGAGCAGCGTCTCGGCGTCGACGTCGGCGAAGGTCCGCTCGAGCAGCTCGATGACCTGCTGCCGGTTGCCCACCCGCTCGCCGTTGGTGGCCAGGCCCGGCGCGTCGGGGTCCAGGTCGAACTCGGCGCACAGCCGCCGCCACAGCGACTCCGACCCGCAGGACAGCTGCACGCTGCCGCCCTTGCAGTGGAACAGGCCGTAGGGGGCGATCGAGGGGTGGTGGTTGCCCTGCGCGCGGCCGACCTGCCCGCCCACCGTCCACGCCGTCCCCTGGAAGGCGTGCACGCCGACGACGGCGGCCAGCAGCGAGGTGCGCACCACCTGGCCGCGGCCGGTCCGCTCCCGCTCGTGCAGCGCGGCGAGCACGCCGTAGGCGCCGTACATGCCGGCCAGCAGGTCGCCGATCGGGACGCCGACGCGCTGCGGGTCGTCCGGGCCGGGGCCGGTCAGCGACATGAGCCCGGCCTCGCCCTGCGCGATCTGGTCGTAGCCGGCGCGGCCGCCCTCGGGGCCGTCGTGGCCGAAGCCGGAGATCGACAGGGTGACCAGCCGCGGGTTGAGCTCGGCGAGCACGGCGGTGCCGAAGCCGAGGCGCTCGAGCGTGCCGGGGCGGAAGTTCTCCATCAGCACGTCGGCCCGCCGGACCAGCTCGCGCAGCAGCTCCTTGTCGTCCTCGTCCTTGAGGTCGAGGGTGACCGACTCCTTGTTGCGGTTGGCCGACAGGAAGTACGTCGACTCCCGGTCACCGGCCTCGGGCTGGACGAACGGCGGCCCCCAGCCGCGGGTGTCGTCCCCGCCGCCGGGGTTCTCCACCTTGATCACCCGGGCGCCGAGGTCGCCGAGCATCATCGCGGCGTGCGGCCCGGCCAGGGCGCGGGTCAGGTCGACGACGAGCACGCCGTCCAGCGGTCCGGTCATGGCCTGGCTCTCCGTTCCGGTCAGAACAACGAGGGGACGACGACGAAGACCAGCCAGGCCAGCAGCGGACCGACGGCCACGACGATCCCGGCGTAGGCGAGGATCTGCTTGTAGAAGCGGTCCTTGTCCACGTCCTGGGCGTTGGCGAGCACCAGCGCGCCGTTGGTCGAGAACGGGCTGACGTCGACGATCGTGGAGGCTACCGACAGCGCCACCACGACCCCGACGGCGCCGATCTCCCCGGCCTGCAGGAACGGCACCGCCAGCGCGATCGAGACGCCGATGATCGCCGTCGAGGAGGCGAAGGCCGACACGATGCCGCCGATGTAGCAGAGCAGCAGCGCGATGAGCAGCGGCACGCCGAGGCCGATCACCGCCTCGCCGACGTAGTCGATCGTGCCGGCCTCCTGCAGCACGAAGACGAAGGTGAGGACGCCGGCGATCAGCAGCACCGTCGACCAGCTGATCTGGCCGACCGCCCCCTTCTGCCGGGCGGCCTGGAACAGCGCCAGAACGGTGGCGACGGTGATCGACACGAAGCCGATGTCGAGGTCGAACACCAGCGCCAGGACGGCGACCGCGGCCAGGCCGACCAGGGTCAGGACCTGGTCGAGGGTGGCCTTCTGCGGCTGCTCGGGCTCGCCGTCGGCCGTGTGCCCGCCGCTGCCGCCGCCGACGGCGGGCCCGGGCGGGGCGCCGCGGCCGTGCCCGACGGTGGCCCCCGCGTGCTCGGTGTCGGCGGGGGCCGCAACGCTCACCTTCCGGCCCAGCAGCCGGCGGCCGCCGAGCACGACGAACAGCACCAGCGCGATGGCCAGGTTGAAGAACAGGCTGCCCAGGAAGACCGCGATCGGGCTGCCCGGGAGGCCCTCGTCGTCGACGATCGTGTTCACCGTGACGCCGTAGACGCTGATCGGCGAGAACCCCCCGCCCTGCGCGCCGTGGATGACCATCATGCCCATGAGCAGCGGGTTGATCCCGTAGCGGGCGGCGAAGCCCAGCGCGATCGGCGCGATGATCGCGACCGCGGCGGGGGAGAGCGCGCCGATCGCGGTGAGCAGCGCGGTGACGAAGAACATGATCCAGGGGATGGCGGCGACGTGGCCGCCGACCAGGCGTACCGCGCTCCTGACCAGCAGGTCGACGGTGCCGTTGTTCTGCGCGATCGCGAACAGGTACGTGACGCCGATCAGGGTCAGCACGAGCTCGGCGGGGAACCCGGCGAGGATGTCGTCGGTGCTCAGGCCGACCGACAGCGTGCCGACGAGGAACGCGGCCGTGAACGCCAGCGCCCCCATGTTGATCGGCAGGAACGTGGCGATCGCGAAGATGGCGACCAGCGCCAGGATCGTGACGATCTCCGGGGACACGAGGGCTCCTCGACGTCGGCGCTGACGGGTCGACCCACCGTGTCACCTACTGGCCGGTATCTCCTGCCAGCCGCCGGAGGGGGTGACGACGGCGGTCACCGGGCGGTCGTGCTCGAAGGCCGGCAGCCGGTCGACCAGCTCGTCGTCGAAGACCGGCGCCACGACCACCGCGTCGGGGCGGGCGTGCTGCAGCGCGCGGTCGTAGTAGCCACCGCCCCGCCCCAGCCGCACGCCGCTGCGGTCGACCGCCAGGGCCGGGACGACGACCACCTCCGCCGTCCCCAGCGCCGTCGGTCCCAGCCGCGGGCCCACCGGCTCCAGCAGCCCGAAGCGGCCCGGCGCCAGCCGGCCGGTGTCGACCGCCCAGCGCAGCTCGGCGCCGCTGTCCGGGACCACCGGCAGGAGCACCCGGGTCCCGAGCTGGGTGAACACCGCGGGCAGCCGCCCGTGGCCGGGCTCGGTCTCGTCGGGCACGAAGGCGGCCAGCAGCCGGACCCCGGTCAGGCGCTGCAGGAGCGCCGCGGCGACCGCGGCGGCCGCGGCGGCGCGCTCGGCCGGGGGTCGGGACCGGCGGCGGGCGACGACCGCCTCGCGCAGCGCGGCCTTGGCCGCTTCGCCGTCCTGCGCGGAGGTCACTCGCGAAGGTTAGTGGCGGGAGACCGGCCCGCGACGGGCTGGATAGGCTCCCACCCCATGTCGACCCCGACGCCGCGTCCGGCGCGCAAGGCCGTCATCCCCGTCGCGGGGATGGGGACCAGGTTCCTCCCCGCCACGAAGGCGGTGCCCAAGGAACTGCTGCCCGTCGTCGACCGGCCGGCGCTGCAGTACATCGTCGAGGAGGCCGCACGAGCCGGCCTCGGCGAGGTGCTCATGGTCACCGGCCGCAACAAGGCGGCGATCGAGGACTTCTTCGACCGCACCCCCGAGCTCGAGACCGCGCTGGAGAAGAAGGGCGACGCCGACCGGCTGGCCGCCGTGCACGAGTCCACCGAGGTCGCCCAGGTGCACTTCGTCCGGCAGGGCGAGGCGCGCGGGCTGGGCCACGCGGTGCTGCAGGCGGCCGCCTTCGTCGGCGACGAGCCGTTCGCCGTCCTGCTCGGCGACGACCTGATCGACGCCCGCGACCACCTGCTCGAGCAGATGCTCGCCGTCCAGGCCGAGCACGGCGGCTCGGTGATCGCCCTGCTCGACGTCGGCCGGGAGAACATCGACAAGTACGGCGCGGTCGCGGTCGAGCCCGGCTCGTCCGACGGCGTGGTGACCGTGACCGGCCTGGTGGAGAAGCCGCCGGTCGACGAGGCGCCGAGCAGCCTGGCGATCATCGGTCGCTACGTGCTCGCCCCCGAGGTGTTCGGGGTGCTGCGCGAGACCGCGCCCGGCCGCGGCGGGGAGATCCAGCTGACCGACGCGCTGGCCACGCTGGTCGAGCGCGGCGAGCCGCTGCACGGCGTGGTCTTCGACGGCCGCCGCTACGACACCGGCGACAAGCTCGACTACCTCAAGGCGGTCATCCGGCTGGCCGCCGAGCGGGAGGACCTGGGCCCCGCGCTGCGCTCCTGGCTGACCGAGTTCGTCGCCGACCTGCCCGCCGAGGGCGCGTCGCAGGCCTGACCTGCTCCCCGCAGGGGGGACGATCGCAGCGATGAGCGAGAACGGCACGCCCGGGGCGCGGGACACCACGGCGCTGGACCTCCGCAGCGGGGCCACCCTCGACCCCCCGACGTCGCCGCGGCTGGCGGTGCACACCACGGCCGCGATCGGCCCCGACGCGGCGCTCCCGGCCCCGCCGGCGGCCGCCGAGCCGGAGACGCCGGTGCTGCGCACCGTCGAGGCGCACCTGGACGAGATCCTCGCCGCGGTACCGCAGCCGGAGCCGATCGAGCTCGCCGTCCTCGACGCCCAGGGCCTGCTCTGCGCCGAGGAGGTGGTCAGCGCCCGCGCGCTGCCCGCCTTCGACCAGGCGGCGCTGGACGGCTACGCCGTCCGGGCCGAGGACGTCGCCGCCGCCACCCCGGACGCGCCGGTGGAGCTGGCCGTGGTGGGGGAGACCGTCGCCGGCGCGGCGGGCCCGACCGCGCTCGCGCCCGGGCTGGCGCAGAAGGTGGCCGCCGGCGCGATGCTGCCCACCGGCGCCGACGTCGTCGTCCCGGCCGTGTGGACCGACCGCGGGCTGGTCCGGGTGCAGGTGCACGGCGCACCGGAGGCCGGCGGTTACGTCCGGCGGGCCGGCGACGACGTCTCGCCCGGCACCGTCGCCGTCCGCACCGGCACCCCGATCGGCCCGGCGCAGATCAGCCTGCTCGCCGCCGTCGGGCGCGACCGGGTGCACGTCCGGCCCCGGCCGCGGGTCGCCGTCCTGTCCGCCGGCACCGAGCTGGTCGACATCACCGCCCAGCCCGTGCCCGGCCAGGTGGTCGACGTCAACACCTACGCCCTGGCCGCGGCCGCCCGCGACGCCGGCGCGGCCGCCTACCGCTGGGGGATCCTGCCCACCGACCGGCGCCGGCTGACCGAGGTGCTGGAGAGCCAGCTGCTGCGCAGCGACCTGGTGCTCATCGCCGGCACCTTCGCCGCCGAGGGCGACATGGTGCAGGAGGTCCTCGCGGAGCTCGGCCCCATGCGCTTCCGTCAGGTGACGATGCACCCGGGACCGGTGCAGGGCTTCGGCCGGCTGGGCCGGGACGAGGTGCCGGTCATCTGCGTGCCCGGCGAGCCGGTCGCCGCGCTGGTGTCCTTCGAGGTCTTCGTGCGCCCGGCGATCCGCTCGATGCTGGGCAAGCGGCAGCTGTTCCGCCGCACCGTGCAGGCGATCTCCGCGGAGCGGCTGGTCTCGCCGCTGGGCTACCGGCAGTACCTGCACGGCCAGGTCATGCGCCACCCCGACGGCGGCTACGTCGTCGAGCCGCTCGGCGACGGCGACGAGGCGATGCTGGCCCGGATGGCGCGCGCCAACTGCCTGGTCGTCGTCGACGAGGACGTCACCGAGGTCGCCGAGGGCGGGCTCGTGACGGTCATGCCCCTGCTGCTGGGCGGCTGACCTGGACCCGGTGCAGCACCCGGGCTGGCCCGCCCGCCTGGCGCACGGCCCGGTCGTGCTCCACCCGCTCCGCCGCGGCGACGCCGCCGAGTGGAGTCGGCTGCGGCTGGCCAACGAGTCCTGGCTGCGGCCGTGGGAGCCCTCGGCGGGGGTGGCCTGGTCGGTCCGGCACACGCCGGCGGCCTACCGCGCGATGCGCCGCTCGGTCGCCCGCCGCGCCCGGACCGGGGCGGCGCTGCCGTTCGCCGTCCGGGTGGACGGGCGGCTGGCCGGGCAGGTCACCGTGGACAACATCGTGCGGGGCGCGCTGCGGTCGGGGTCGCTGGGCTACTGGATCGACCGGGAGGTGGCCGGGCGGGGGATGGCCTCGCTCGCCGTGGCGCTGGTGTGCGACCACGCGTTCGGCCCCGGCGGGCTGCACCGGCTGCAGGCCGACATCCGCCCGGAGAACGGGCCGAGCCAGCGGCTGGTCGAGCGGCTCGGCTTCCGCCGCGAGGGGCTGCTGCGCCGGTACCTCGACATCGACGGCGACTGGCGCGACCACCTCGCCTACGCGCTGCTGGCCGAGGACGTGCCGCACGGCGTGCTCCGGCTCTGGGCCTCCCGCGCACCCCGCTGACGCGTCTCTATCACGTTCACGCTTCGTGAGCAGTCGACTACGTGTCGACGCGCCGCTTGGCAAACCCCTTCCGTCACACGACCAGTCGCGCGACACGCCCAGGAACATCCCTCTACCTGGGGATTCGCGTGCATAACCTGCCGCGGCAAGTGACTCGTGTGACGGGTGGTGTTCTCGATGGGGTCAGGCGTGCTTCTCGCCGCGCTGGTCGTGCTGTGGTTCGTCGTGCTGGTGCCGATGGTGGTGACCCGCGGGGACTCTCCGGCGACCCGCGCGGAGGTCACCCGGGGCCGGACGCTGCAGCGCCGGCGCGTGGGTGACCCGGTCCGCTCGGCGGAGACCGAGCGGGTCGCGGTGGACCGCGACCTGCTGCGGCAGACCGGCGAGCTGCGGATCGACGTGCACGCCGTCCGGCGGCGCACGCTGGCCGGGCTGCTGGCGCTGACGCTGCTGGCGCTGGCCGGCGCGCTGACCCTCACCCCGTGGCTGTGGGTGGCCCAGGGGCTGCTCGACGTCGCGCTGGTCGGCTACCTGGTGGTGCTGCGGGCCGCCGCGCGCCGGGAGCGGGCCGCCGCCCGCCGGGCCGCCCGCGTCACCGCCCGCTCGACCGCGCGGCCGGCCGCCCGCCCCGCGCCGCGGCCGGCACCCCGGGTGGCCGAGCCGCTGGTCGCCGAGCCGGTGCTCACCGACGACGAGTCGCTGCACCCGACCGTCGGCCTGCCGCACCCGAGCCTGCCGCTCGCGCCGGTGCACCCGCTGCGCCCGGCCCGCGTGGTGGCCGCCCGCCCGGTGCCGGCCGGCTGGCAGGACAGCGCCGTCGTCGGCCTGGACGACGACGACATCGGCTTCGCCGACATCGACCTGTACCAGCCGCGCGTGGTCAACGGTTAGAACGCGACACCCCGGGTGCCACCCCGCTGGTGGCGCCCGGGGTCGCGGGCGGTAGTCTTGGGCCCGCAGTCAGGGGCTGTAGCGCAGTCCGGTAGCGCACCTCGTTCGCATCGAGGGGGTCAGGGGTTCAAATCCCCTCAGCTCCACCCAGACCGCACCACCGCCGACGCCGTCGGGGCACCCGCCCCGGCGGCGTCCGCCGTTCCGGGACCCCGGACGACGGTCAGGCCGGGGTCGGCGCCATCGCCCACGGCGCCTCCGGCAGCACCTCGCCGGTCTCCAGCAGCGACTTGAGGTTGGCGCACACGGCGGGCCAGCCCTGCGACACCTGGCCCAGCTCGGTCTCGCCCGCCAGGTTCTCGTGGGTCACCGTCAGCCGGACGATGCCGCCGTGCTCCTCGACGAGGAACGTCACGACCGAGTCCCCGCCCGGGGGCTCCTCGCCGTCGGCCTCCCCGAAGGTGACCACCAGGCGCCGGGGCGGGTCGGTCTCGAGCACCCGGCCGCCGGCGTCGGCGACGCCCGACCCGTCGGTGCGCCGGTGCTCCCAGCGCGAGCCCGGCTCCCAGTCCGAGACGTTCGCGTGGCCCCAGAAGCGGGCCGTGAGGTCGGCGTCGGTCAGCGCGTGCCAGACCTGCGCGGCCGAGGCGCGGATGTACGTGACGTAGACGTATTCGGGGACCCGCTCGCTCATGGCGTGCTCCTCTGCTGCGGTGCGGATGGCGGACAGCGCCTGCAGGCGCGGCCGGTCGAACGCCGCGATCCACCGCCGCTCGATCTCGGCGATCGGGACCGGGTTGAGGAGGTGCAGCCGCTCCCGGCCGCGGCGGACGGCGGTGACCAGTCCCGCGGCGACGAGGACGTCGAGGTGCTGCGTGGCCGACTGGCGCGCCATGCCGGTGCCCGCGCACAGCTCGCCGAGCGTCTGGCCGTCGCGCTCCCGCAGGCGGTCGAGCAGGAGCCGCCGGGTGCGGTCGGCCAGCGCCTTGAAGACGGCGTCCTCGCCTCCGGGCTGCACGCCGCCGATCGTGCAGGTATCTACCTGCACGTGTCAACGCGCGGACCCGGGGCTCAGCCGTACGCCCCGACCGTCTGTCGCGGCGACGGGCCCCTCGGAACGACGGCCGCTCAGAACCAGGACGGGAACCACATGCGCAGCAGCCAGTCGGCGTGCGACAGCGGGCGCCCGGCGAGCACCGGGTAGAAGAAGACGAAGGTGCCGGCCACCACCGCGACGTAGCCGCTGACCGCGGCCAGGCCGGCGCTGCGCCGCCACTCGGGAGCGCCCGGGCGGCCGAGGACGTCCTGCAGCACCAGGGTCACGGCCAGCACGAAGAACGGCAGCACCGGCGCCATGTAGAAGACGAACATCGTGCGCTCGGGGTTGAGGAACCAGGTGCCCCAGCCGGCGGCCACCGTGACGGCCACCAGCAGCGCGGCCGGGTCGCGGCGGGCGACGATCCGCCAGGCGGTCCAGACCAACGCGGGCGCGAACGCCAGCCACAGCGTCGGCGTCCCGACCATGAGGATGTAGCGGACCACCTGGTCGCCCGCGGCGTCGGTGAGGCCCTGCGGGTTCCACAGCAGGATCGGCCGGCCGTTCACCAGCCAGGTCCAGGGCCCCGACTCCCACGGGTGCGGCGTGGACAGCCCGTTGTGGAAGGTCCACCACTCGGCGTGCATGTGCCACCAGGAGCGCAGCGCGTCGGGGACCCACGGGAACGCCGTCCCCGGGTTGCGCTGCGCCCACCAGCGCCCCTGCGCCGTCTCGCCGAGGAACCACCCGGCGAAGCTCGCGACGTAGGTGAGCACCGGCACGGCGGCCAGCGCCCAGGTGGCGCCGGGCAGGCCGCGGCGCAGCGCCGTCGTCGTCGGCCTCGGGACCCCGGCCTCCCGCCAGGCCTGCCGGTCCCACCACAGGGACAGCACGGCGCAGGACGCCAGGAACCAGATGCCGCTCCACTTGACCGAGCAGGCGCAGCCGAACAGCAGGCCGGCGGCGATCCGCCAGCCCCGCGGTCCGAGGCGGAAGCCGGTGGCCGGCACCGGCAGCGAGGCGGCGATGCGAGCGCGCACCCGGTCCCGGTCGACCACCAGGCAGGCGACGGCGGCCAGCACGAACAGCTGCAGGAAGACGTCGAGCAGGCCGATCCGGGAGACGGTGAACGCGAAGCCGTCCAGCGCCAGCAGCAGTCCGGCGACCAGGCCGAGCAGCGTGGACCCGGTCAGCCGCCGGGCCAGCCGGGTGAGCAGGACGACGGCGAGCGCGCCGGCCACCGCGGAGGGGAACCGCCAGCCCAGGCTCGTGTAGCCGAACACCTGCTCGCCGGCGGCGATGAGCCACTTGCCCAGCGGCGGGTGGACGATGAACGTGTAGCCGCGGTTGTACTCGTGGCCCCAGACCAGCAGGTCGTGCGCCTCGGGCGGGTAGTAGGCCTCGTCGAACAGCAGCGTGTCGGGGTAGCTGATGCCGACCAGCCGGCCGGCCAGCGTGGCGGCGCCGAGCACCGCGGCCAGGACCCACGACAGCAGCCGGTCGCCGGGCAGCGGCGGGATCCGGTCCACCCGCGGCCGGGGCGCCGGCCAGCGGCGCGGGGGACGGGCGCGGGCGTCGTCCGGCTGGTCCCCGGCGCCCGTGCGCTCGGGAGCCAGGACCGCCATGCGCCTCAGGGTATGTGGGACGGCGGTGCGCCCCGGCGTGACAGGCTCGTCGTCGTGACCGGACGGCTCGTGCTCGGTGGTGCGCCCCTCGGCCAGCCCGGCGACGTCGGCCCGCGGCTGCGGCAGGTGATGGCGTCGGCCGACGTCCTGGCGGTGGAGGACACCCGGCGGCTGCACCGGCTGGCCACCGACCTCGAGGTCGCGCTGACCGGCCGGGTGGTCACCTTCCACGAGTCGGTCGAGCGCCAGCGGCTCCCCGGGCTGATGGCGGCGCTGGCCGACGGCGCGACCGTCCTGCTGCTCACCGACGCCGGCATGCCCTCGGTCTCCGACCCCGGCTACACGCTGGTGCGTGCCGCGATCGACGCCGGCGTCGAGGTCACCTCCGTGCCCGGGCCGTCCGCGGTGACGACGGCGCTGGCGGTCTCGGGGCTGCCGGTCGACCGGTTCTGCTTCGAGGGGTTCCTGCCGCGCAAGGCGGGGGAGCGGCGGTCCCGGCTGGCCTCGCTCGCCGACGAGCGCCGCACGATGGTCTTCTTCGAGTCGCCGCACCGGCTGGCCGAGGCGCTCGCCGACTGCGCGGCCGCGTTCGGGGACGCGCGGGAGGCCGCGGTGTGCCGGGAGCTGACCAAGACGCACGAGGAGGTCCGGCGGGGGCCGCTGTCCGCGCTGGCCTCGTGGGCCGCCGACGGCGTGCGCGGGGAGATCACCCTCGTCGTCGCGGGGGCCACGCCGGAGCCGGTGTCGCTGTCGCCCGCCGAGCTGGCCGCGCTGGTGGCGGGGGAGGAGGCGGCGGGCGCCAGCCGCAAGGACGCCATCCGCGCCGTCGTCACCCGCACCGGCCTGCCCCGCCGCACCGTCTACGACGCCGTCGTCGCCGCCAAGCCCTGAGGGCACCCGTTGCGCTGAAGAGACACCCAATCCCGCGCCCGGATGCGTGCCGGAGGGCGCAGTCCAGGAGCTCAGGCAGCCAGCGCCGCGGCGATCCGGGCGAGGAGCTCGGCAGGACGGTGCAGGTCCGAAGCCGTGACGAACACGACGCGCCAGCCGGCCGCCTGGAGCCGGTTCAGCCGCTGCCGGTCGCGGGCGAACTGGCCCGGCTCGGCGTGCCAGAGCCCGTCGTACTCGACCGCCACCCGCCGATCCGGCCAGGCGAAGTCGACGCGTGCGACGCACCCGCCCGACGCGTCGGTCACCCGGTACTGGGCCACCGGCACAGGAACGGCGCCGCGGAGGAGGAGCCGCAGCCGGGTCTCCTGCGGTGACCCGGCCAGCCCGTCGGCCAGCCCGGCCACCGCCCTCGCACGTCGGCACCCCGGGCCCCGCGCGTCCGTGGCGAGCCTGCGGACGGTGGCGAGGTCCGCGCGGCCGGACACGACGAGCTGGTCGACGGCGGCCACGGCGCGGTCCCGCGGGAGGACCGAGGCCAGGCGGAGCGCAGTCGCCTCGGGAGTCGTCACGCGCAGCCCGAGACGGCGGGTCACGTCGGCCGGCCGGACGACGGCCCGCCGTGCCGCCACGCCCGCGAGCCGGACCTGGTGGGTGCCCGGCCGCAGGGTCACCTCGACGTCGTCCCCCGGGCCGGCCAGGTCGAGGCCCCACAGGACCGCTGCACTGCGCCCGGTGACGACGGCCGACGGGAGGAGCAGCGCCGCGGCCCGGGCACGGACTTCGTGCGTCGGCGGGACGTCGCGGTGGACGTAGACGTCCTGCAGCACCCGCCGCCAGGTGGATCCACCCAGCTGCCGACGGGTCAGCGCTCCGGAGGCGACCGCACTCGACCCGCGGAAGACCCCCGCGCGCAGGTGGTCGGGGACGGCAGGCGCGGGCGGCACCGGGGCACCGTGCCCGACCACCGGATGTGGCTGCTGCGGCTGTCCACAGGCTCCGCCGGTTGCGCGCTGGACCACGGAACCCAGGGCGGGATCAGGTGCTCCTCCGCGCAACCGCGCGGGCACGGGCGCTAGAGCCAGCCGTTGCGCTTGAAGCCGCGGTAGAGCAGCGAGCAGGTCACGAGGATGACCAGCCAGACCATCGCGTAGCCCCAGCGCCAGTGCAGCTCGGGCATGTGCTCGAAGTTCATCCCGTAGATCCCGGCGATCGCGGTCGGCACCGCGACGATCGCCGCCCACGCCGAGATCCTGCGCATGTCCTCGTTGTCGGCCATCGACGTGCGCGCGAGCGAGGCCTGCAGGATCGACGACAGCAGCTCGTCGAGCGCGCCCACCTGGTCGCGCACCCGGATCGCGTGGTCGAGGACGTCCCGGAAGTAGGACCGCATCGGGCCCGGCACCGAGTCGACCTGCCGCTCGGCCAGCTTCTGCAGGGGCACCTCCAGCGGCCCGACCGCCCGCCGCAGCGACATGAGCTCCCGCTTGAGCTGGTACAGCCGGCCGATGTCGTCGGTGCGGTCGGGGCTGAACACCGAGGCCTCGAGCTCGTCGACGTCGTCCTGCACCTGCTCGGCGACGTCGACGAAGGTGTCGACGACGTGGTCGGCCACCGCGTACAGCACCGACGACGGGCCCAGGCACAGCAGGTCGCGCTGCTCCTCCAGCCGGTGCCGCAGCTCGGTCAGGTCGTTGTGGTCGCCGTGCCGGACGGTGATCACGTGGTGCGGGCCGAGGAACACCATGACCTCGCCGGTGTCGACCACCTCGCTGGTCGCGGTCAGCTGCTCGTGCTCCACGTACCGCGCCGTCTTGAGCACCATGAACAGGTCGTCGTCGTAGCGCTCAAGCTTGGGCCGCTGGTGGGCGTAGACGGCGTCCTCGACGGCGAGCGGGTGCAGCCCGTAGCGCTCGGCGATCGCGCCCAGCTCGGCCTCGGTCGGCTCGAACAGCCCCAGCCAGACGAAGCCGTCCCGCTCGACGGCGGCCTCCAGCGCCACCATCGGGTCCACCGGCGGCTCCCGGCGCCCCTCCACGTAGACGGCGCAGTCGACGATCGCGTCGACGCCGGCCGCCCGCGTCGTCGCCGGCCGTGGCGCCCCGGCGGGGCGCGGCCGGGTGGTCGGCACGAACGGCCCGGGAGGGGCGTCCGCCCGCTGGTCGGTCACCGGTGCGCCTCCTCCCGTCCCGCCGCCGCGGCGGGGCGACAGCAGCGTAGGCGTGCGGGCTCGCGCCCCTCGTGCCACGCTGCCCGTGAGGCCGCTGCCGGGACCGACCGAGGAGGACGCCGTGGCCGCAGAGTCGCGCCGGGTCAAGTCCGTCGAGGAGTCCATCCGCGACACCGACGAACCCGAACACCGGCTCAAGAAGAACCTCTCGGGCCTGGACCTGGCGGTCTTCGGCGTCGGGGTGATCATCGGTACGGGCATCTTCGTGCTCACCGGTGTGGTCGCCCGCAACCAGGCCGGGCCGGCGGTGGCGATCTCCTTCGTGATCGCCGGCGTCGTGTGCGGGCTGGCCGCGCTCTGCTACGCCGAGTTCGCCTCCACCGTCCCGGTGGCCGGCTCGGCGTACACGTTCTCCTACGCGACCTTCGGCGAGTTCGTCGCCTGGATCATCGGCTGGGACCTGGTCCTCGAGCTGGCGCTGGGGGCGGCCACGGTCGCCGTGGGCTGGTCGGGCTACCTCAACCAGTTGCTGGACGACGTCGGCCTGGCGCTCCCGACGTCGATCGCGGGCGAGACGGCGACGTTCAACGTCCCGGCGATCGTGATCGTGCTGGCGATGACCGCCGTCCTGGTGCTCGGCATCAAGCTGTCCTCGCGGGTCACCGCGGTGATCGTGGCCATCAAGCTGGCCGTCGTCCTGCTGGTCATCGTGGTCGGCGCGTTCTACCTCGTCGCCGACAACTACTCGCCGTTCGTGCCGCCCGCCGAGAACGCGGCCGACGGTGGCGAGACCTGGCTGGACACCCCGCTGATCTCGGTGCTCACCGGCTTCAGCCAGGGCACCTTCGGCTGGGGCGGCGTCCTGGCCGGCGCGGCGATCGTGTTCTTCGCCTTCATCGGCTTCGACATCGTGGCCACCGCGGCCGAGGAGACCCGCAACCCGGCCCGCGACCTGCCCCGCGGCATCATCGGCTCGCTGGCCATCTGCACGCTGCTCTACGTCGCCGTCTCGCTGGTGGTCGTGGGCATGCAGAACTACACGGAGCTCAGCGAGAGCGCGCCGCTCGCCGGGGCGTTCGCCGCGAACGGGCTCACCTTCTTCTCGAGCATCATCTCGCTGGGCGCGCTCGCCGGACTCACGTCCGTGGTGATGATCCTGATGCTGGGCCAGTCGCGGGTGCTGTTCGCGATGAGCCGCGACGCACTGCTCCCGCGGTCGATCGGGACCGTGCACCCGCGGTACGGCACGCCCTACAAGATCACCATCGGCACCGGGATCGTCGTCGCCGTCCTGGCCGGGCTGGTGCCGCTGTCCGAGCTGGCCGAGCTGGTGAACATCGGGACCCTCTTCGCCTTCTTCCTCGTCTCCCTCGGCGTGTGGATCCTGCGGCGCACCCGCCCGGAGCTGCCCCGCTCGTTCCGCGTGCCGCTGGTGCCGCTGCTGCCGATCGTCTCGGCGCTGGCCAGCCTGTGGCTCATGGCCAACCTGCCCACCGAGACCTGGCTGCGGTTCTTCGTCTGGATGGCCGTCGGCGTGCTCATGTACTTCATCTACGGACGACGGCGCAGCCGCTTCGCCACCGGCTCGGCACGGGCGGGGACCGGCAAGCGCCTCTGACGGCTCACCCCTGGGGGTGAGGGGTGCCCCGCCGTCCCTCCTGCGCCGGCCCGCGCGGGACGACCTGACCGGTGACCGACGTCCCCGGCCAGGAGCAGACCCGTGGCGACCAGCGTCCTCGACGCACCCCTCCCCGCACCCGCACCGTCCACGCCCCGGCGGTGGCCGGCGGCCGTGCTCGCGCTGGCCGCCGTCTGCGGGCTGGAGGCCGCGGCGCTGCTCGCGGCCGGGCTGACCGGGCTCGACGGGCTGTTCGCCGTGGCGTCGCGGCCGCCCGCGCCGGTCGTCGTCGCGGTGCTCGCTGGGCTGGCCGGCTGGATCGTGCTGTGCGCGGGCGGCGGCCTGGCGGCCCTCGACGGCGGACGGCGGCTCGCGAACGGCCTGGCCTGCGCGGAGATCGTGGGCGTGGCGGGCCTGTTCGCCGTGAGCCTGGTCACCCCGCTGGTCGGCGACCTGCCGACGACGCTGCCGCTGCCGGCCGTCGCGCTGCTGGCGCTGGCGGTGCCGGTCGGCAAGCTGCTGCTCACCTCGGCGCCGGCCACCCTCGCCTGGTCCGCCGCGGTCCCGCCGCGCCCCCGCCCGGCCGCCGCGACCCGGCACCCGCGGACGCGCCTGGCCACCGTCGCGGTGATCGGGGTCGCCCTCGGCGCCCTCGCGCTGACCACGCCCGTCGCCGGCGAGCTCCCGCCCGCGAGCACCGTCGCCGGTCACTGACGAGGCGGGGAGCGGCCGCTCACTACCCTCGGTGTCGTGAGTGATCGGCACATCCTGACCGCCGTGGCCTGGCCCTACGCCAACGGCCCGCGGCACATCGGCCACGTCTCCGGCTTCGGCGTCCCCTCCGACGTCTTCAGCCGCTACCACCGCATGGCCGGGGACCGCGTCCTCATGGTCAGCGGCACCGACGAGCACGGCACGCCGATCACCGTGGCCGCCGACGCGGAGGGGGTGAGCCCGCGGGAGATCGCCGACCGGAACAACCGGCTGATCGTCAACGACCTGCAGGCCCTCGGCCTGTCCTACGACCTGTTCACCCGCACCACCACGGTCAACCACGCCCGGGTCAGCCAGGAGATCTTCCTCGGCCTGCTCAAGAACGGGTACGTCTTCCCGCAGACGACGCTCGGCGCGATCAGCCCGTCCACCGGCCGCACGCTGCCCGACCGCTACATCGAGGGCACCTGCCCGATCTGCGGCTACGACGGCGCCCGCGGCGACCAGTGCGACAACTGCGGCAACCAGCTCGACCCCACCGACCTGATCAACCCGGTCAGCCGGATCAACGGCGAGACGCCGCGGTTCGTCGAGAGCGAGCACTACTTCCTCGACCTGCCCGCCTTCACCCGGTCCCTCGGCGACTGGCTGGACAGCCGCCGGGGCTGGCGGCCCAACGTGCTCAACTTCGCCAGGAACCTGCTCGACGACCTCAAGCCGCGCAGCTACACCCGCGACATCGACTGGGGCGTGCCGATCCCGCTCGACGGCTGGCGGGACCGGCCCGACAAGCGCATCTACGTCTGGTTCGACGCCGTCGTCGGCTACCTGTCGGCGTCGATCGAGTGGGCCCGCCGGTCCGGCGACGCCGACGCCTGGCGCCAGTGGTGGCAGTCGCCCGACGCCGACGCCTACTACTTCATGGGCAAGGACAACATCGTCTTCCACGCCGAGATCTGGCCCGCGCAGCTGCAGGGCTACAACGGCGAGGGCGACAGGGGCGGCAGCCCCGGCTCGCTGGGCCGGCTGGCCCTGCCCACCGAGGTGGTCTCCAGCGAGTTCCTCACCATGGAGGGCCGCAAGTTCTCGAGCAGCCGCCAGGTGGTCATCTACGTCCGCGACTTCCTCGCCCGCTACGACCCCGACGCGCTGCGCTACTTCGTCGCCGTCGCCGGCCCCGAGACCCAGGACACCGACTTCACCTGGGCGGAGTTCCTCCGGCGCAACAACGACGAGCTCGTCGCCGGCTGGGGCAACCTGGTCAACCGGACGGTGTCGATGGCGGCGAAGAACGTCGGCGCCGTCCCGACGCCGGGTGAGCTGACCGACGCCGACCGCGCGCTGCTGGCCTCGACGTCGTCGGCGTTCGGGCCGATCGGCGACCTGCTGGCCCGCAACCGGCAGAAGGCGGCGGCCACCGAGGCGATGCGGGTGGTCGGCGAGGCGAACAAGTACCTGTCCGACCAGGCGCCGTGGAAGCTCAAGGAGGACCCGGCCCGCCGGGACACCGTGCTGCACACCGCGCTGCAGGCGGTCAGCGACTGCAACGCGCTGCTCACGCCGTTCCTCCCGCACTCGGCGCAGAAGGTGCACGAGCTGCTGGGCGGCACCGGCGTCTGGTCGCCGGCGCCGCGCATCGAGGAGGTCACCGACCTCGACGACGGCTCGCCGTACCCGATCATCACCGGCGACTACGGCGACGCGCAGGCGGTGTGGGCCTCGCGCCCGCTGCCGTCGGGCACGCCGCTGTCCCCGCCCACCCCGGTGTTCCGCAAGCTCGACGAGTCCGTCGTCGCGGAGGAGCTGGCCCGCCTGGAGGGCGACGCCTCGTGACGGCAGAAATGGCCATCTCTGCCGCACGGGCCGGGCAGTGAGCCGCTCGGCCGCGTCCCGCGCCAACCGGCGGGGCGAGCCACCGCCGTCCCCGGAGCCGCTGCCGGCCCCGGCGGTCGACAGCCACACCCACCTCGACATCGTCCTGAACGGCTTCCGCACCGACGAGCCCGCGGACGACGACGCGGTGGACGCCGAGATCGCCGCCGCGGCCGCGGTGGGGGTGCCGCGGCTGGTGCAGGTCGGCGTCGACGTGCCCTCCTCGCGGTGGTCGGCGGAGCTGGCGGCGCGGCACCCGGGCGTGCTGGCCGCCGTCGCCGTCCACCCCAACGAGGCCGGGGAGGGCGCCGCCGACGACGACGCGCTGGCCGAGATCGACCGGCTGGCGGCGCTGCCGCGGGTGCGCGCGGTGGGGGAGACCGGGCTGGACCGCTTCCGCACCGGGCCCGAGGGCTGGGCGGCGCAGGAGGCGTCGTTCCGGGCGCACCTGCGCATCGCGAAGGAGCACGGCGCCGCGCTGGTCGTCCACGACCGCGACGCGCACGACGAGGTGTTGCGGGTCGTCGACGACGAGGGCGCGCCGGAGCACGTGGTCATGCACTGCTTCTCCGGCGACGCCGCGTTCGCGAAGGCCTGCGTCGAGCGCGGCTTCGTGCTGTCCTTCGCCGGGACGCTGACCTTCGGCAACGCCGGCTACCTCCGCGAGGCCGCCGCGCTCACGCCGCTGGACCAGCTGCTCGTCGAGACCGACTCGCCCTTCCTCACGCCGGTGCCGCACCGCGGCCGGCCCAACGCCTCGCGTCTGGTGCCGCACACCGTCCGGGCGTTGGCCGAGGTCACCGGCGTGGAGGTCGCGCAGCTGTGCGACGCCCTGACCCGGAACGCCGAGCGGGTCTTCGGGACCTGGGGGACCGACCGGCTCGACTGACCGCGTCGGCGTTGCACACTGGTCTGCGTGGGTCGCCTCATCGCCGTCGTGCTGTTCATCGCCGTCCTGGTGCCCGGCGTGCTGCTCGCCCGCGCGTGGGCCCTGGCCGCGGGTCGCCGCGCCGTCGCGTCGGCGGCGATCGACTTCGCCACGCCCACGCCCGAGGGCGTGGCCGCGCTGCAGCGGCAGGCCCAGCACGGCCGCCGCGTGCGCCGGCTCGGGCTGCTGCTCGGCGTCGTGGGGATCGTCGCCAGCGTCGTGATGTTCGCCGAGGCGTCGGTGTTCCTCTGGCTGCCCGCCCTCGTCATCGGCCTGCTGGCCGGCGTGGTGCTCGCGGAGGCGACCCGCCCGCGGCCGCGCTGGCGGCTGTCCGACCCCGCCCGCCGGCCGCGGCGCGGCGAGCAGGTCTCGCCGTGGCTGCTGTGGACCACGCGCGCCGTCGTGCTCGCGGAGGTCCTCGTGACCGTCCTGATGTGGCAGCGCGGCGAGCTCGCCGACACCGTCGCCTGGGTCGCGCTCCTGGTCCCGCTCGTGGCGTGGCTGCTGGCCGAGACGGCGCTGCTGCGCGTCCTCGTCCGCCCGTTGCCGGCCGAGGGCGCCGACGTGCCGGTCGACGAGGCGCTGCGCACCTGGACCGCGCACCTGGTCACCGCGGCGGCGAGCGTGCTCGCGCTGCTGCCCCTCGGCACGCTGCTGCTGGCCGCCGGCATCGACCTCGGCGACCGGGTGACCGAGAACGTCGACCTGCTGCCGGTCGCGCTGGTCGCCGGGGGTTTCGCGAGCCTGGCCGCGGGCCTCGCCGTCGCCGGCTTCCTGCTCACCTGGCTGCGCCCGGTGCGGGCGAACGAGCGGGCGCTGGCCGGCTGAAGCCCGCTCCGGTGCCCGGCCGGGGCGCCGGTCACACCGTGACGTCGGTCACCGCCTGATCTCACGCACCGCATCCGTCACCGCTGTCACATGCGGCGCGTCCCTCACCGTTCGTGTCGGCGCGGCTCCATGTCGACGTGTCGCCCCTCTGCTTCACTTCCTGCGCACCGTTGCTAGACGTGGCGCACTCGTTATCGTGTCGTGACTGACAGCCGGGGTGGGATCGCCGGACGGCGTCCGACGGTCCCGGGAACCCCCGCGCTGTCGGCTGCCGCTCGGGTGTGCGACCCCCTGCCCGGTCCCTCGACCCCGTGGAAGTGTCGTGCCCCGAACGCTGAAGCTCGCCCTGTTCGCCCTGGTCCTGCTCGGGCTGGTCGGCGGCTCCGTGGCCTGGTTCGCCGCGCAGAAGTCGCTCACGCTCACCGTCGACGGGCAGGCCCGCGAGGTCAGCACCTACGCCGACACCGTCGGGGAGGTCCTCGAGGAGGAGGGCCTGCGGACGCAGTCGCACGACGTCGTCCTCCCGCGCCCCGCGGCCGCGGTGGCCGACGGCGACACGGTCGTGGTCAACCGCGCCCGCCCGCTGCAGCTCACCGTCGACGGCGTGACCCGCGAGGTCTACGTGACCGCCCTGTCCGTGGACGAGGCGCTCGACCAGCTCGGCTACCGCGCCGAGGACATGGTGCTGTCGGCCAGCCGCAGCGAGCGGCTCCCGCTCGACGGCATGGCGCTGTCGATCACCACCCCGAAGGCCGTCACGCTCGTCGTCGACGGCGCCACCCGCGTGGTGACCACCACCGCGGCCACCGCCGGCGACCTGCTCGCCGAGCAGGGCGTGACCCTCGGCGCGCACGACCGGACCAGCCTGTTCGCGACCCAGCCGCTGCTCAACGCCATGCGGCTGCAGGTCTACCGTGTGCAGGTGACCGAGCAGGTGGTCACCACCCCGATCCCGCACCAGACGGTCCGCACCGACGACCCGAACGTCTTCGAGGGCGACGAGACCGTCACCCAGCCCGGCGTCGACGGCGAGCAGGCCACCACCTTCCGCGTGACCGTCACCGACGGCGTCGAGACCGGTCGCGAGCAGCTGAACACCTCGGTCACCCGCCCGGCGGTCGACGAGCTGGTCAGCGTCGGCACGAAGGAGCGCCCGGCGCCGGAGCCCTCCACCAGCGGGCTGGACTGGGACGCGCTGGCGCGGTGCGAGGCCGGCGGCAACTGGTCCATCAACACCGGCAACGGCTACTACGGCGGCCTGCAGTTCAACCAGAGCACCTGGCTGGCCAACGGCGGCGGCGAGTACGCCCAGTACCCGCACCAGGCCACCCGGGAGCAGCAGATCGACATCGGGGAGCGGCTCTACGCCGCCCGAGGCGCCTCGCCGTGGCCGCACTGCGGTCGCTACCTCTGATCCACCCGGAGAACACCCCGCTGAGCACACCTCCCGAGCAGGCCGACGGGCTGCTGGGCCCGGCCGCGATCCGCGAGCTGGCCCAGCAGCTCGACCTGCGCCCGACCAAGACGCTCGGGCAGAACTTCCTGCACGACGCGAACACCATCCGCCGGATCGTGCGCACCGCGGAGCTGCGCCCCGACGACGTCGTCCTCGAGGTCGGGCCGGGCCTGGGCTCGCTGACCCTCGGCCTGCTGCCGGCCGCCGCAGCGGTCACCGCCGTCGAGATCGACCCGCGGCTGGCCGCCCTGCTGCCGGCCACGGTGGCCGCCCGCCGGCCCGACCTCGCCGGCCGGCTGACCGTCGTCGAGGCCGACGCGCTGCGGGTGACCGAGCTGCCCGGGCCGCCCCCGACGGCGCTGGTGGCCAACCTGCCGTACAACGTGGCCGTGCCCGTCCTGCTGCACCTGCTCGAGCTGCTGCCCTCGCTGCGCCGGGCGCTGGTGCTCGTCCAGGCCGAGGTGGCCGAGCGGCTGGCAGCCCCGCCGGGCGGCGCCGCCTACGGCGTGCCGTCGGTGAAGGCCGCCTGGTACGGCACCGCCCGCCGGGCCGGCAACGTCGGCCGCCGCGTCTTCTGGCCCGAGCCCAACGTGGACTCCGGGCTGGTCGCCCTCGACCGGCACGACCCGCCGCCCGGCGACCGCGCCGCCACCTTCGCCGTCGTCGACGCCGCGTTCGCGATGCGCCGCAAGGGCCTGCGCGCGGCGCTGGCCCGCTGGGCCGGCAGCCCGGCCGCCGCCGAGGCCCGGCTGCGGGCGGCGGGCATCGACCCCGCGACCCGCGGCGAGCAGCTGTCGGTGGCCGACTTCGCCCGGCTGGCGGCGACCGCGCCGTGAGCTGGTCCTCCCCGGGCGGCCCCGGCCACACCCGCGGCGACGGCTCCGTGGCCGCGCACGCCCCCGCCAAGGTCAACGTGTCGCTGGCGGTCGGCCCGCTGCGCGAGGACGGCTTCCACGACCTGCAGACGGTCTACCTCGCGGTCTCCCTGCTGGACACGGTGACCGTGCGCCCCGGCGAGGGGCTGTCGGTGACGGTGACCGGCGAGGGCGCCGACGGCCCCGACCCGGTGCCCACAGACCGGCGCAACCTCGTCTGGCGGGCCGCCGAGCTGCTCGCCGAGCACGCCGGGGTCGCCGCCGACGCCGCCATCGCCGTGGACAAGGCCATCCCGGCCGCCGCGGGGCTGGCCGGCGGCAGCGCCGACGCCGCGGCCGCGCTGGTCGCCCTCGACGCGCTGTGGGGCACCCGCGCCACCCGCGGCGACCTCACCGCGCTGGCCGCGCAGCTGGGCAGCGACGTGCCGTTCTCGCTGGCCGGCGGGGTCGCGCTGGGCAGCGGCCGCGGCGAGCGGCTCACCCCCGTCCTCGCCCGGCGGCCGTCGCACTGGGTGCTCGGCATCGCCGAGGGCGGGCTGTCGACGCCGGCCGTCTACGCCGAGCTCGACCGGCTGCGCGCCGAGGGCCGGGTGCCCTCCGGCGCCGCGTTCCCCTCGCCCGAGCCGGTGGTCGCCGCCCTGCGCAGCGGCCCGGTGACCGCCCTCGCCGGGGCCCTCGCCAACGACCTGCAGGCGCCCGCCGTCTCGCTGCGCCCGGCGCTGCGCCGGGCCCTGCGGGGGGCCGTCGACGCCGGCGCCGCCGCCGCGGTGGTCAGCGGGTCGGGCCCGACCGTGGCCGCGCTGGCCGCCGACGAGGACGCGGCGGTGCGGCTGGCCGCCGTCCTGGCGGGGGAGGGCCTGTTCCGCACCGTCCGGGTGGTGCACGGGCCGGTGCCGGGGGCCCGCCTGGTCGGCTGAGCTCAGCCGTCCCGGTGCCGCAGCGCCGGGTCGGGGTCCAGGTGCGCGAGCCCGTTGTAGGCGAGGTCCACCAGCCGGGCGGCCACCTCGGCCTTCCCCGGCGAGCGGGTCTCCAGCCACCAGTGGCCCACCTGCGCGACCATCCCGACCAGCGCCTGGCTGTAGAGCGCGGCCAGCCGCGGGTCGTGGCCGCGCGCGCCGAACTGCTCGGCGAGCAGGTGCTCGACCCGGCGGGCCAGCTCCCCGATCAGCGACGAGTACGAGCCGGGGGAGTCGCGGGAGAGCACGCGGAACCCGTCGGTGTCCTCCTCGACGTAGTCCAGCAGCGCCAGCGCCGCCCGCTCCAGCAGCGCCCGCGGGCTGCCGCCGGCGGCCAGGGCGGAGGTGAACCGCTCGAGCACCCGCGCCATCTCCCGGTCGACGACGGCGGTGTAAAGCCCCTCCTTGCCGCCGAAGTGCTCGTAGAGGACCGGCTTGCTCACATCCGCGCGAGCGGCCAGCTCCTCGATCGAGGTGGCCGCGTAGCCGCGCTGGGCGAACACCTCCCGGCCGACCGCCACCAGCTGCTCGCGCCGCTGGGAGCGGCCCATCCGCGCCCGTCGCCGGGGCGCGCCGGCGGTCAGGACGCCACGGCGCCGGCGGCCGGGACCCGCCGCTTGGCCGCCAGCCGGACCGGGTCGGGCCACTTCACCGAGTGCGCCCACCCGAGCTTCTCGAACACCCAGATGACCCGGGCGCTGATGTCGACCTGCCCGCGCAGGACGCCGTGCCGGGCGCAGGTCGGGTCGGCGTGGTGCAGGTTGTGCCAGGACTCGCCCGCGCTCAGGACGGCCAGCGGCCAGAAGTTGGTGGCGCGGTCCCGGGAGGCGAAGGGCCGGCTGCCCACCACGTGGCAGATCGAGTTGATCGACCAGGTCACGTGGTGCAGCAGCGCGACGCGCACCAGCCCGGCCCAGAAGAACGCCGTCCATGCGCCGGTCCAGCTGCCGGTCACCAGGCCGCCGACCGCCGTCGGGACGGCCAGGCTCAGGAACGCCCACAGGATGAACAGCCGGCTGGTGACCCGCAGGCCGCGGTCCTTGAGCAGGTCGGGGGCGTAGCGCTCGGCGTTGGTCTGGCGCCGGTCGAACAGCCAGCCGAGGTGGGCGTGCCACATGCCCTTGAGCAGCGCGCGGGTGTCGGTGCCGTAGCGCCACGGCGAGTGCGGGTCGCCCTCGCGGTCGGAGAAGGCGTGGTGGCGGCGGTGGTCGGCCACCCACTGCACCACCGGGCCCTGGACGGCCATGCAGCCGACGACCGCCAGCGCGATCCGCAGCGGACGGCGGGCCTTGAACGAGCCGTGCGTGAAGTACCGGTGGTAGCCGACGGTCACCCCGAGCAGGGTCAGGAAGTAGAAGCCGACCGCCAGGCCGACGTCCAGCCAGGACAGCCCCCAGCCCCACACCGCCGGCACGACGGCCGCCAGCGCGAGGAACGGCACGACGACGAACACGTAGAGCGTGAGCTGCTCCAGGTGCCCCTTCTCCTTGCCCAGCGCGTTGGGCGGCAGGCCCTTGTCCGGGTCTGCGGGACGGAAGGCCGTCGGCCGGGTGAGGGAAGGGGCGGACACGGGGCCTCCAGGGGTCGTCCGTCGCGGGCCCCGGGTCGGCGTCCGGCGGCTCCGGGGCCGTAACCTACGTCACCGTAGGGAGGACCGCTCCTCGAGGGGACGACGCCGTCCGGGCGGCTCCCGTGCCCGCCTCCGGCCCGCCCCCTAGGCTCGTCCCACGCGGTGCCGTGCGGGGACGGCGCGCGGTGGGGGATGGGGTAATCGGCAGCCCGCCGGCCTTTGGAGCCGGGAAGTCTCGGTTCGAGTCCGAGTCCCCCAGCAACGTCCCACCCGGTCGCACCCGTCGTCGAGGAGATCCGTGAGCCCGCAGCAGCCCGTCGCCGCCGTCGTCGTCCTCGCCGCCGGTCAGGGGACCCGGATGCGGTCGACCACCCCGAAGGTGCTGCACGAGATCGGCGGGCGCAGCATGCTCGGCCACGTCCTCGCCGCGACCGCGCCGCTGGCGGCGGGCACCACGCTGGTCGTCGTCGGGTCCGGCCGCGCGATGGTCGAGGAGCACCTGGCCGCCGTCGCGCCGGACGCCCGCGCCGTCGTGCAGGAGGAGCAGCGCGGGTCGGGGCACGCGGCGCAGGTGGCGCTGGAGGCGGTGCCCGACCTCGAGGGCCCGGTGCTCGTCGTCAACGGCGACTCGCCGCTGCTCACCACCGGCACCCTGGCCGCGCTCGTGGCGGCCCACCACGAGGCGGGCAGCGTCTTCACCGTGCTGACCGCCGAGGTGGGGGACCCCACCGGCCTCGGCCGGATCGTGCGGGGGGAGGACGGCGCGCCCCGGGCCATCGTGGAGGAGAAGGACGCGACCGCGCAGCAGCGGTCGATCCGCGAGGTCAACGCCGGCGTGTACGTCGCGAACGCGGCCACGCTGCGCCGGGTCCTCGCCGGGCTGTCCACCGACAACGCCCAGGGTGAGCAGTACCTGACCGACGCGCTGGCGCCGCTGGTCGAGGGCGGCGCCCCGGTCGCCGCCGTCGCGGCGCAGGACCCGGTCGACGTGCTCGGCTGCAACGACCAGCGGGAGCTCGCCGCGCGGCGGCGCACCCTCAACGACCGCGTCCTCGACGCGCTCATGGTCGCGGGCGTCACCGTCGTCGACCCGGCCACCACCTGGGTCGACGTCACCGCCTCCGTCCTGCCGGGGGCCCGGCTGCTGCCCGGCGTCCAGCTGCACGGGACGACGACGGTCGCGGCCGGCGCCGCCGTCGGCCCGGACACCACGCTGACCGACTGCACGGTGGGGGAGGGCGCCACCGTGCTGCGGACGCACGCCACCGGGGCCGAGATCGGGCCCGGGGCGACGGTCGGGCCGTTCAGCTACCTGCGGCCGGGCACCCGGCTGGCGGCCCGGTCCAAGGTGGGCGCCTTCGTCGAGACGAAGAACGCCGCGGTCGGCGAGGGGTCGAAGGTGCCGCACCTGTCCTACGTCGGCGACGCGACGATCGGCCGCGGGGCGAACATCGGCGCGGCGACCGTCTTCGTCAACTACGACGGCGTGGCCAAGCACCACACGACGATCGGCGACGCCGTCCGTGTGGGATCGGACACGATGCTGGTCGCGCCGGTCACCGTCGGGGACGGCGCCTACACGGCCGCGGGCTCGGTGATCACCCAGGACGTCCCGCCGGGGGCCATGGGTGTGGCGCGGGCCAAGCAGCGCAATGTGGCAGGCTGGGTGGGACGCCGTCGCCCGGGCACCTCCGCCGCGCAGGCCGCGGCGGCAGCGACAGCAGCAGCGGCCGAGGACCCGGCCGGGGGCCGGGCCGCGGGTGACGCACCGGACCGGCCGGCGGACCCCGAGGCCACCCACGAGCAGTGAGGCAGTGAGCCGATGAGTGCGATCCGGCAGACCACCAGCAAGAGCCTGATGCTCTTCTCCGGCCGGGCGTACCCCGAGCTGGCCTCCGAGATCGCCGGGCACCTCGGCGTCACCCCGACCCCCACGGCCGCCTACGAGTTCGCCAACGGTGAGCTGTTCGTCCGCTTCGAGGAGTCCGTCCGCGGCTGCGACGCCTTCGTCGTGCAGAGCCACACCGCGCCGATCAACACCTGGCTCATGGAGCAGCTGATCATGGTCGACGCGCTCAAGCGCGCCTCGGCCAAGCGGATCACCGTCGTCGCGCCGTTCTTCCCCTACGCCCGGCAGGACAAGAAGCACCGCGGCCGCGAGCCCATCTCCGCCCGGCTGGTCGCGGACATGTTCAAGACCGCCGGCGCCGACCGGCTCATGGCCGTCGACCTGCACACCGCGCAGATCCAGGGCTTCTTCGACGGCCCGGTCGACCACCTGTTCGCCCTCGACCTGCTGGTCGCGCACGTGCGCGACCGCTGGGGCGACCGCGACATCACCGTCGTCTCGCCGGACTCCGGCCGGGTGCGGGTGTCGGAGCGGTGGAGCGACAAGCTCGGCGGCGTCCCGCTGGCCTTCATCCACAAGACCCGCGACCCCATGCGGCCCAACGAGGTGGTCGCCAACCGCGTCGTCGGCGAGGTCGCCGGGCGGGTCTGCATCCTGGTCGACGACATGATCGACACCGGCGGCACGATCGTGAAGGCCGCCGAGACGCTGTTCGAGGCCGGCGCGGCCGACGTCATCGTCACCGCCACCCACGGCGTCCTGTCCGGCCCCGCGGTCGACCGGCTGAAGAACAGCAAGATCAGCGAGGTCGTCATCACCAACACGCTGCCGATCGAGCCGGCCCGCCAGTTCGACAAGCTCACCGTCCTCTCCATCGCCCCGCTGCTGGCCCGGGCGATCAAGGAGGTCTTCGAGGACGGCTCGGTCACCAGCCTCTTCGGCGGCGCCAGCTGAGCACCGGGTACGCTGGTCGGAGCCCGGCGAGGGAGACGGCCGTCCGTACTCCGTGATCGACGTGCGTGTGCTCCTGCGAGGTGTGCCGCGCCCGGCCGCCGGCACCCGGCCCACCCGCTGTTGAGGAGCACACCACCGTGGCTGACTTCCGCCTCGTCGCCGAGGCCCGCACCGAGTTCGGCAAGGGCAGCGCCCGCCGGACGCGCCGCGCGGGCCGCATCCCGGCCGTCCTGTACGGGCACGGCCAGGACGTCGTCCACCTGTCGCTGCCGGCCCGCGAGTTCGCCGCGGTGCTGCGCAACGGCGGCACCAACGCCCTGATCACCGTCGTCCTCGACGGCCAGGAGCAGCTGGCGCTCACCAAGTCGGTGCAGCGCGACCCGCTGACCCGCCAGCACGAGCACGTCGACCTGCTGGTCGTCCGCCGGGGCGAGCGCGTCACCGTCGACGTCCCCGTCGTCACCGTCGGCGAGTCCGGCCCCGAGACCCTGCTCAGCGTCGAGCTGAACACCGTCTCCCTCGAGGCCGAGGCCACCGCCATCCCCGAGACCATCGAGGTCGACGTCACCGGCCGCGGCGCCGGTGACGGCGTGACCGCCGGCGACCTCCCGCTGCCGTCCGGTGCCACCCTGCTGACCGACCCCGAGGCCCTGGTCGTCAACGTCATGGGCGCCCCGACCGCCGAGCAGCTCGACGCCGAGCTCACCGAGGCCGAGGCCGAGGCCGGCATCGAGCGCGAGGAGTCCGCGCCGGCCGCCGAGGGCGTCGGCGAGGGCGACGTCGTCCCCGAGCCGCTCGCGCAGGGCAGCGGCGAGTCGATCGAGTCGACCGAGAACAGCTGAGGTCCCCGCTGACCGAGAGCACGACCCGCAGGGGCGCCGGCACCGCCGGCGCCCCTGCGGCGTCCGCACCCTCCGAGGGCCCCTTCCTCGTCGTGGGGCTGGGCAACCCCGGCCCCTCCTACGCCGGCAACCGGCACAACGTCGGCGCGATGGTGCTCGACGAGCTCGCCGCCCGGGCCGGCGTGAAGCTCGCCGCCGGCAAGGGTGCCCGCGCCCGGGCGCTGGCCGGGGAAGGCCGCCTGGCCGGCCGCCGCGTCGTCCTGGCCCGGCCGACGACGTACATGAACGAGTCCGGCGGCCCCGTGCGCGGGCTGCTCGACTACCACAAGCTGCCGGTGACCGACCTCGTCGTCGTGCACGACGAGCTCGACATCCCCTTCGCCGCCGTGCGCCTCAAGCGCGGCGGCGGGGAGGGCGGGCACAACGGGCTGCGCTCGATCAGCCGCTCCGCCGGGACCAAGGAGTACCTGCGCGTCCGGGTCGGCATCGGCCGGCCGCCGGGCCGCCAGGACCCCGCGGACTTCGTGTTGAAGGACTTCTCGGCCACCGAGCGCAAGGAGCTCGACCTGCTGGTCGCCGAGGCGGCCGACGCCACCGAGGAGCTGCTCGCCCTGGGTCTCGAGGCGGCGCAGAACGTGGTGCACCCGCGCACCTGAACCCTCCCCTTCGGGTGAACCGTCACTCTCCGCGTTGACCCGTCCATGACGCTCTGTGAGTGTTCTTCGTGCATCGGGGGACAGGACGCAGGTCGAGGCGTCATGACGATGCACCGTCCGTGACGGCCGTCTCCCTCGTGCACTCTGAGTGACGAGGGGGAGATGTGCTGCTGGACCACTCCGGTTCCGGGTCGGGGGCCGCCACGCGGGCCCTGCCCGTCCCGCGCCCGGCCGCCGAGCAGCGGCACGTCCTGCGCGCCGTCGGCCGTCCCGTTCCCCGCCGCTGGGCCGGGCGGTACTCCGCGGTCCTGCACCTGCTCGACCTCGCCGCCGCGGTCCTGGCCACCGGCGCCGTCGTGCTGGCCCATCCGGCCGCCTTCTCACCTGCCCGCCCCGTGGTGCTCACCGCCGCCGCGCTCGTCCTCGCCTGGCCCCTCCTGCTGGTGGGCACCGGCGCGCACGAGGAGCGGGTGTTCGGCACCGGTAGCGACGA
This sequence comes from Geodermatophilus sp. SYSU D01036, assembly GCF_054050435.1. Lineage (NCBI taxonomy): Bacteria > Bacillati > Actinomycetota > Actinomycetes > Geodermatophilales > Geodermatophilaceae > Geodermatophilus > Geodermatophilus sp. SYSU D01036. The sequence continues at coordinate 365,292 of NZ_JBJGZJ010000001.1, read as the reverse complement.
GTACCGCCGCGTCGGCCGGGCGGGCTTCCTGCTCCTGGCCCTGACCTGCGTCGTCTCCTTCCTCGGGCAGCTGGGCCTCAGCCGCGCGCTGGTGCTGCTGGCCGTCCCGGGGCTCACCGTCCTCACGCTCACCGGCCGGTACGCCGCGCGGTGCGGGCTGCGCCGGCTGCGGGCCCGCGGCGCGTGCACCAAGCGGGTCGTCGTCGTCGGCCGCGGCGGCGCCGTCGTCGAGCTGGCCACCGCGGTCCGCCGGCAGAGCTACGCCGGGCTCGAGGTGGTCGGTGCCTGCGTCACCCCGGACGGCCGGGCGCGGGTCGCCGGCGCCCTGGGCGTCCCGGTCGCGGGGCTCGACGACGTCGTCGCCACCGCCGCTCGGCTGGGGGCCGACACCGTCGCGGTGACCTCCGCCAGCGAGACCGCCGCCGAGTACCTGCGCCGGCTGTCCTGGCAGCTGGAGGGGACCGGCATCGAGCTGCTCGTCGCGCCCGGCCTCATCGAGGTCGCCGGCCCGCGGCTGCACATCCGTCCCTTCGAGGGCCTGCCGCTGCTGTCGGTCGAGCAGCCGCGGTTCCGCGGCTGGGGCCGGCTGGTCAAGGGCGGCGTCGACCGCGCCGCCGCCGCGGTCGCGCTGCTGCTCCTCGCGCCGGTCCTGCTCGCGCTGGCCGCGGCGGTGAAGCTGGACAGTGCGGGACCGGTCCTCTACCGCCAGGAGCGGGTGGGCGCGAACGGCCGCGGGTTCACCATCCTCAAGTTCCGCAGCATGGCCGTCGACGCCGACCGCCGGCTGGCCGAGCTGCTCGAGCGCAACGAGGGCGACGGGCTGCTGTTCAAGATGCGGCACGACCCCCGCGTCACCCGCGTCGGACGCTGGCTGCGGCGGTTCTCCCTCGACGAGCTGCCCCAGCTGTTCAACGTGCTCGGCGGGTCCATGTCGCTGGTCGGGCCCCGCCCGCCGCTGCCCGCCGAGGTCGAGCGCTACGACTCCTCGGTGAGCCGCCGGCTGCTGGTCAAGCCCGGCCTGACCGGCCTGTGGCAGGTCTCCGGCCGCAGCGACCTGTCCTGGGAGGAGGCCGTGCGGCTGGACCTCCGCTACGTGGAGAACTGGTCGCTCGCCCTCGACGCGCTGATCCTCGCCAAGACCGTCCGCGCGGTCGTGACCAGTGCCGGCGCCTACTGAGCGCTCCTCACGCCCGCCTCACCCCCGTCCTCCCGGCCGGGGGGACGAGCCCGACCCCCTCGCCCACCAGCACCGAACGGGCCTCCTCCGGAGGCCCGTCGCCCCGACCGTGCGCCGCGAGGCGCCGCACTCCCGGAGGACCGGCCGATGAACCGCACGAGCATCGCCATGGTGGGGACCCGCGGCGTCCCGGCCCGCTACGGCGGTTTCGAGACGGCGGTCGAGGAGGTGGGCCGCCGGCTCGTCGAGCGCGGGCACCGGGTGGTCGTGTACTGCCGCACGGTCCCGGGCGCTCCCGAGCCGCCGGCCGAGCACCTCGGCATGGAGCTGGTGCACCTGCCGGCCGCCCGCCGCCGGTCGCTGGAGACCCTCAGCCACACCGCCCTGTCGGTCCGGCACCTGCTGGCCCACCGCACCGACGCCGCGATCGTCTTCAACGCGGCCAACGCCCCGCTGCTGCCGCTGCTGCGCGCCGCCCGCATCCCGGTCGCGACGCACGTCGACGGCCTGGAGTGGAAGCGCGCCAAGTGGGGCGGCGCCGGCCGCCGCTACTACCGGACCGCCGAGGCGCTGGCCGTGCGCTGGTCCGACGTCCTCATCGCCGACGCCGAGGGCATCGCCGAGTACTACCGCGCGGCCTTCGCCGCGCCGACGACGCTGCTCACCTACGGCGCGCCGCTGATCGCCCCGGGCGCGCACCGGCTGGCGGAGCTCGGCCTCGAGCCCGGCGGCTACCACCTGGTGGTGGCCCGGTTCGAGCCGGAGAACCACGTCGACGTCGTCGTCGAGGGCTACGCCGCCAGCGACGCCGCCAAGCCGCTGGTCGTCGTCGGCTCGGCGCCCTACAGCGACGACTACACGCGCCGGGTGCACGCGCTCGCCGACGAGCGGGTGCGGTTCCTCGGCGGCGTCTGGGACCAGGAGCTGCTCGACCAGCTCTACGCCCACTGCGCGACCTACCTGCACGGCCACTCGGTCGGCGGCACCAACCCCTCGCTGCTGCGCGCCATCGGCGCGGGCGCTGCGGTCACCGCCTTCGACGTCTCGTTCAACCGCGAGGTCGTGCGCGACGCGGGCCGCTTCTTCCGCACGCCCGGCGACGTCGCCCGTGAGGTGGCCGCCGCCGAGGCCGACCCCGGGCGCGTCGCCCGCGACCGCGTCCGGTCGCGCGAGATGGCGGCGCGTTACGACTGGGACGAGGTGGCGCGGGGATACGAGGAGCTGGTGGACCGTCTGGTCACCGGTCAGGGTCCCCAGCGCCGCCCGTCCGGCCGCCGGAGCCCGGTCCCGGACGTCGAGACGCAGGTGCCGGCCGCGGTCCCACGGTGGGCACGGCCCCCGCAGGACCGCGTGGGCGCCGGCGCGCCCCTGCAGCCACACGCCGTCCCGGCCGTCCCGGACCTCGACCTGGCGGACGCGACCACCGCGCAGGGTGCCCCGGGCCGGGGTGTCCGATGACCCGGCCCGGCCGGACGGGACGGGTGGGACCGAGGCGCCGGCTGCTGCTGCTGGCCGTCGTCGTCGCCGCGCTCGTCGGCGGGGTGCTGTGGGCGCTGCCCCGCGGCGGCGACGAGGCACCGACCGCGGCCGACGCGGTGCCGAGCGCCACGGTCGGCGGGATCGCGGAGGGGGTCCCCCCGACCGCGACCCCGACCGGCGGGAGCAGCACGCCGCCCGCGCCGGTCACCCCGGAGCCGAGCGGACCGACCGAGGTCGCGGACGAGCCGCCGCCGAGCCGGCCGGCCGTCTCGTTCGACGGGACCGCGGAGTCGGCCGACGGCGTCACCGCCACGGTGCAGACCGTGGAGGCCGTGGAGGGGACCGGTTTCGGTCCCGGCAACATCGCCGGCCCGGCGCTGCGCGTCACCGTCCGGGTCTCCAACGGGACCTCCGCGCCGGTCCCGCTCGACGGGGCGGTCGTGCGGATGACCCACGGGGAGACCGACACCCCCGCCTCCCCGTTGGAGGACCCGTCCCGCGCACCCTTCTCGGGCACGGTGGCGCCGGGGGACACCGCCGACGGCGTGTACGTCTTCCGCGTCCCCGAGGACCAGCGGCAGCGGGTGACCGTCGTCGTCGGTCACCAGGCCGGTGCGCCGCTGATGGTCTTCACCGGACCGGTGGGCTGAGGACGCGGGCAGATGGACAGCACCCGAGGACGTCCTGCGTCCTCGTCCGGGACCGGACCACCACGCGGTGGTGCCGCGCTCCGCCGCTGGGTCGTGCGGACGGCCGGTGAGCTGCGCGGCCGGCCCCTCGCCATCGATCCCCGGATCGGCCCCGCGTACGTCCTCGCGCTGGTCGTGGAGCGCGGGGTCATGGCCGCTCGGGGTCTGGTGCGGTTCCCCACCCGGTCGTCGCGGCCGTTCGTGGGCGCGCGCGTGCGGCTGCGGGGCAAGCGCCGGCTGACCACCGGCCGCGGGGTCACCCTCGGGCACGGCTGCCTGGTCGACGCGACGTCCGTCGAGGGCGTGCACCTCGGCGACGGCGTCACGGTCGGACGCAACACGCGCATCGAGTGCACCGGGAGCGTGGCCACGCTCGGGCGCGGCCTGACCGTCGGTCCGGGTACGGGCCTCGGGTCGGACAACCTCTACGGCTGCGCCGGCGGCATCCGGATCGGTGCGGACACCATCGTGGGGGAGTTCGTCTCCTTCCACTCCGAGGACCACGTCTTCGCCCGCCGCGACGTCCCCATCCGCGACCAGGGCGTCACGCACCGGGGCATCGAGGTGGGGAGCGGTTGCTGGATCGGCTCCCGGGTGACCGTCCTCGACGGCGCCCGCATCGGTGACGGCGTGGTGATCGCGGCCGGTGCCGTGGTGACCGCCGGGGAGTACCCCGCCCACGGCGTGTACGGCGGCGTGCCGGCCCGGCTGCTCCGGATGCGGCCCGAGGGCTGACCGGTCCACCCGCGTCTCGCGGGACGTGCCACCGGCCCCGCTCGCGCCGCGGCAGCACACGTCGTCCGGTCCCTCACCCGCCGGTGACCGTCGCACGGGGCGCGGGGACGCGTGATCCGCCACCGGCGACCGGGACCGGGGGCCAGGTCCGCTCCGGCGCCCGTCCGCGATCCGGGGAGAGGCACTTCCCGACGTCGGGGGAGGCCGACGTGGCCGTCACCGCGAGGTCCCGCGGGCTGGGCGGGCCACCCACGGAGGCGCCCGGTCGTGCGCACGACCCCGGTGGCCCGGGCCCGGGCGCCCGTGCCGGCGACGGTGGTGCACGACGGCCCGCCGGTGACCGGCACCGGGTCGGGCTCCGGGGTGCAGCGGCGTCACCGGACCAGGCCGCCGGTCCGCACGCGCCCGGGCCGTCCGCCCACGAGCCGCGGTCAGCGGGAGGCGTCGAGTTCGGCCACCTGCCCGTGCCACCGCACGAGCCCCGCCGCGAGGTAGGCCGCCGTGCCGACGAAGAGGACGGCGTAGACGGCCAGGAAGACCGAGGTCCACGGGAGGAACACGAAGGCGAGGCACAGGACGCCGTAGTCCGCCGGTGCGGTGAGGAACGACCGTGCCGCCGACCGGGGCCCCGTCCCCGCCCCCGCCACCGTCCCGCCGGAGCGCCGCAGCTGGTCGGTCAGCACGGTGCCGAAGAACATCACCGTCGTGACCAGGCCGAAGAGCACGGGTAGCAGCAGCAGCCGGGGCTCCGCGTCGGCGAAGCGGTACAGCGAGACCAGGACGGCGACGTGGACGGCGGCTCCCTTCGCGCAGTCGACCATGTGGTCGAGCCACTCGCCGGCCCGGGTGCCCCCGCCGCGCAGCCGGGCCAGCTGACCGTCGGCGGAGTCGAGGGCGTAGCCCAGGGCGAGCAGCAGCGTGACGGCGACCCCGACGACCCAGCTCGGACGGGCCAGCGCGAGCAGCCCGATGCCGACGGCGGTGCACACCGCGCTCACCGTGGTCACCTGGTCGGGGGTGAGGCCCAGGCGGTGGGCGACGGCGGCCAGGTACCTGCCCAGTGGGCGGTTCACCAGCCGGGAGTACAGCGGCGCGTGGTGCGACGGCTTGCCCGTGCTGCGCAAGGCGGCGACGGTGTCGCCGAACGAGAGGCGGGACGGCGTCCCGGCAGTCGCGGAGGACATGTCCTGACTCCTCGGACCCCGGCTCGTCCGGGTCCTCCGGGGAGGATCCCGCCACCTCGCCGCCGAGGACGGGGAACGAGGCAGTTCTGTCGAGCCGCCAGTCTCCGGCCGCGCACGTCTCCGGAGGAGGCCCCCGGGGCAGGAGCTCCCCCCAAGGCGTGAGGCGCGCCCCCACCCCCCTCATGAAGGAGACCCCGACGGTGCTGACGCACGGTGATCCTCTCGCCGGCGTCGGCAGGAGGGTCGTGGCCAGAAACCCCTGATCAGGTGATCAGTTCACCCTGGCCTCCCCGATCTCGTCACTCTTAGTGTCTGCCGGTCTGTCCGGAAGGCCGGTCGGGCTGCATCGAACGAGCGGGGGATCCGGCATGGCCGCACGCGTGGTCACCACATCCAGGAAGTCGTTGGCGGGAACTCTGGTCGCCCTGCTGGCGGCCGGCGTCCTGGCTCTCCTCGTCCCCGGCACCGCGCGGGCCGACAGCGCGCCGCCGGCACCGGCCGACCCGGCGGTCCCGGCGACCGTCACCGCGGACCCGCTGCCGACCGTGCAGATCAACGGGATCGTCTGGTCGCAGGTCGTGGTGGGCAACACGGTCTACGTCGCCGGGCAGTTCAGCCGCGCCCGTCCGGCCGGCGCGGCGCCCGGCACCCAGGAGGTCGTGCGGAACAACCTGCTGGCCTACGACATCCGCACCGGCGAGCTGGTCACGTCCTTCGCCCCCTCCCTCAACGCGCAGGCACTGGTCGTGGCCGCCTCGCCCGACGGGTCCCGCGTCTACGTGGGCGGTGACTTCACCGTGGCCGACGGTCAGACCCGGTACCAGGTCGCCGCGTACGACACGGCCACGGGCCGGCTGGTCAGCGAGTTCCGGCCGGCGGTCAACGCGCCGGTCCGCGCCATCGCCGCCACCAACGACCGGGTCTACCTCGGTGGTGACTTCACGGCCGTCGGCAGCGTGAGCCGGACCCGGCTCGCCGCCGTGTCCGCCGGCGGTCAGCTCCTGCCGTGGGCCCCGGTGCCCGGCGTCGGGTCGACCGCCGGCAACTGGCTGCCGAACAACGACCCGCAGAACAACCGGACCAGCAACTCGGTGATGGGCCTCGTCGTGGCCGGCCCGAACGGCCAGGTCGTCGTCGCCGGCCGGTTCGACACGCTCAACGGCACCCGGTCCACCGGTGTCGGGGCCGTCGACGGCGTCACGGGCGCCACCCGGCCCTTCGCCATCGGCCGGCTGATCACCAACCAGGGCGTCAACTCGGCCATCTGGAGCCTGAGCACCGACGGCACGTCGGTGTACGGCACCGGCTACGACTTCTACGGCCCCGGCAACCTCGAGGGCTCGTTCGCGGTCGACCCCGACGGCGGCGCGGTCCGCTGGATCAACGACTGCCGCGGCGACAGCTTCTCCGCCTTCGCCACCAGCGGCGTCGTCTACATGGCCGGGCACCCGCACGACTGCAGCCAGATCGGTGCGTACCCCGAGCAGGACCCGCGCGTGCACCAGTTCGCCACCGCCCTGTCGCAGGTCGCGACGGGCAAGGTCGGCCCGAGCGGCATGCGCAACAACAACCTCGTCGGCCAGCCGTCGCCGTCGCTGCTGACCTGGTTCCCCACCTTCTCCACCGGCACCGTCAGCGGCGCGTCCCAGGCCGCCTGGAGCGTCACCGGCAACGGCCAGTACCTCACCTACGGCGGGGAGTTCCCCGGCGTCAACGGTGTCCAGCAGCAGGGGCTGGTGCGCTTCGCCGTCCCCTCGCTCGCGCCGAACGCCGTGGCGCCCCGTGCGTCGGGCACCTTCGCCCCGACGGTGACCGCCGTCCCCGGCGCCATGCGGGTCACCTGGCGCGCCGCGGTGGACCGCGACAACGAGCACCTCACCTACCGGGTGTACCGGGACAGCGACACCGCGACGCCGGCCTGCGTGGTCACCCGGCCCTCGACGTGGTGGGTCGTCAACACCCACGGGTGCCTCGACCGCGGAGCGACGGCCGGCTCGCACCGCTACCGGGTCACGGCGTCGGACCCGTTCGGCAACGTGCTCGCCTCCGGGTGGGTCACCGCGCAGGTCCCCAGCGGCAGCACCAGCTCCGAGCGCCCCTACGCGTCGGCGGTCATGGCCGACGGCGCGGTGGCGTACTGGCCGCTCGGCGAGACCTCGGGCACCAGGACGTACGACGTCGCCGGCGGGCAGGACATGACGCTCGGCTCGGGCGTGACCCGTGTCCAGGCGGGCGCCCTCGGCGACGGGAACGGCGCGATCGGCGTGAACGGGACGAGCTCCGGCCTCGTCGCGACCCAGTCCGCCGTCAGGACCCCCAACGTGGTCTCGGTCGAGGCGTGGTTCAGGACGACGACGACCCGCGGCGGCAAGATTGTCGGTCTGGGCAACTCCAACACGAGCCCCAGCACCAACTTCGACCGGCACGTCTACATGGACACTGCCGGGCGGGTGTACTTCGGCGTGCACAACGGGGTCAACGTGGAGGTGCACGGCCAGCAGGCCTACAACGACGGCCGCTGGCACCACGTGGTGGGGACCATGACCACCGGGGGACTGGAGCTGTTCGTCGACGGGACGCTCGTGGCCTCCCGCGGTGACGTGGCCCGCCCGCTGCCGTACGACGGCTTCTGGCGGATCGGCGGGGACAGCAGCTGGTTCGCGGGCCAGGAGTGGTTCTCGGGCCAGGTCGACGAGGTCGCCGTCTACGGCCGGCCGCTGTCGGCGCAGCAGGTCGCCACGCACGTCGCCCTGGGGCGCGGCGCCAACGTCGCCCCGACCGCGGCGTTCACCCCGGCGGTCAGCGACCTGACGGTGGCCGTCGACGGCTCCACGTCGAGCGACCTGGACGGCTCGGTCGCCTCCTGGGCGTGGGACTTCGGTGACGGCGCCGCCGGCACCGGGCGCACGGCGTCGCACACCTACGCGACGGCGGGCACCTACACCGTGCGCCTGACCGTGACCGACGACGACGGCGCGACGGCGACGAGCTCGCAGCAGGTCACCGTCACCGCCGCGCCCACCGGCGAGGGCTCCTACGCCGCGGACGCGTTCGGCCGGGAGGTCGCCGGTGGCTGGGGCACCGCCGACCGGGGCGGGGCGTGGACGGTCGCCGGCAACACGGCCGGCGCGTCGGTGACCGGCGGCGCCGGGCAGCTGACCGCGCCGGCGGGGACCAGCGCGTCCGCGGCGTTGACCGGGGTCTCCCGCAGCGACGTGGCGGTGCAGGCGTCCCTGACCCTGCCGCAGGCAGCGACCGGGGGTGGCACCTACGTCAGCCTGGCCACCCGCCGGGTGGGCACGAGCGACTACCGCACGCTGCTGCGCTTCCGCGCCGACGGCCAGCTCGAGGTGATGCTGGTGCGGTACGTGGGCGGGGTGGAGACGATCCTCACCGGCACCACGCTGCCCGGCGGCCACACGGCCGGGCAGCCGCTGACGGTGCGGTTCGAGACCGAGGGCACCGGGACGACGTCGCTGCGGGCCAAGGCCTGGGCGACCGGCACCGCCGAGCCGGCGAACTGGCTGCTGACCACCACCGACACCACGGCGGCGCTGCAGCGGCCCGGCGGGCTGTTCGTCTACGCGTACACCTCGGGCAGCGCCACGCGGCCCTCGGTGCTGCGGGTCGACGACTTCCGGGCCGAGCCGGCCGGGACGGTCGTCGTCGTGCCCAACCAGCTCCCGACCGCCGCGTTCACCGCCACGGCCGCGGGCTTGACCGCGAGCGTGGACGCGGCCGGCTCGGCCGACGCCGACGGCTCCATCGCCTCCTGGGCGTGGGACTTCGGTGACGGCGCCGCCGGCACCGGGCGCACGGCGTCGCACACCTACGCGACGGCGGGCACCTACACCGTGCGGCTCACCGTGACCGACGACCGCGGGGCGACGGCGACGACGACCCGGCAGGTGACCGTCACCGCGCCGGCGCCGCAGCCCGAGCCGCAGCCCGGTGACGGGGCACTCGCGAGCGACGCGTTCGGCCGGGAGGTCGCCGGTGGCTGGGGCACCGCCGACCGGGGCGGGGCGTGGACGGTCGCCGGCAACACGGCCGGCGCGTCGGTGACCGGCGGCGCCGGGCAGCTGACGACGGCGGCGCGCCAGAACGTCTCCGCGCTGTTGGGAGCGGTGTCGCAGACCGACGTGACGGTGCAGGCCTCGTTGACGATGCCGCAGCCGGCCACCGGCGGTGGCACCTACGTCAGCCTGGCCACCCGCCGGGTGGACGGCAGCGGCAGCGACTACCGGGTGCTGCTGCGGTTCCGCTCGGACGGCCAGCTCGAGGTGATGCTGGTGCGGTACGTGGGCGGGGTGGAGACGATCCTCACCGGCACCACGCTGCCCGGCGGGTACACGGCGGGGCAGCCGCTGACGGTGCGCTTCGAGACCCAGGGCACCGGCACCACCGAGCTGCGCGCCAAGGCGTGGGCGACCGGCACCGCCGAGCCCGCGGCGTGGCTGGTCACCACCACCGACGCCACGGCGTCGCTGCAGCGGCCGGGTGCCCTGTACCTCTACGAGTACACCTCGGGCAGCGCCACGCGGGCCTCGGTGCTGCGGGTCGACGACCTGTGGGCCGGACCCGCGGGCGCCCGCCCGGGCACCCAGCCCCAGCAGCCCGGCGATCCGGTGCCGCCGGCCAACGCGGCACCGACGGCGGCCTTCACCGCCCGGGCCTCGGGTCTGTCGGTCGCGGTCGACGCCTCGGGGTCGACCGACGCCGACGGCTCGGTCTCCGCGTACGCGTGGGACTTCGGGGACGGCGGCACGGCCACCGGGCGCACGGCGTCGCACACCTACGCGGCGGCGGGCACCTACACCGTGCGCCTGACCGTGACCGACGACGACGGCGCGACGGCGACGAGCTCGCAGCAGGTCACCGTCACCGCGCCGGCACCCGAGCCCGAGCCCGGGCCGCAGCCCGGTGACGGGTCCCTCGCGGCCGACGCCTTCGGCCGGGAGGTGCCCGCCGGCTGGGGCACCGCCGACCGCGGTGGCGCCTGGGCCGTCGGCGGCTGGGGGTCCACGTCGGTGACCGGCGGCACGGGCCGCCTGGTCGGCGCCGCCGGGCAGAACGCCTGGGCGCTGCTGGGCGACCTGTCACAGACCGACGTGGCCGTGCAGGCGTCCCTCACCCTCCCGCAGACGGCGACCGGTGGCGGCAGCTACGCCAGCCTGGCCACCCGCCGGGTGGACGGCAGCGGCAGCGACTACCGGGTGCTGCTGCGGTTCCGGTCCGACGGCCAGCTCGAGGTGATGCTGGTGCGGCACGTGGGCGGGGTGGAGACGATCCTCACCGGCACCACGCTGCCCGGCGGGTACACGGCCGGGCAGCCGCTGACGGTGCGCTTCGAGACCCAGGGCACCGGCACGACGTCGCTGCGGGTGAAGGCGTGGGCCGCGGGGACGGCGGAGCCGGCGGGCTGGCTGCTGACCGCCACCGACGCCACGGCGGCGCTGCAGCAGCCGGGCGCGCTGTACCTCTACGAGTACACCTCGGGCAGCGCCACCCGCAGCTCCACCGTGCAGGTCGACGACCTGTGGGTCGGGCCCGCGGGCACCGCCCCGTGGGCCGGCTGACCCGGCCTCACCCCCCGGGGTGAGCGGCGCCGGCCGGCACTGCCGGCGCCGCTCACCGACCGGGAACATCGCAGGGTGACCGTGGAAGCACCCGTCGCAGCGGCCCCGTCCTCCGACACGCGGAGGACGGGGCCGCTCGGCGTCGTCGTCGTGAACTACGGCTCGTCGGCGCTGCTGCGCCGCACCCTCGTCCCCCTCGGCCGGACCGGCCTGCCCGTCGTCGTCGTGGACAACCTCTCCACCGGCGAGGAGCGGCGCGCGGTCACCGCCCTCGCCCGCGAGGAGGGGTGGGAGCTGGTCGCGCTCCCCGACAACCGCGGCTTCGGCGCGGGCGTCAACGCCGGCGTCGCCGCGGCCCGCCGGCTCGGCTGCGTCACGTTCCTCCTGCTCAACCCCGACGCCGTCGTCGAACGCACCGTGGTGGACGAGCTCGCCGCCCGCAGCGTGGCCGACCCCATGGCCCTGCTCAGCCCGGTGATCACTCGGTCGGACGGGAGCGTCTGGTTCGCCGGCTCGCGGCTGCGGCTGCGCGACGGCCGTACCGGCCGGCGGATCACCGACCCCGCCGCACCGGACGGCGTCCGCGACTGGCTGACCGGTGCCTGCCTGGTCGTGCACGCGGAGCTGTTCGACCTGCTCGGCGGCTTCGACGACGGTTACTTCCTCTACTGGGAGGACGTCGACCTCAGCTACCGCGCCCTGCGGGCCGGCGCCCGCCTCGTGGTGTGCGAGGACCTCGTGGCCGTGCACGACGAGGGCGGCACCCAGGTGCGGCACGGCGAGGCCATGTCCGAGGGCTACTACTACTGGAACTGCCGCAACCGGCTGGCGTTCGCGGCGCGGCACCTGGGCCGGCGGGCCGTGCTGCGCTGGCTGGTGACCGCACCGGCGGCCGGCTGGGAGGTCGTGCTGCGCGGCGGCCGGCGCCAGCTGCTCCGGTCCCCGCGGCCCCTGCTCGCCGCGGCACGCGGGTCACTCGCCGGCGCCCGCCCGGCCCTCCGTTCCCTCCGGCGGCCCGCCGCGGCCGGGCTCCGTCCCGGCGTCCTCGTCGTGCACCCCGGAGCCGACCTGTACGGGGCGGACCGGATGCTGCTCGAGTCGGTCGACGCCCTCCGCACCCGGTTCGCGGTCACCGTCGCGCTGCCGGGTCCCGGGCCGCTGGCCGACGAGCTGGACCGGCGCGGGGTCCGGGTCGTGCACTGCCCGATGCCGGTGCTGCGCAACGCCGCGCTGCGGCCGCGCGGGGCCCTGCGGCTGGCCGCCGACGCCGTCCGCGGCGCCCTGCCCGCGGTGCGGCTCGCCCGCCGTCACGGCGCTGCGGGGGTCTACGTCAACACGCTGACGCTGCCGACCTGGCCGCTGCTGGCCCGGCTGGCGGGGCGTCCCTCGGTCGTCCACGTGCACGAGGCGGAGCGGTCGCTGCCGCGCCCGGTCCGCCGCGGCCTCGCGGTCGCGCCGGCGCTGGCCACCCGCGTCGTCGTCAACAGCGCCTTCACCCGGGACGTGCTCGGTGACGTCGCGCCCCGCGTGCTCCGCCGCAGCACCGTGCTGCACAACGCCGTGCGGGGACCGGCCGCTCCTGCCGGGCCGCGCCCCACGCCGGGTCCTCCCGCGCAGCTGCTGTACGTCGGCCGGCTCTCGCCGCGGAAGGGGCCCCAGGTCGCCGTGGCCGCGCTCGCCGAGCTGACCCGCCGGGGCGTCGACGCCCGGCTGGCGCTCGTCGGGTCGGTCTTCCCCGGCTACGAGTGGTTCGAGGCCGAGCTGCGCGACCGGGTGGCCGCGGCGGGCCTGGTCGACCGGGTCTCCTTCCTCGGGTTCCGGCCGGACGTCGGGCCCGCGCTGGCAGCCGCCGACGTGGTCCTGGTGCCGTCGGTGTCGGAGGAGTCGTTCGGCAACGCCGCCGTCGAGGCGGTCCTCGCCGCCCGGCCGCTCGTGGTGAGCGACTCCAGCGGGCTCCGCGAGGCCGTCGCGGGCTACTCCGGCGCGCGACCGGTGGCGCCGGGTGACCCCGTCGCCTGGGCCGACGCGGTGCAGCAGCTGCTGGCGGACTGGCCGCGCGTGCGCCGGCAGGCCGTCGACGACGCCGCGGAGGCTCGCCGGCGGCACGCGCCGCAGCGCTACCGCGAGGGCCTGCTGGCCGTCGTCGGCGCGCTGGGCGGGGACGGACCCGAGCGGCCGCCGGCCACCGTGACCCCGCAGGACCGGAGGACCGCGTGACCACCACCCCGGCCACCGTCCCGACCACCGTCCCGGTCCCCGGCCCCGGCCCCGGCGAGACGGTACGGGTCACCATCGCGGTGCCCACCTACCGGCGCCCCGACGACCTCAGCGCCCTCCTGCCGATGCTGTGCCGGCAGGCGGCCGAGCTGACCTCGGGCTCGGTGCCGCGCTACGCCGTCGACGTCCTCGTGGTGGACAACGACCCCGGGCGCGGCGCCGAGGACGTCGTCGCCGCGGCCGGCGGCCCCGGGGTCCGGTACGCGGCCGAGCCGCGGCCCGGCATCGCCGCCGTGCGCAACCGGGCGATGGACGAGGCCCGCGACGCGCGCCTCCTGGCCTTCATCGACGACGACGAGCGGCCGGGCGACCGGTGGCTCGCCGCACTGCTCGACACCTGGGCGGCGACCGGCGCCGCGGCGGTCTCGGGCCGCGTCCTGGCCGAGTACGCCGGCGCCCTCGACCCCTGGCTCGCGGCCGGGAGGTTCTTCGTCCGCCGCAGCCTCCCCAGCGGCACCCGGATCGACATGGCCGCCACCGGCAACCTGCTGCTGGACCTGGCACAGGTGCGCGGCAGCGGTGTCCGCTTCGAGCCGGCACTCGGTCTCGGCGGGGGAGAGGACATCCTGTTCAGCCGCAGCCTCGCGCGGGCCGGGGGGCGCCTGGTGTGGTGCGACGAGTCCGTCGCCGTCGACCAGGTCCCGCTGGAGCGGATGACCCGCCGCTGGGTGCTGGTCCGCGCCTGGAGCCACGGCACCGGCGCCGTCCACACCGAGCTGCGGCTGACCCGGCGGGCCCCGGCGCGCCTCGCCGTCCGTGCCCGCGCCCTGGGGCACGGCCTGGTCCGGGTCGGCGGTGGGGGGCTTCGCTGGGCGCTCGGGCTGTCGGTGGGCTCCCTGCGCCACCAGGCCCGGGGGGCGCGCGCGGCGTTCCGCGGCGCGGGGATGGTCGCCGGCGCGTTCGGCGTCGTGCACGAGGCCTACGCCCGGGACGGGCGCCGGTGGCGGCTGCGGCTGCTGTCCCGGGCCGGCTCGTGACCACCCTCCTCGCGAGCGGCACGTCCGGCCGCCTGCGGGCCGGGGCCCGTCTCGCCCGGCGGGTCGCCGCACCCCTGGCGGGCTCGGTGGTGTCCGTCCGGACCGAGGCCCCCCAGGTCGCGCTCACCTTCGACGACGGCCCCGAACCGGGCGGCACCGACCGCGTCCTGGCCGCGCTGGCCGACGCCGGGGCCACCGCCACCTTCTTCGTCCTCCTCACCCGCGTCCGGCGCCACCCCGGCCTGCTCGCCGAGGTCGTCGCCGCCGGGCACGAGGTGGCGCTGCACGGCGTCGACCACCGGCCGCTCCCGACCCTGCCGCTGCCCGAGGTGGCCCGGTCGGTGCGTGCGGGCCGGGCCGAGCTGGAGGACGTCACGGGCCAGGCGGTCCGCTGGCACCGCCCGCCCTACGGTCGGCAGACCTGGGGCACGTGCCGCGCGGTCCTCGCGGCCGGGCTGACGCCGGTGCTGTGGGGGCCGAGCACGTGGGACTGGAAGGACGTGCCGCACGCGGCCCGGCTCGCCCGCTCGCGGGACGGCGTGCGGCCAGGGGCGATCGTGCTCGCCCACGACGGCTTCGCCGGACCCCAGGACCTGGCCGACGACGGGCCGGCGCCGGAGCTCGACCGCGGGGCGCTGGTGACGGACGTGCTCGCCGGTTACGCGGAACGGGGTCTCGCCGCCCGCGCCCTGCGGGACCTGGTCACGCAGGGCGGCCCCGTCCGGGAGCTGCGGCTCACGCGCTGACGCGCGCCGCGGTCACCCGTGCAGGGCCCGCAGCGCCTGCCGGTAGGCGGCGGCGTGGGACTCGCCGGCCCGGTCCCAGTCCCGCCGGCTGAGGTCGGGGGCCGCGGCCGGCGGCGCCGCCCGCAGTGCCGCCACGGCGTCGAGCAGGTGCCCGGCGGTCAGCTCACCGCCGTACCGGTGCACCCAGCCGGCGCCGACCTCCTCGGCGAGACGGGTGTTGGTGGCGTTGTCGGGGACGAGCACGGGACGGTCGAGCGAGAGGGCGGCGAGAGCGCCACCGGAGTTGTGCATCTCCCGGTAGGGGAGGACGACGAGCTCGGCCGAGGTGACCTCACCGACCAGGTCGGCGTCCTCGAGGAAGCCCAGGGACACCGACACCCGCGGGTCACCGGCGGCCAGCCCGGCCAGCTCGGCGCCCAGCTCGGGGGTGGAGGGGTTGCCGGCCACGCGGAGCTCGAGGTCCTCCGGCGTCCTGCCGGCGGTGGCGGCGAACGCCTCGACGAGCCGGTCGACCCCCTTGTAGCGGCGCAGCTGGCCGACGAACGCGAGACGCCCCGGCCGCGCGGTCGACCGCCGGTGCGGCGCGAACCAGTCCCGGTAGTGCCCGTGCAGGATCGTCACACCTGCGGCGCCGTCGGGGAGCGGGGTCTGCTCGTTGATGCGGATCCGCAGCGTCGTCCACCGCTCGGCCCAGCGCAGCAGGGCGACCTCGCGCCGGGAGATGTCCCGCGGCAGCTCGAGGTTGTGCACGGTCCTCACCAGGGGGGTGCGGGTCGCCCGCAGCCGCAGCAGCAGCGCGGCGAACAGCACCTGGCGGACCGCCTTCCGCAGTGGGCCGGTGCCCGACACCAGGATCTCCGGCCAGTGCACGTGGAAGACCGAGTAGCCGCCGAGCAGCGCCCGGCGCCAGGAGAAGGTCAGCACCCGGACGTCGGGGAGCGCGGCCAGGCTGCGCCCGAGCTGGACGAGGTACGGGTTCGTCGTCGGCCGGGGCCGCGGGAAGGACTGCAGGACCACGAGTCCGGTGTCTCCCCGTCTCGCACGCACGACCCGGCCTCCAGAGGTGTCACGGGGACGCGCCGACGGCGTCCCGCTCGAGGACACTCTGCCGCGCCGGGCGCGGGCCGGCCTCGCCCGTCCTGGTGAGATCCCCGCCGTTCCCGGCGTCCCGGGAGGCGCACCCGTGGTCTGATCGCGCCCGGTCCCGCCGTCGGGGGAACGGGCCAGCGACGGAGAGGGAACCATGCCGCGACAGGTCGGCGGCCGCGCGCCGGGAACCTCCCACGTCCACCTGCGAGCGGTGCGGTGACGGCACCGACCCGTGAGGCGCCCGGGACGGGGCTCGGCCGGCGTGCGGCGCGGGGGGTCCTGGTCGCGCTGACCGGACAGGGGCTCCGCATCGGGGTCCAGGTCCTCTCCGTCGTCCTGCTCTCGCGGCTCCTGGGCCCGACCGACTACGGCCTGCTCGCGATGGTCATGGCCGTCATCGGGGTCGCCGACGTGTTCCGGGACCTCGGCCTGTCGACGGCAGCCGTCCAGGCCCGCTCCCTCTCCGCCCAGCAGCGCAGCAACCTGTTCTGGGTCAACACCGGCACCGGCGTCCTCCTGGCGGGCGTCGTGTTCGCCGGCGCACCTCTCGTCGAGGCCCTGTACGGCCGGCCCGAGCTGGGCGCCATGACCCAGGCGCTCGCGGGCGTGTTCGTGCTCAACGGCGTCGCGACCCAGTACCGGGCCGACCTCACGCGGCGCCTGCAGTTCGGCCGGCTGGCCGCCGCCGACGTGGCCGCCCCCGCGGTGGGCCTCCTCGCGGGGCTGGTCCTGGCCGGGTCCGGCGCGGGCCACTGGGCGCTGGTCGCGCAGCAGCTGGTGCAGGCGGCGGTGATGACGGCGCTCGTGCTCGTCGCGGGGCGGTGGCGGCCGCTGCGGCCCGACCGGCGCACCCCCATGGACGGCCTGCTCCGCTTCGGCTGGCACATGGTCGGCATCGAGATGCTGGGCTACGCCAGCCGCAACGCCGACGCACTCCTCATCGGCACCCGGTCCGGCGCCGCTGCGCTGGGCCTCTACAACCGTGCCTACCAGCTGCTGATGGCCCCGCTCGGGCAGCTGCGGGCCCCGACCACCCAGGTCGCCCTGCCGGTCCTCTCCCGGCTGCAGGACGACCCCGTCCGCTGGGCGGAGTACGTCCGGCGCGGTCAGCAGGCGCTCGGCTACACCTTCGTCGCCGGCCTCGGGGTGGTCGTGGGCGCCGCGGAACCGGTCACGGCGGTGTTCCTCGGCGACCGGTGGGAGGGCGTCGCGCCGGTCCTGCGGCTGATGGCGGTCGGGGGCATCTGCCAGACCCTGGCCTTCGTCGGCTACTGGGTCTACCTGTCCCGAGGACTGACCCGCTCGCTCGTGCGGTACTCGCTGTTCGAGACCGCCGTCCGGCTGGTCTGCATCGTCGTGGGCAGCAGGTACGGCGTCGTCGGGGTGGCCGCGGGGTTCGCCGTGGCGCCCGCCCTGACCTGGCCGGTGTCCCTGTGGTGGCTGTCGCGGCTGGCGCCCATCCCGCTGCACCACCTGGTCACCGGCGCGCTGCGCATCCTCGCGCTCACCGCCGTCGTCGCGGGCTCCGCCTGGTGGGCCGCCGACGCGCTGGCGGGCCGGTCGTCACTGACGGCGCTCGCCGCCGCCGTGGCCTCCGGTGCGGCCGGGTACCTGGTGGTGGTCGCGCTCGTCCCTCCGGTGCGGCGCGACGTCGTCGCAGTCCTCCGTGCCGTCCGTGCCGGCATGGGCAGCCGACACCGGCCGGTCGTCTGACCCCGCCGCCGCACCGGCAGCCGGCCGCGCGGCCGGTTCCCGGGGACACCGGCCGTCCCGCCGCGGGGTGTCCTCGAGACGGGCCCTCCCACGACGGGCCCTCCCACGACGGGCCCTCCCACGACAGGCCCTCCCACGACAGGCCCTCCCACGACGGGCCCTCCCACGACAGGCCCTCCCACGACAGGCCCTCCCACGACAGGCCCCGCCCCGACACGCGTCCTCGACAGGGGCCGCAGACGACAGGGCCGTCCCGCGACGGGTCCCTGGCGACCGGGCCCTGCCGCGCCGGGTACCCGCGGCGCGCGGGTCCGGCGGCCGGCCCCCCGCGACCCGTCAGACCGGCTGCGGGACGGCGTCCGCCCGGGCCGGCTCCTCCCTCGGCCGGGCCGGGCCCGCGGTGTCGGCGCGCGGCAGCAGCGCCAGTCCCACCGCGAGGACCACGACGTCCAGGTCGCTCGGCAGCGGCCCGAACGCGAGGTACCACAGTGCCGCGGGCGCCAGGAAGCACAGCAGCGCCGACGCACGGCGACGGCTGAGCCGGGCGGCCGTGGCGGTCACCACCAGCCCGGCCATCGTCAGGCCGAGGAGCAGCCCCACGGGCCCGAGGTTCGACCACAGGTCGGCGACCACCGAGTGCAGCTCGAACCGGCCGGCGAGCAGGTAGTGGTGCAGGTAGCCCTGGGCGGTCGGGTCGTTGACCACCGCGATGCCCGTCCCGGCGACCTCGACGTCCTCCGCCGAGGGCACGGTACCCAACCCGAAGCCCAGCGGTGAGTGCTGCAGCAACGACCACGTCGCGGTCCACTCGGGGCGCGAGCTCAGCAGCAGTGAGCCGCTCTGGGCCACCTGGGCGGTCGTGCGTGCCTGCAACCCCGACCCCAGCGCCCCGGACAGCAAGAGGTCGGTGAGCAGGGCGTAGGCGACGACCGCACCCGTCCCGAGCACCAGTGCGCCCCGCACCCAGCGAACCGTCCGGCCAGGACGCGCCGGGCGCGCCTGCCACAGGACGAGCGCCGCCGCTCCCACGCAGAACGCGAAGGCGCTGCGCGCGTCGTTCAGCACGTCGGCGACGCCCAGCAGGCCGAGGACCGCCACCGAGGCTGCGGGACGCCGCCGGCCGGCCAGCAGCGAGAGCGCCACGACGGTCAGCGGCAGGGACAGCTCGAACTTGAACGCGTTCTCCGACCCGGGTGACCGGAGCAGGCCGGCCACCAGCTGCCCGAGACCGAAGGCGATCCCGATCGCGCGCAGCGGGAGCACCGTCCGGGCCCACAGGAGGAGCCCGACGGTGCCGAGGCCGGTCAGCACGGCGGCCGCGGTGGTCGCGGCCTCCAGCGGGTCGAAGGTGTGGTCGACTGCTGACTGCCGGGCCAGCAGCAGGCCGCACAGCAGTCCGAGCCCGGTGAGGACGGCCAGCGGGACCGCGCCGCGGTAGCGGGGGAGCGCGGAGATCCACACCGGCAGCAGCAGGGCAGCGACCAGCAGACCCGAGGTCGTGGCCATGGGCAGCCGCAGGTCGGCGCCGGCGACCGCGAGGGCGAGCAGCGCGCAGATCCCGCTCGGCGTGCTCCACGGCCGGCCGGCACCGGTGCGGTCGGCGCGGGCGAGCACCGCGGCGACCCGGCCGCCGCGTCCGCGGCCGTCGAGCACCACGCCGGCCACGGGGACCCCGCCGTCCTGCGCCGCGTCCAGGTCGGCGGCCAGCCCGCGGACGGTCGTCCGCCCGGCCTCTGCGACGACGACGACGGCGTCCGGGCGGGACCCCGGGCCGCCGTCCCCGTCGACGACGAGGACGCCCCCGGCCGCGAGCTCCCCGGCGAGCTCCGACCGCCGCCGGGTGGCCCCGACCAGGGCGACCTGCCCGCGGCGGCCCGCCACGCCCGCACCGAGCAGCCAGCGCAGCCGCTCCACGCGGCCGGCCCGGCGGGCCGCGGCGCTCCGGCCCGATCCGCCGAGCTCGGCCAGGACCGTGACGCCCGGGACGTCGGCCGCGGTGTGCACCCGCGGGCGCGCCAGCTCGGCCAGCCCCGCCGCCAGGGCCGCGAGCGCCGCGCCCGCTCCCAGACCGAGGACAGCGAGGGTCCGCCGATCCGCGGACGCGGGAGCCGGCGGCGGGCCGGTCTCGGTCACGGTCGTCACGCGCAGCAGGGGAGTGCCGTCCCCGGCCCGCCACGTGGCCTCGACGCGGTTCCGGACGGCGTCGACGACGGACGTGGCCCGTTCGGCGGCCAGCTGCGGGTCGGGGGCGGAGACGGTGACGTGCAGGAGCGAGGTGTCCTCCACCAACCCGGCCTCGACGGTCGTGCCGTCCGCGGATCCCGAGGCGGTGGCGAGCTCCACCAGCGTCGGGAGGACCTCTCGGCGCACCAGCGCGGCGTGGACGGCCTCCTCCTGGTCCTGGATCCTGGCCACGCCCACGTACAGCTCGGCCCCCGCCTCGTAGGTGGGAGCCGGAGCCACCACGGCCAGCAGCAGTGCACCCAGCAGCGCGCCGAGCACCGTCCACGGCCAGCGGCGGACGACCGCAGCGGCGTAGGTCGTCGGCGTCATCGAGCTCCCCTCACGGATCGGAGGGGCCATGGTCGCCCGCCGCCGGGCTCCGGACGAGGGAAGCGACCCGAGTCGAGGGCTCCCGTGCCCCCATCGGGTGGTGTCCGCCGCGACGGCGTCGCCAGGACCGGCCGGGGTCCCGGAGGGTGGTGGGCAGCGCGCGGTGGGCCAGCGGCCCGTGCCGCGCATCTCGGGGGACGCCGCGTGGGACGCCGGCGTGGGGGAGGAGACCGATGGGCATCGAGAACGTGGTCGGCGTGGTCCGGAGGCGGTGGCGGTGGATCGTCGCTGCGGTGCTCGTCGGCCTCCTCGGGGCGCTCCTGCACACCCAGCTGGCGACCAGGACCTACCGCGCCACCGCCGAGGTCTTCTTCACGCTGCAGTACGGCAACTCCGCCGCCGACCTCGTCCAGGGCGCCACGTACACCCAGAACCAGGTCGCCTCCTTCGCCCGGCTGGCGACGACCCCCGCCGTCCTCGGCCCCGTCGTCAACGACCTCGGGCTCGACGTCACCGCGACCGAGCTGGCCGACCGGGTGGAGGCCGCCGCGCCGCCGGACACGGTGCTGGTCGAGATCACGGCCACGGAGTCCTCGGCGGCGCGCAGCGCCGAGTTGGCCAACGCCGTCGCCGCCTCTCTGGCCGTCGAGGTCGAGCAGCTCGCCCCCGAGGACGACGAGGGCCGGCCCACCGTCTCGGCCTCGACGGTCACCCCCGCGGAGGAGCCGGACGGGCAGGCGTCCCCGGACGCACTGCTCGATCTCGCCGCCGGGCTCGTCGCGGGGCTCCTCCTCGGTGCCGCGCTCGCCTGGGCCCGCGACACCCTGGACTCCCGGGTGCGCGACGCGGCCGCCCTGGCGACCGTGACCCCGCTGCCGGTCGTCGGGGTGCTCGGCGCGCTGCCGCGCGGGCAGGGCCGGCGCCCGCTGGTCGCGGTCGACCCGCACCACCCGTACGCAGAGGCCTTCCGGCAGCTGCGCACCAACGTGCAGTTCCTCCGCGTCCCCGACGGCCTGCCGGAGGAGCGGGACCCCTCCGCCCACGTCCTGCTCACCACCTCGTCGGTGCCCGGCGAGGGCAAGTCCACGGTCGCGCTGAACCTGGCCTGCGCCCTCGCGGAGACGGGCGCTCGCGTGCTGCTGGTCGACGCCGACCTGCGGCGGCCCACGGTGGCCGCGTCGCTCGGCATCGAGGGCGCCGCGGGCCTCACCACCGTGCTGGTCGGTCAGGCCGGGTTGGACGACGTCGTCCAGGTGTGGGGGACCGCGGGCCTGGAGGTGCTGACCTCGGGGCCCATCCCGCCCAACCCCGCCGAGCTGCTCGGGTCGCCGGCGATGGGGCACCTGCTCGAGCGCACCCGCGCGGTCTACGACTACGTCGTCGTCGACACCGCGCCGGTGCTGGCGGTCACCGACCCGGTCGTCCTGTCCCGCGCCGTCGACGGCACCCTCGTGGTGGGTGACGCCGGCCGGGTGCGGCGGGCCCAGCTGACCGAGACCCTCTCCACGCTGTCCCAGGTCGGCTCCCGGGTCCTCGGCGTGGTCCTCAACAACGTGCGTCGCGACGAGGAGTCCTACAGCTACCGGCGGACCCCCGAGGTCGGCTCAGCCGGTGAGGCCCCGCCGGCCGCCGCCCCGACGCCGGCTCGGGTGCCGGCCGGGCCCCGCGGGTGACGCCGGGATCGCCGGGCGCGTTCGAGGTCCTGGTCGTCTGCACCGGCAACATCTGTCGCTCGCCCGCCGCCGCGGCCGGGCTGTCGGCCGGGCTCTCCGGGACCCGCGTCGCCGTGTCCAGCGCGGGACTGCACGCGTGCACCGGTGAGCCGATGGCGCCGCAGATGACCCGGCTACTGGACGTGCCGCCGCCTCGGACGCCCGCCCGCCAGGTGACGCCGGGGATGCTCGCCCGGGCGGGGCTGGTGCTGGGCATGACCCGCGATCACCGCCGCGCCCTGGTCACCCTCGCCCCGGCGGCGGTCCGGCGCACCTTCACGCTGCACGAGTTCACCGACCTGGCCGAGCTCGCCCGGGCCGACGGCCTGCTGCCGGGATACGGGCCGCCCGACGAGGCGTTCGCCGCGGTCGTGGCCGCCGCCCCGCGGCTGCGTCCCCGGCGGTGTCCGGGGGCCCCGGACGACGTCGAGGACCCCTACGGACGGGACGACGAGGTCTTCGCGCGGGTGGCCGCGGAGCTGCGGGACACGGTCGGCCGGCTGCTGGCTGCCATCGGCACGGTGCCCGCGGCCGGGACGGTTCCGCCCGCATGACCGTCGTCGGCTGCGCGCCCGGCGCGTACGACCTGTTCCACCTCGGCCACCTCGACCGGCTGCGGCACGCCGCGGAGTACTGCGACCACCTCGCCGAGGAGGTCGGCTCCGACGAGACGCTGGTGCTGACCGCGGGGCGCGCGCCGGTGGTGTCGCTGGCCCAGCGCGTGCAGGTCGGGGCCGGGGAGCCGCGGCGGTGAGCGCGCCGTCGGGGACGCCGGCCGCGGGGCCGGACACGTCCGAGGAGCGCATCGCGGTGCCGCCGGTGCTCATGTACCACTCGATCAGCCCGGCCCGCGTGCCCGATCCGCACCGGATCCGGGTGACCCCGGGTCGGCTGGACGCCCACCTGCGGCTGTTGCGCCGGCTGGGCCTGCGCGGCGTCTCGCTGGCCGAGCTGCTCGCGGCGCAGGCGCGTGGCCGCGCCGACGGGCTGGTCGGGTTGACCTTCGACGACGGCTACGCCGACTTCCTCGACCACGCGATGCCGGTCCTCGCCCGCCACCGGATGACGGCGACGCTCTACGTCGTCGCGGGTCTGCTCGGGGGCACCAACGAGTGGGACCAGGGCCCGCAGCTGCGACTCGTCGACGCCGACCAGGTCCGGGCCGTGGCTGCCGCCGGTCACGAGGTGGGCAGCCACACCCTCGTGCACACCCGGCTCACCGGGGCCGGTCCTGCCACGCTCACCGAGCAGGTCGCCGCCAGCCGGCGCGTGCTGCAGGAGGTGCTGCAGGCCGACGTCCCCGGCTTCTGCTACCCGTGGGGCGACTTCGACGCGGCTGCCGTGGAGGCGGCGCGGGCGGCGGGGTACGACCACGCCTGCGTGACCGGCGACCACCTCCCGGGACACCGCTTCGCGGTGCCCCGGAGCTACGTCGCGCCGGGAGACCGCGCGCCGCAGCTGCTGGCCAAGCTGGCCAGGCACCGCTGGCGGATGCGGGGCGTGGGGACCGCTCGCGCCAGGTGAGCCGGGCCCCGTCGTCGCGGCGCACCGGGACGGGATCCCCGTGGTCCTCGTGGTCCCGGTCGGCGCCGGCCACACGCTCGCCGCGTCCGACGCCTGAGGGGACGCCCGGGCGACCCGACCGACGTGGACGCGTGTGTCGATCACGTCCTCGCCGGCGGCGGGACGGCCCGGGCCCGGGGGGACGCCTGCCGGCGGCGAGTACGGCGACCCGTCGCACGTCGACCCGTCGCACGTCGACCCGTCGCACGTCGACCCGTCGCACGTCGACCCGTCGCACGTCGACCCGTCGCACGTCTACCCGTCACACCTCGACCTGGACGGCGTCCTCGCCTTCCTCGCCGCCGCCGGCGGTCGCACCGGCCCGCCGGTTCTCACTGAGTGTCACCACGTCCCCCGACCGGGTGCTTCCCGGCCAGGGGAACCCGTCCGGGGGATGACGGAGAGTGATCTCGGCTGGTCGACTGCCCGGGACGTCGGACGAGGTCCTGGGGGAGTCATGACCGTCATCGGGTACGCGCCGGGCGCGTACGACCTGTTCCACATCGGCCATCTCAACGTGCTGCGGCACGCCGCGGCGCACTGCGACCGGCTGGTGGCCGGGGTGGTCGCCGACGAGGTGCTCCTGGAGACGAAGGGTCGGGTGCCGGTCATCCCCCTGGCCGAGCGCATGGAGATCGTCGGCAGCCTGCGCTGCGTCGACGCCGTCCACGCGGAGACGTTGCTCGACAAGGTCGACACCTGGCGGGAGGTCGGGTTCGACGTCCTCTTCAAGGGCGACGACTGGCGCGGCACGCCCAAGGGCGACCGCCTCGAGCGGGACCTCGCCGCCGTCGGGGTCGAGGTGCGCTACTTCCCCTACACGATGCACACCTCGAGCACCGCCCTGCGCCGGGCGCTCCAGGCGATCGAGGCCGGGGCGGCCGGCACCAGCACCGCTGCCGCGCTCATCTCCTAGGCGCCGGTCGCGTCCCGGGGGCGCGGCGGGTGGTGCTCGACCGGCGGCCCCCGTCGCCAGGGAGGCCCGGACGAGGGCAGGCGCCGGTGCTCGGTCCTCCAGGTCCTCCAGGTCCTCCGAGCGTCGTCACCAGCCGTGACCGGGATGCCACCCGGGACCCGGGACCGCAGGCCTTGGTCAGGCACGTCGGCGCCGCAACGGGTTGCAGTCCGTCACCCCTTCTGGTCGCCCGACCCGACCTGCGGCGCGCCACTCCCACGGATCCCGGTCGCCGTCGGGTGCAGCGGGGGCGTCTTCGGGCGCTGTCCGGCCGGATCGGCTGTCCGGGCGCTGCCCTCCCGGTCCCCGGCGGGTGTCCCCGCCGCGGTCTAGCCTGGGATGCCGGGCCTGCGCCGCACCCGGCGGCACGGAGCGGGCCGTCCACCCCAGGAGGAAGACCCCCGTGAGTCTGCGCGGCGTGCTCGACGTCGTCCTCACCGATCCCGGCGTCGCGCGCGTGGTGGCCGCGGCCGGGTCCGCCGAGCTCGCCGTGACCGCGCCGCCGCCGGTGCAGCCGCTCGTCGCCGCCGCCCTGGCCGCGGGTGGGCGGGGACCCGGCGGTGCAGCCGGTGTCCCGGTGCTGCTGGTCACCGCCGGTGAGCGGGACGCCGACGCCGCCGCGGACGTGCTGCGCTGCTTCCTGCCCGACCGCCGCGTCGAGACCTTCCCCTCCTGGGAGACGCTGCCGCACGAGCGGCTGTCCCCGCGGGCCGACACCGTCGGCCGCCGCCTGGCCGTGCTGCGCGAGCTGACCCACCCCGGCGACACCGGGATCGACGTGCTGGTCGCCCCGGTCCGCAGCGTGCTGCAGCCGCTGGCCCCCGGCCTCGGCGACCTCGTGCCGGTCGAGCTGAGGGCGGGGGACACCGCCGAGCTCGACGACGTCGCCCGCGCGCTGTCCGACGCCGCCTACACCCGCGTGGAGCTGGTCGAGAAGCGCGGCGAGTTCGCCGTCCGCGGCGGCCTTCTCGACGTCTTCCCGCCCACCGAGCCGCACCCGGTCCGCGTGGAGTTCTGGGGCGACGAGGTCGACGAGCTGCGCTACTTCTCCGCCGCCGACCAGCGCTCCCTCGACGAGCGGCCCGAGCGGCTGTGGGCCCCGCCGTGCCGCGAGCTGCTGCTCACCGACGCCGTCCGCACCCGCGCCGCCGAGCTCGCCGCGGAGCACCCGGGCCTGGCCGAGCTGCTGGGCAAGCTCGCCGAGGGCATCGCCGTCGAGGGCATGGAGGCGCTGACCCCCGCGCTGGTCGAGGGGCGGCTCCAGCTGCTCACCGACCTGCTGCCCGCCGGCACCCACGTGCTGGTCGCCGACCCCGAGCGCGTCCGCAGCCGGGCCGCCGACCTGGTGCGCACGGCCGAGGAGTTCCTCGCCGCGTCCTGGGCCACCGCCGCCGAGGCCGGCGAGGCGCCGCTGGACCTGGGCGCGTCGTCGTTCCGCGAGCTGGCCGACGTCGAGGCCGCCGCCCGCGGCCGCGGCCTGCCGTGGTGGACCACCGGCGCGTTCACGCTCGACGTCGACGACGAGTCGTCGGTGACCCTGCAGGCGGGCACCGTCGAGCGCTTCTCCGGCGATCTCGACCGCGCCGTCGAGACGCTGCGCGGCTGGAACCGTGACGGGTGGCGGGTCGTCCTCACCTTCGCCGGCCCCGGCCCGGCCCAGCGCGCGGCCGAGCAGCTGGGGGCCGCCGACCTCGGCGTGCGGCTGGTGCCCGGCATCGAGTCCGCGCCCGAGGAGAGCCTGACCTCGATCACCCAGGGCAACCTGGAGTCCGGCTTCGCGCTGCCCGCCGTGGGGCTGGCGCTGGTCACCGAGCACGACCTCACCGGCCAGCGCGGCACCACCATGCGCGACGCGGTGAAGATGCCCGCGCGCCGCCGCAACGCCGTCGACCTGGTGCAGCTGCAGCCCGGCGACCTCGTCGTCCACGAGCAGCACGGCATCGGCCGGTACGTCGAGATGGTCAGCCGCACCGTGCACGGCGGCCAGCGCGACTACCTGATCGTCGAGTACGCGCCGAGCAAGCGGAACCAGCCGCCGGACCGGCTGTTCGTGCCCACCGACTCCCTCGACCAGCTCACCCGCTACGTCGGCGGGGAGCAGCCGGCGCTGTCCAAGCTCGGCGGCGCCGACTGGCAGAAGACCAAGGGCCAGGCCCGCCGGGCGGTCAAGCAGATCGCCGCGGAGCTCATCCGCCTCTACTCGGCGCGCATGGCGACCACGGGGCACGCCTTCGGCCCCGACACCGTCTGGCAGCGCGAGCTCGAGGACGCCTTCCCGTTCCAGGAGACCCCCGACCAGCTCGCCGCGATCGACGAGGTCAAGGCGGACATGCAGAACCCGGTCCCGATGGACCGGATCATCTGCGGCGACGTCGGCTACGGGAAGACCGAGATCGCCGTCCGCGCCGCGTTCAAGGCGGTGCAGGACGGCAAGCAGGTCGCCGTCCTGGTGCCGACGACGCTGCTGGCCAACCAGCACTTCAAGACGTTCTCCGAGCGCATGGCCCAGTTCCCGGTGACGGTGAAGGTGCTGTCCCGGTTCCAGTCCGACGCCGAGAGCGCCGAGACGCTGCGCCAGCTCGCGGCCGGCGAGGTCGACGTGCTGGTCGGCACCCACCGGCTGCTGCAGCCGACCACCCGGTTCAAGGACCTCGGGCTGGTCATCGTCGACGAGGAGCAGCGCTTCGGCGTCGAGCACAAGGAGTACCTGAAGACGATGCGGACGGCGGTCGACGTCCTGTCGATGTCGGCCACCCCGATCCCGCGCACGCTGGAGATGAGCCTGACCGGCATCCGCGAGATGTCGACGATCCTCACGCCCCCGGAGGAGCGGCACCCGGTGCTGACCTACGTGGGCGCGTGGGACGACAAGCAGATGGCCGCGGCGATCCGCCGCGAGCTGCTGCGCGACGGCCAGGTCTTCGTCATCCACAACCGGGTGCAGTCGATCGACAAGGCCGCGGCGAAGATCCGCCGGCTGGTGCCCGAGGCCCGCGTCGCCGTCGGCCACGGCCAGATGAAGGAGCACGAGCTCGAGCGGATCATGGTCGGCTTCTGGGAGAAGGAGTACGACGTCCTGATCGCGACGACGATCGTCGAGTCCGGCCTGGACATCCCCAACGCGAACACCCTGATCGTCGACCGCGCCGACACCTTCGGCCTGTCCCAGCTGCACCAGATCCGCGGCCGTGTCGGCCGTGGCCGCGAGCGCGCCTACGCCTACTTCACCTACGACCCCTCGCGGCCGCTGACCGAGACCTCGGTCGACCGGCTGACGACGATCGCGCACAACACCGACCTCGGCGCCGGCATGGCCGTGGCGATGAAGGACCTCGAGATCCGCGGCGCGGGCAACCTGCTCGGCGGCGAGCAGTCCGGGCACATCGCCGGGGTCGGCTTCGACCTCTACGTGCGGCTGGTCGGCGAGGCCGTGGCCGACTACAAGGCACAGGTCGGCGGCGAGGAGGCACCGGCCGAGCCGCTCGAGGTGCGGGTGGACCTGCCGGTCGACGCGCACCTGCCGCACGACTACGTGCCCGGCGAGCGGCTGCGGATGGAGGCCTACCGCAAGGTCGCCTCGGTACAGGACGACGACCAGGCGCAGGCCGTCCTCGACGAGCTCACCGACCGGTACGGCGCCCCGCCGGCGCCGGTGCTCAACCTGCTCGCGGTCGCCCGCTTCCGCGCGGCGATGCGGGCGCTCGGCGTCACCGAGGTGTCGCTGCAGGGCCGCGCGATCCGGGTCTCGCCGGTGCCGCTGCGGGAGTCGCAGCAGATGCGGCTGGCCCGGCTGGCCGACGGCGCCACGTACAAGTCCGCCGTCCAGACGGTGTCGCTCAAGGTCCCGGTCGGCCCCGACCGGCGCACCCCGCTGCGCGACGTCGCCCTGCTCGAGCACCTGCACTCGCTGCTGAAGGCGGTGCTCGAGCAGCCGGTCGCGGCCTGATCTCAGTCGAGGACGGCGGAGACCTCGGCGGCCAGGGTGCCGACGTGCCGGTCGCTGAGCATGCCGATGCGCTCGTCGTCGAGGTCCCCGTGGTAGCCCGGGACGTCGATGACGTGCAGGCCGCGGACGACCCGCCGCCAGGCGCCCAGGGTCCGTGATGCCGCGGCCCGGGACCCCTCGGCGAGGAAGTAGTGCACCGGGCCGTCGAACCGGCCGGGTCGGTGGGCCTCGGACACCTCCTGCGACCCGAGGAAGAAGCGCAGCTCGGCATCGGGCGCCGGGGCCGGGGCGGGTGCGGACGGCCGCCTCCGGCCGGTCAGCCGCCGTGGGAGGCCGCGCAGCGGGCGGCCGGAGCGCACCGTGGCCCAGCGGCCGGCCCAGCGGACCCGGGTGGTCTCCCACCGGCTGAGCGCTGCTCGCGGCGGGCGGACGTCGAGCAGGCCGAGGCAGCCGACGTCCGCCCCGGCGGCGCGCAACCGGGTCGCGACCTCGTGGGCGACCAGTCCGCCGAAGGAGTAGCCGAGCAGGGTGTACGGCCCCTCCGGCTGGACACCGCGGACCTGCACGAGGGCGTCGGCAGCGACCTCCTCGATGGTGCGGTGCCGTCCGTCGTCGTGCAGCAGCGGCAGCCGCAGGCCCAGCACCGGCCGCGGGGTCGTGAGCCGATCCACCAGGCCCCCGTACAGGTTCAGCTGGCCCCAGGCGTCCGGCACGAGGAACACCGGCCGTCCCTCGCCCGCCCGCAGGGTGGTCACGGCGGCCGGTGCGGCGGAGGTCTCCGCCTCCGCGGCCCGGGTGAGGCCGGCCGGCGTCGGGTCCTCGGCGAACCGCTGCACCGGGACGTCGGCGCCGAGCTCGAGCCGGACGCGTCGGAGCAGGCTGAGCACCTGTCGGGAGGTGCCGCCGAGGTCGGACCAGTCGTCGTGGGGGTCGGCGGAGCGCAGGCCGAGCACCTCGCACCAGATGCGGGAGACCTGGCCGAGCAGATCGTCGTCCTCCTCCACCGCAGCGGGGGCGGCAGAGGCCGCGGCGACCGCTGCACGGATCCCGTCCAGGCAGTCCGGGTTGCGGAGCGCGACGGCGTTGGCGACCGGGTCGCCGTTGACGGCGTCGCGGGCCGCGCGCTCGGAACGCTTGCCGTTGTGGGTCAGCGGCAGGTCGCCGACCGCGACGACCAGCGAGGGCACGTGCGCGGCGGACGCCTCCCGGCGCAGCGTGCGGCGGATCGTGCGGTCCAGGCCGCCATCGAGCCGGGCTCCCGGCCGCAGCACGACGAGCAGCACCATGCGCGAGCCCCCGGGCCGGCTCGCGTCGCGCTGCTCGACGGCCATCGCGTCGGCGATCTCGGGCAGCTGCCGGAGCACGGTGTAGATCTCGCTGGGCCCGATGCGCAGCCCGTCGACGTTGAGGACGCCGTCCGAGCGGCCGTGCAGCCGGGAGGAGCCGTCGGCGTCGAACTCGATCAGGTCGCCGTGGGTCCACACGCCGGGGTGGTCGGCGAAGTAGGCGTCGTGGAAGCGGCGACCGTCGGGGTCACGGAGGAACCCGACCGGCCGGCTCGGGAACGGGCGCCGGCAGACCAGCTCGCCGACCTCCCCGACGACCTCGCGGCCGTCCTGGTCGACCGCCGCGACGTCCAGGCCGAGGCTGCGCGTCTGGCTCCGGCCCCGCCGGACCGGGAGGTCGGGGGCGCCGAGCACGAAGCAACCGATGACGTCCGTGCCGCCGGATACCGACTGCAGCGGCACCGGCCCGAGGGCCTCGGCCACCCAGTCGAACTGCCAGTCGTGCAGGACCGCGCCGGTCGAGAGCACCGCCCGCAGCCGCGACAGGTCGCCGGCCTCCGCGGGGCGGTAGCCGGCGTCCTGACCGAGCTGCAGGTAGGCCGGGCTGGTGCCGAGGACGGTGACACCGTGCTCGGCCGCCAGCTCCCACAGCGTCTCCGGGCCCGCGACCGGGCCGTCGTAGACGACGACGTGCGTGCCGGTGGCCAGGGCCGACAACTGCCAGTTCCACATCATCCAGGCGGTGGTGGTGTGGAAGTAGAGCGTGTCGCCGGGGCCGAGGTCGACGTGCAGCCGGTGTTCCTTGACGTGCTCCAGCAGCGTGCCACCGGCACCGTGCACCATCGCCTTGGGCGGGCCGGTGGTGCCCGAGGAGAACATCACGAACAGCGGGCTGTCGAAGGCGTGCCGCGGCCAGTCGGTCGTGGGAACGGCGTCCGCGGCGGAGCCGGCGAGCCGGTCCACCGGCAGGCCGAGGTCCGGGCGCGTGTCGTCGTCGAGCAGCAGGACGCGGCGCAGGGTGGGCAGCCCGGCGACGACCTCGGCCACGACGTCGTCGGGGACCACCCGGCGGTCGAGGACGAGCACGGACGGGTCGACCTGGCCGAAGCGGCCGAGCAGGGACGCCGCACCCATGTCGGGAGCGGCCGTGGAGACCGCGGCCCCGATCGCAGCCGCGGCGAGGGCGACGACGGCGGTCTCGCCGGTGTTGGCGGCGATCAGCACCACCCGGTCCCCCGCGGCGACACCGAACCGCTGCAGCGCGGTCACCGTCCGCGCGACGGCGTCGCGCAGCTCACCACGGGTCCAGCGGTCGGTCGGCCGGTCGGCGTGCACGGCGGTGAGCGCGGGCGCGTCGTCGCCCGCGCCCTCGAGCGGGCGCAGCAGCGCCTCGGCGTAGTTCAGTCGCAGGCCGGGGAAGAAGCGCGCGGTCTCGACGTCGGTGCCGGTGAGGACGACGTCGGCGGAACCCGACCACGGCACCCCCGACCAGTCGAGCAGGGTGCGCCAGAACTCCTCGGGCCGCTCGACCGAGAAGGCGTGCAGGGCGCCGGGCGCATCCAGGGCGGCGCCGGCCACCTCCTCGCAGCGGGCACGGAAGGACGCGAGCTGGGGGAGGGCGGGGGCGAGCGTCACAGGGGGATCTCCTCGTCGAGGGCGACCGCGAGGCTGGCCACCCACCCGTCGGGCACGGGCACGTCGTGCAGGGTCCAGCCGGCCGCCGTCGCGCCGGTCGGCCCGACGGCGGTGACCACGGTGGCCGGGTCGTCCCGCAGGCCGGTCCCGCGGGCCTTGAGGACGGCTTCCTTGCGGGTCCAGGCGCGGGTGGCCGCGACCGGGCGTTCGCCGTGGGGGAGGAGGGCGATCGCGCGCAGCTCGGTGGGGTGCAGCCAGCCCTCGTCGGCGACGGCCGGCGTCCAGGGGGCCACCGGCTCCAGGTCGACGCCGATCCGGCGGCCGCGGCCGATCGCGACCACGCCCAGCTCGCCGCCGGCCGAGCAGCCGGCGTCCAGGCGGGTGTCCGCCGGCAGCTCCGGGCGACCCGTGGTGCCCGTGGCGAGCGGCACGTGCCGGGGGTCGGTGCCCAGCTCGGCGGCGAGGGCGGTCCGCAGGGCGGCGCGCAGCAGGACCCGGCGCCGGTGGACGGCGGGCGTGCCCCGCCGGGCGCGGGCGAGCTCAGCCGGCGTGAGCACCGCCTCGGCGCGGGCCAGCTCGTCGTCGCCGGCCACGAGGGGCACGACGGTGACGGTCACGCCGCTGGTCACCCGGCGCGTGGGCGCGGGGACGGACGGCGGCATGCGCGCGATGGTGGCAGCGGCCGCGGCCCGGGCCATCCCTCCTCGTGGGGACACCACCCTCCCGGGTGGCCCGCCGCCTGCGTCGGGCACCACCCCGGGTGTGGCACGCTCCGCTGGTGCAGACCCGCCGGCTGAGCACCTCGATCGCCGTCGGCCTGGCCGCTGTGGCCGCCCTGGCCGGCTGCCGGACCTCGCCCAACGTCGCCGCCTACATCGCGGACGAGCAGGTGACCGTCGCCGAGCTGCGGTCCGCCGTCGACGAGCGGCTGGCCGACCCCGCGATCGCCGAGGCCGTCGGGGGCGGCGGCACGGACTACACCCGGCAGGTGCTCACCCTGCTCGTGCGCCAGGAGCTGTACGCCGAGGCGGCCCGGCGCAGCGACGTGGAGGTCACCGACGCCGAGGTCGGCGAGTTCATCGAGACGGCGCTGGCCGGCCGCGACGAGGAGGAGCTGTACGCGCAGGCCGCCTCGCAGGGCTACTCGCGCGAGGACATCCGGGAGAGCGCCCGCCAGCAGCTGCTGCGCCGGGAGCTCGGCGTCGCCGCCGGGGAGGACCCCGGGACCGACGAGGCCGCGCTGCGCGCCCGGTACGAGGAGGTCCGCGCCGGCCTGGAGCAGGTGGAGCTCGGCTACTTCGTCGTCCCCGACCAGGCCACCGCCGACGCCGTGGTCGCCGAGCTGGCCGCCGCGCCGGCCTCGTACCCGGCGGTCGCGGCCCGGTACCCGGGCGAGATCACCCTGCCCGCGCTGCAGCCGACCGGCACCGCCGACGTCCCCGCGCCGCTGGCCGAGGGCGTGGCCGCCGCCGCGCCGAACACCGGCTTCAGCGTCACGGTCGGCGACGTGCCCGGCGTGGTGGTCGCCTTCGTCGGGCAGCGGACGACGCCGTCGTTCGAGGAGGTCCGCCCGCAGCTGGAGGACGAGGCCGCCCAGGGCGCCGAGGAGGCCGGGGCGGCGGTGGTGGACGAGGTCCGCGACGACGTCGGCGTCACCGTCAACCCGCGCTACGGCGAGTTCGGCGACCAGGACGTGGTGCAGGAGGCCGAGGGCGGCGTCGTCGACCTGCTCGACGACGCCGGCGCCGCCGCCCCCGCCACCGGCGAGGGCTGATCCGGTGCCCCCTGCCGTCGTCGTCACCGTCAGCCCGCGGCTGCCCGGCCTGCTCGGCCCGGCCGGCTGGGCCGCGCTGGCCGGGCGCCGGATCGCCGCGCTGCCCGGCGCCGCCGCCACCGCGGACGCGCTGCGCGCCGCCGGGTGGCAGGTCGCCGACGCCGCCGACGCGGCCGGCCTCGACGGCGACGTCGCCTGCCTCGCGGCCCCGGGGGAGGAGGTGGCCGGTCGCCCGGTCGTCGACGGCGCCCCTGAGCCGCCCGGCGCCCGCCTGCTCGACGTCGTCGCGGTGATGGACCGGCTGCGCTCGCCCGGCGGCTGCCCCTGGGACGCCGAGCAGACGCACTCCTCGCTGCGCGGCTACCTGCTCGAGGAGGCGCACGAGGCCTACGACGCCATCGTCGACGACGACCCGGTCGCGATGCGCGAGGAGCTCGGCGACGTCCTGCTGCAGGTCGTCTTCCACGCCCGCGTCGCCGCCGAGGCCGGCCCGGACCGGCGGTTCGACGTCGACGACGTGGCCCGCGACCTGGTCGAGAAGCTGGTCCGCCGGCACCCGCACGTGTTCGGCGACGCCGGGCCGCGCGACGTGGCCGGCGTCGAGGCGGGCTGGGAGGAGATCAAGAAGGCGGAGAAGCAGCGGCGCTCGCCCACCGAGGGCGTCTCGCGCTCGCAGCCGGCCACCGCGTGGGGGACGGCGCTGGTGCGGCGGGCCGCCCGGGCCGGACTCCCGACGCCGGAGCCGGCCGAGCTGGGCTCGACGTCGCCGGAGGAGCTGGGGGAGCGGCTGCTGGCCGTCGTCGCCGCGGCCGCGCAGCGCGGCTGGGACGCCGAGGACGCGCTGCGCGAGGCGGTCCGCCGCTACGCGGGCGAGCTCGACGCGGCCGCCGAGGCGGCGTCGTCCGCAGCGCCCTAGCCGACGAGGAGCTGCCCGGCCGGCGCGGTGGTGACCCGCGGCGCGGTGAGCATGGCCTTCAGCGCGCCGAGCACGCCGAGCCCGGCGACGGCGGCGGCGCACCAGACGCCCGGCCCGAGCCGGTGGACGTCCCAGCCGGCGTCCACCAGCCGGGCGACGACCGCGGCGGCCACGGCCAGCGCGACCGCCAGCGCCAGCACGCCGGACACCCGGTGGCCGCGCGCGGGACGCAGCAGCAGGAGCCCGAGGACGACGAGCAGGGCACCGCCGGCCGCCACCGTCGCCGGCTGCCACAGCCCGGTGCGCCCGAGCTCGGCGACCCCCTCCCGGGCCGCGTCGACCGAACGCACCACCAGGTCCAGCCCGGTGGTCCGCCCGTCCGGTCCCCACGGCAGCCACAGGCTCGCCGCGTCGGCCACGCCGGCCAGCAGCAGGAGCACCCCGCCGACGACATCGGGGCGCCGCACGTAGAACAGCCCTCCGGAGCCGGCCGCCACCCCGGCCACCTCCGTGCCGCCCGGGGCGGGCTCCACGTCCTCGACGGCGTCGTCCGCGGCGGGATCCGCCGCGAACCCGAGGATGGACGGACCCGTCCCGTCGTCCGCGTCCACCGGAGGTGGCGGGGGCGCGGCTCCGGCGCCGTACCCGGGGGGTCGCTGCTGCTGGCGCTCGGTCATCGGGTCCTCCGACGGCGCAGACGTGGGGAGGACGCCCGCCAGGACGAGGTTATCGCCGGATCGGTTCCGCCGAGGCCGCACCGTGACCGCTCCGTTACGGGAGTCCCGGGACCACGCGTCCCGGGTGATCACCGCTCGCCTCGCTAGGCTGCTCCCCGTGCCGAGCATCGATGCCGTAGGCGCGCGGGAGATCCTGGACTCGCGCGGTAACCCCACCGTGGAGGTCGAGGTCGCCCTCGACGACGGGACGATCGCGCGGGCCGCGGTCCCGAGCGGCGCCTCCACCGGCGCCTTCGAGGCGGTGGAGCTGCGCGACGGCGGCGACCGCTACGGCGGCAAGGGGGTCACCCAGGCCGTCGACGGCGTCCTCGACGTCATCGGCCCCGAGCTGGTCGGCTACGAGGCCACCGAGCAGCGGCTGGTCGACCAGCGCCTGCTCGACCTCGACGGCACGCCGGACAAGTCGCGGCTGGGCGCCAACGCGATCCTCGGCGTCAGCCTCGCCGTCGCCCGCGCCGCCGCCGAGTCCACCGGCCTGCCGCTGTTCCGCTACGTGGGCGGCCCGTCGTCGCACCTGCTGCCGGTGCCGATGATGAACATCCTCAACGGCGGCGCCCACGCCGACAGCAACGTCGACGTGCAGGAGTTCATGATCGCCCCGATCGGCGCGGCGACCTTCGCCGAGGCCCTCGCCGTCGGCACGGAGACCTACCACGCGCTGAAGTCGGTGCTGAAGGGCCGCGGGCTGTCCACCGGCCTCGGCGACGAGGGCGGCTTCGCCCCCGACCTGCCGAACAACCGCGCCGCGCTCGACCTCATCGCCGAGGCGGTGGAGAAGGCCGGCTACGCGCTCGGCACCGACATCGGGCTCGCGCTCGACGTCGCCGCCACCGAGTTCCACAGCGACGGCGGCTACGAGTTCGAGGGCCAGACCCGCTCGGCGGAGTTCCTCACCGACTACTACCGCGAGCTGGTCGACGCCTACCCGATCGTCTCGATCGAGGACCCGCTGTCGGAGGAGGACTGGGACGGCTGGATCGCGCTGACCGCCGCGCTCGGCGAGCGCGTGCAGCTGGTCGGCGACGACCTGTTCGTCACCAACCCCACCCGCCTCGCCGACGGGATCGAGCGGAAGGCCGCGAACGCGCTGCTGGTGAAGGTCAACCAGATCGGCACGCTCACCGAGACCCTCGACGCCGTGAACCTGGCGCACCGCAACGGCTACCGCTGCATGATGAGCCACCGCTCGGGCGAGACCGAGGACACCACGATCGCCGACCTCGCCGTCGCCACGGACTGCGGGCAGATCAAGACCGGCGCCCCGGCGCGCAGCGAGCGGGTGGCCAAGTACAACCAGCTGCTGCGCATCGAGGAGGAGCTCGACGACGCCGCGCGGTACGCCGGCGCGGCGGCCTTCCCGCGCCTGCGGACCTCCTGACCCGGTGAGCGCCGGTTCGGGGCGGCGGCGCTCGACCGGCCGCCCGCTGTCGCACGCCGCGTCCCGGCCGGTCCCGGCCGGGACGCGGTCGGGCGCCGGCAGCCGTCCCGAGGCCCGCCGCCCCGGCCGGCGCACGCCGCCGCGGACGCCCGCGCGTCCCGCGGCGGCGCGTCGGCCACTGTTCACCGGCCGGACCGTCGTGTTCGTCGGGCTGCTCCTGCTGCTGTCGCTGACGCTGGCCGGGCCGGTGCGGCAGTGGCTGGACGGCCGCGCCGAGATCGCCCGGCTGACCGCGGAGAGCACCGCCTACGACGAGCGCATCGCCGACCTGGAGGCCGAGCTGGAGCGCCAGGCCGACCCGGCCTGGACCGCCCGCGAGGCCCGCGAGCGGCTGGCCTACGTCCTGCCCGGCGACCGGCTGGTCGTCGTGGTGGACGGCGAGGCGGCCGAGGGCGACGCCGGCACGCTGCCCGACGCCGTCGACGCCGCGCCGCGGCCCTGGTACGAGGAGCTGCTCGGCTCGGTGGCCGACGCCGACGGCTGAGGGGTGCCGTCGGGCCCGCCGACCGGCTGCCGCAGACTTCCCTGGTGACCACCCCGACCACCCCGGGACGCCGGGTGCACGAGCCGATCACGCCGGAGGAGCGCGAGGTCGTCGCCCGGCAGCTGGGCCGGCCGCCGCGCGCGGTGCGGGCGGTCGCGCACCGCTGCCCGTGCGGACAGCCCGACGTCGTCCAGACCTCGCCGCGGCTGGAGGACGGCACGCCGTTCCCCACGCTGTACTACCTGACCTGCCCGCGGGCGTCGGCGGCCGCCAGCCGGCTGGAGTCCACCGGGCGCATGCGCGAGTGGCAGGAGGACCTCGGCACCGACGCCGACCTCGCCGCGGCCTACCGGGCGGCGCACGAGGCCTACCTGGCCGAGCGCGACGCCCTCGGCGAGCTGCCCACCCGCAACACCGCCGGCGGCATGCCCGACCGGGTCAAGTGCCTGCACGCCCTGGCCGGCCACGCGCTGGCCGCGGGACCCGGCGTCAACCCGATCGGCGACCGCGCGGTCGCCGGGATGGGGGAGTGGTGGGCCGCCGGCCCCTGCGCGCAGCCGGAGGAGCGGCCGTGACCCGGGTGGCGGCGATCGACTGCGGCACCAACTCCATCCGCCTGCTGGTCGCCGACGTGCCGCCCGAGGGCGCGCACACCGACCTGCTGCGCCGCATGGAGGTCGTGCGGCTGGGCCAGGGCGTGGACGCCACCGGCCGGCTCGCGCCCGAGGCGATCGAGCGCACCCGCGTGGTGCTCGCCGAGTACGCCGCCCAGGCCCGCGACCTCGGCGCCACCGCGGTGCGGATGGTGGCCACCAGCGCCACCCGCGACGCCGCCAACCGCGAGGACTTCGAGGCGATGGTGCTGGCCACCCTCGGCCGGGCGCCGGACGTCGTCCCGGGCGACGAGGAGGCCCGGCTGTCCTTCCTCGGCGCCACCGCCTCCCTCGCCGCCGCGGCCGCCGCGCACGGCGGCCCGCCGCCGCGCCCGCCCTACCTGGTGGTCGACATCGGCGGCGGGTCGACGGAGTTCGTCCTCGGCGACGCCGCCGGGGTGCGCGCCGCCCGCTCCGTCGACGTCGGCTGCGTGCGGCTCACCGAGCGGCACCTGCACGGCGACCCGCCGACGGCGGACGAGATCGGCGCCAGCGAGGCCGACATCCGCGCGGCGCTGGCCGAGGTGGCCGCGGCGGTGCCGGTCGAGGAGGCGGTCACGCTGGTCGGCCTGGCCGGCTCGGTGACCACCGTGGCCGCGCTCGCGCTCCAGCTGCCCGCCTACGACGCCGAGGCCATCCACGGCTCGCGGATCCCGGTCTCGGCGGTCCGCTCGGTCACCGCCGGGCTGCTCACCGCCACCCGCGAGCGCCGGGCCGCGTACCCGGTCATGCACCCGGGACGGGTCGACGTCATCGGCGCCGGCGCGCTGGTGCTGCGGGTGGTCATGGACGCGTTCGCGCTCGACGAGGTCGTCGTCAGCGAGCACGACATCCTCGACGGCATCGCGCTCCGGCTCGCCCGCGGCTAGACCGGGGTCAGGGCCCCTCGTTGAGGCCGGGGGGCAGCTTGCCGGTCAGCTGCTGGTAGGCCGTGGCCGCGCCGCGGGCGGCCAGCAGCCGGCCGGCCGCGACCGCCAGCCCGGAGAACGCGGCCCAGGCCAGCGCGTCCGGCCAGGAGACGCCCGGCGCGGCCGGGTTCTTCGGCGGGGTCGTGCCGCGGGCCGCGTACCAGGCGGCGTCGGTGAGCTTGCGGACGGCGATCCCCGACACGGTGGCCGTCCCCGTGCCGAGGAGCTTCCAGGTCAGCGGCGCCTTCTGCTTGCGGGCCATGGGGTGATCATGCCTGCCGCCCCCGCGGCCCGCGCGTCCCCGGGCGGGTGGTCCACTGGGCGCGTGGCGGTCGACGCGCAGGGGTTCCCGGTCACGCGGACGCCGGCGGGGGTGGCCCGGTCCGCCCGCGCGGCCCGCGACCTCCCCGTCCTGGACGCCCGCGTCTCCGGCTGCCGCGCCTGCCCGCGGCTGGTGACCTGGCGCGAGGAGGTCGCCCGGGTCAAGCGCGCCTCCTTCCGCGACCAGGACTACTGGGGCCGGCCGGTGCCCGGCCTGGGCCCGGCGGACGCGCGGATCGCCGTCGTCGGGCTGGCGCCGGCCGCGCACGGCGGCAACCGCACCGGGCGGGTCTTCACCGGCGACCGCAGCGGCGACTGGATCTTCGCCGCGCTGTGGCGGGCGGGCCTGGCCAGCCAGCCGACGTCGACGCACGTCGGGGACGGCCTGGAGCTGACCGGCGTGCGGGTGGCCGCCGCGGTCCGCTGCGCGCCCCCGGACAACGCGCCGACGCCGGCCGAGCGCGACACCTGCTCGCCGTGGCTGGCCCGCGAGCTGGCGCTGCTGCCCGACCTGCGGGTGGTCGTCGTCCTCGGCGGGTTCGGCTGGACGGCGCTGTGGCCGGTGCTCGCGGAGGCGGGGTACGCCCTGCCCCGCCCGCGGCCGGCGTTCGGGCACGGCGTGGAGGTGACCCTGGAGGGGCCCCGCGGGCCGCTGACCCTGCTCGGCAGCTACCACGTCAGCCAGCAGAACACCTTCACCGGCCGGCTGACCGAGCCGATGCTGGACGCCGTCCTGTCCCGGGCCACGGAGCTCGCCGGGACCGGCTGAGCCGGAGCTCGGCCGCAGGGCCACCCTAGGCTGGGCGGCGCGGGGCAGCCGTCCGCCGCGCGTCCGCCCCCGTGGCCCAATCGGCAGAGGCAGGCCCCTTAAAAGGGTCGCAGTGTGGGTTCGAGTCCCACCGGGGGCACCGTCCGGACCTGCAGTTCTTCCGGCTCCTTACCGCAGGACCGAGAAGAAATCCAGGGCTTGACGTCCCCTGTGATGGTGATGACAGGGTGACGCCCCGTGAGCAACGGAGCTCATGCCCGACGTTCGAGGGGAAGTCGTCCATGACCCAGTCCCACCCGTCCCGCCGGTCACGGCTCGCCGTGATCGGCAGCGCCGGCGCCATCGCGCTGGCCGGGAGCGTGGTCGCTGCGCTGCCCGCCGGCGCCGCCGGCGGCTGCGAGACCCGCAACAACAACACGGTCGCCAAGCTGACCGAGTGCGTCACGCTCGAGGGCGTCACGGAGCACCTCGAGGCGTTCCAGGACATCGCCGACGCCAACGGCGGCAACCGCGCCTCGGGCACCCCGGGCTACGACGCCTCGGTCGCCTACGTGAAGGAGCGGCTGGAGGCTGCCGGGTACACCGCCGAGGTCCAGCCGTTCGCCTTCCCGTTCTTCCAGCTGCGGAGCAGTTCGTTCAGCCGTGTCACGCCCACGGCGACGACCTACACGGCGGGCACCGACTACGCGCCGATGACCTACACCGGCGCCGGGACGGTGGACAACGGCGCCGTCACCCCGGTCGACATCGCATCCGGGAACAGCGGCTGC
Source organism: Geodermatophilus sp. SYSU D01036 (assembly GCF_054050435.1). NCBI lineage: Bacteria > Bacillati > Actinomycetota > Actinomycetes > Geodermatophilales > Geodermatophilaceae > Geodermatophilus > Geodermatophilus sp. SYSU D01036. Next base: position 325,227 of record NZ_JBJGZJ010000001.1, on the reverse strand, counting down.
GAGGCTGCCGACTTCGCCGGCCTCGTCGCCGGGTCGGTCGCTCTGGTCCAGCGGGGCACCTGCTCCTTCGCGCAGAAGGCGCAGAACGCCCAGGCCGCCGGCGCCTCCGCCGTCATCGTGTTCAACAACACGGGCGGGCCGCTCAACGGCACCCTGGGTGCTCCGGGGATCACCATTCCGGTCATCGGCGTGCCCACGGCCCTGGGGCAGGAGCTCGCCGCCGCGGGTACGACCGTCGACATCGCCGTCGACTCCACGAGCAAGACCAGCACCACCTACAACGTCATCGCCGAGCTGCCCGGCCGCACCTCCGACAACGTGGTCATGGCCGGTGCACACCTGGACTCCGTGCTCGCGGGCCCGGGCATCAACGACAACGGCTCCGGCAGCGCGGCGATCCTCGAGGTCGCCGAGAACATCGCCAAGGTCAAGCCGGCCAACACCATCCGGTTCGCCTGGTGGGGCGCCGAGGAGCTCGGCCTGCTCGGCTCCGAGCACTACGTGGGCACCCTGCCGGAGTCCGAGAAGGAACGGATCGGGCTCTACCTGAACTTCGACATGGTCGGCTCGCCGAACTTCGCCCGGTTCATCTACGACGGCGACCAGTCGGACTTCGAGGCGCCGGTGGAGGTCCCCGAGGGCTCGGCCCAGATCGAGTACGTCCTCGAGGACTACTTCGAGGCGCAGGGCCTGTGGTACGAGGGCAGCGAGTTCAGCGGCCGCAGCGACTACCAGGCGTTCATCGAGGCGCAGATCCCCTCCGGGGGCCTGTTCACCGGCGCCGAGGTCCTCAAGCAGGCGTACCAGGTGCCGCTGTACGGCGGGACCGCCGGGGTCGCCTACGACCGCAACTACCACCAGGCCGGGGACACGATCTTCAACGTCGACCCGAAGGCGCTGGAGACGAACTCCGACGCCATCGCCTACTCGGTGCTGACGCTGGGCTACGACACGTCCCGGGTGAACGGCGTGGCCGGCCAGCCGGTGCCGGGTGGCACGTTCGAGGAGGACCCGACCGACCGCCAGTTCCGGGTGACCCCGGAGCAGAAGGCCGGCGGCGGCGGCCTCTCGCCGGACCACGACCACGACCACGACCACGGTGGGGTCGAGGCCTGACCTCCACCTGCCCAGCACGACCCGGGGGCGCGGCACCGCACGGTGCCGCGCCCCCGGCGCGTCTTCCCACCCGGTCGGGGGTACTGGCAGGGTCAGGAACGCGCAGGCCACCTGCGGCGTTGTAGGAACCGAGTGGGGTGCGAGGTAGCAGCCCACCGACCGACCAGTCACCTCGAGGAGATGACGATGCCCAGCTCCAACCCGGTCTTCGGCCGGGGCTTCGCCAACGCCGCGTCCGGCGGTGGCCAGCCGTACGGCCAGGGCTACGGCGCTCCCGGCTCCGGCCAGCAGTACGGCCAGCAGGGCTACGCCGCTCCCGGTCAGCAGCAGTACGGCCAGCCCTACGGCCAGCAGTACGGCGCGCCCCAGGGCTACGGCGCCCCGCAGGGCTACGGCGCGCCGCAGGGCTACGGTGCCCCGGCCCCCGCCGGCCCGTACGGCCCGCCGGCCACCCGCTACATGACGATGGACGACGTCGTCCAGAAGACGGGCCTGTCGTTCCTCGTCACCGTCCTGGCCGCCGCGGCCGTCTGGGCGCTGCCCGGCCAGGCCGCGTGGGGCCTGGCGCTGCCCGCGGTGCTCGTGGCCTTCGTCCTGGGCCTGGTGATCAGCTTCAAGCAGATCGCCAACCCGGCGGCGACCCTGGCCTACGGCGCGCTCTACGGTGTCGCGCTCGGCGCCATCAGCGAGGCCTTCAACACGATCTACCCCGGGATCGTGATCCAGGCGGTGATCGGCACCTTCGGTGTCTTCGCCGGCATGCTGGTCGTCTACAAGACCGGCGCCATCCGGGTCACCCCCAAGCTGACCCGCTGGATCGTCGGCGCCCTGTTCGGTGTCCTGGCCCTGGTCCTGGTCAACCTGCTCGTGTCGTTCTTCGTCCCGGGCGGCCTGGGCCTGCGTGACGGCGGCCCGCTGGCCATCGTCTTCAGCCTCGTCGTGATCGGTGTGGCGGCCTTCACGCTGCTGCTCGACTTCGACATGGCCGACCAGGCGATCCGCCGCGGCGCCCCGGCCAAGTTCGCCTGGTACATCGCCTTCGGCCTGCTCGTCACGGTCGTCTGGCTGTACCTGGAGATCCTGCGGCTGCTGTCCTACTTCCAGGACAACTGACCCGCAGTCCGTCCCGGTGGCCCGGTCCCCCTCGGGGGACCGGGCCACCGGCGTCTCCGGGGCCGGGAGCGCCGGATCGTCCGCCACGGACGATGCGGGTCCGGGCCGGGCGGCGCTGGGGTCGGGGGAGGGCCCACGAGCGGGTCCCCCCAGCCCGCGCCAGGAGGCCCGGATGTCCGCTCCCACCGACCCGACGACCGTCTCCGTCCCCGGAGCGGTGCCCCAGCCGCGGACCGCCGCCGGGGCCGACCCCACCGCGATCCGCCCGTTCCGGATCGCCGTCCCCGAGGCGGAGCTGCTCGACCTGCGCCGGCGCGTCGCCGCCACCCGATGGCCCTCCGCAGAGCTGGTCGGGGACAGGTCGCAGGGCGTGCAGCTCGCGACGGTGCAGGCCCTCGTGCGCCACTGGCTCACCGACTACGACTGGCGCGCGTGCGAGGCGCGGATCAACGCGCTCCCGCAGTTCACGACCGAGATCGACGGAGTGGAGGTCCACTTCCTGCACGTCCGCTCGCCGCACGAGGACGCGCTGCCGCTGGTCATGACGCACGGCTGGCCGGGCTCGGTCGTCGAGCTGCTCGAGACCGTCGGCCCGCTCACCGACCCGACGGCGCACGGCGGCCGCGCCGAGGACGCCTTCCACCTCGTGCTGCCGTCCCTGCCCGGCTACGGCTTCTCCGGCGAACCGCGGGAGCTCGGCTGGGACGTCGCACGGGTCGGGCGCGCCTGGGCCGAGCTGATGCGCCGCCTCGGCTACACCCGCTACGTGGCCCAGGGCGGCGACGTGGGCGCCGGCGTCACCGACGCGATGGGCCGGCAGGCGCCCGAGGGGCTGCTCGGCATCCACCTCAACCTGCTCGTGACCGCGCTGGCCGGTCCCCAGCCGACCGACACCGATCAGGAGCGCGAGGCCGCCGCCGCGGTCCAGACGTTCAGGACCAGCGGCTTCGCCTACTTCCTCGAGCAGGCCACCCGGCCGCAGACGATCGGCTACGCCCTCCTCGACTCACCCGTCGCGCTGGCGGCCTGGATGCTCGACCACGACACGGACTCCTACTACAAGTTCGCCCGCGCCTTCGTCGACGGGCAGCCCACCGGCAACCTCACCCGCGACCACGTGCTGGACGACGTCACGCTGTACTGGCTGACCGGCACCGGCGCCTCGGCGGCCCGGTCCTACTGGGAGAGCTACGGACCGGACGCGCCCGCCGCCGCCGCGGCCGGCCAGGCGCCCCCGCCGGTCGCGGTCCCGACCGGCTTCACCACGTTCCCGGGCGAGATCTGGCGCGCGCCGCGCAGCTGGGTCGAGCGGTCCTACCCGACCCTCACCTACTTCAACGAGGTCGACCGCGGCGGGCACTTCGCCGCCTGGGAGGAGCCCGAGCTGTTCACGACCGAGGTCCGCGCGGCGTTCCGGCCGCTGCGCGGCTGAGCCCCCGCGAGACGACGGCGACCCGGCCCCCGTGAGGGGACCGGGCCGCCGTGGCGTGCCGGGAGCTCAGCTCAGGAGAGGCGCTCCAGCACCATCGCCATGCCCATGCCACCACCGACGCACATGGTCTCCAGGCCGAAGGTCTTGTCCTTGGTCTGCAGGCCGTTGATGAGCGTGCCGGTGATCCGGGCGCCGGTCATGCCGAAGGGGTGGCCGACGGCGATCGCGCCGCCGTGCACGTTCAGCTTGTCGATGTCGATGCCCAGGTCCCGGTAGCTCGGGATGACCTGCGCGGCGAACGCCTCGTTGATCTCGACCAGGTCGATGTCGTCGATGGTCATGCCCGCCCGCTGCAGGGCCAGCTTCGAGGCGTCGACCGGGCCGTAGCCCATGATCTCCGGCGACAGGCCGGTGACCGCGGTGGAGACGATGCGGGCCAGCGGGGTGAGACCGAGGTCGCGGGCCTTGGTGTCGCTCATGACGACCACGGCGGCGGCGCCGTCGTTGAGCGGGCAGGCGTTGCCGGCGGTGACCCGGCCGTCGGGGCGGAAGACCGGCTTGAGGCCGGAGATGCCCTCGAGGGTGGTGCCGGGCCGCGGGCCGTCGTCCTTGCTGACGACGGTGCCGTCGGGGGTGGTGACCGGGGTGATCTCCCGCTCCCAGAAGCCCTCGGCGATCGCCTTCTCGGCCAGGTTCTGGCTGCGCACGGCGAACTCGTCCATCTCCTGCCGGGAGACGTCCTTGAGCAGCGCCAGGTTCTCGGCGGTCTGCCCCATGGCGACGTAGATGTCGGGGATCTCGCCGTTCTCCCGCGGGTCGGTCCACGAGTCGGCGCCGCTCTCGGCGGTCTTGGCCACGCGCGCCTCGGCGTCGGCGAAGACCGGGTTGTGGGTGTCGGGCAGCGAGTCGCTGTTGCCCTTCACGAAGCGGGAGACCATCTCCACGCCGGCGGAGACGAAGACGTCGCCCTCGCCGGCCTTGATCGCGTGCATGGCCATGCGGGTGGTCTGCAGCGACGAGGAGCAGTAGCGGGTGATCGTGGTGCCCGGCAGGTGGTCCATGCCGAGGAGCACGCTGACGACGCGGCCCATGTTGTGGCCCTGCTCGCCACCGGGCAGACCGCAGCCGAGGATCAGGTCGTCGATGTCGGTCGGGTCCAGGGCGGGGACCTTGTCCAGCGCCGCGCGGACGATGGTGGCGGTCAGGTCGTCGGGACGCAGGTCCTTGAGCGACCCCTTGAACGCGCGCCCGATGGGGGAGCGCGCGGTCGCGACGATGACGGCTTCGGGCATGGGGTCCTCCACGGTGAGGGGCTCCCGGCCGGGGGGTGCCGGGTGTCGGGTCACCCCGGAAACTACCCCCGGGTACGCGACGGGTCGCGGGTGCGCCGGGAACAGAGCACCGTTGTGTTGCGGGTCACTCGGCGCTCAGCCGACCGACGCCTCCCTGGCCTCGCCGGCCTCCTCGGGCGTGGGCAGCTCGGTGGGCCGGCGGCGCAGCAGCCGGGCCCACGGGCCCAGCGGGCCGGTGCCCGAGCCGCGGACCTCGGTGGCCCGCACCTCGGTGCCCGGGCGTCCGGCGGCCCGCGCCGCGGCCTGGGCCACCGGGCGCACCGAGGTGCGGCGCAGCCGCCCGCGCTCGGCCCGGGCCGGCCAGACGCCGATGGCGTCGGCGAGGGCGGGGAGGATGACCGCGGCGGCCTGCGCGTAGCCGGCCGCGCTGGGGTGGAACTCGTCGACGCTGAACAGCGAGCGGTCCTGGGCGAAGCTCGGCCCGAGCACCGAGCCGAGCGACACCGTCCGCCCGCCGGCCTCGACGACGGCGATCGTCTGCGCCGCGGCCAGTTGCCGGCTCCAGCGCCGGGCCAGCAGGCGCAGCGGCTGCCCGATCGGCCGGATCGTCCCGAGGTCGGGGCAGGTGCCGACGACGACCTGCGCGCCCGCCTCGCGCAGCCGCCGCACCGCGTCGGCCAGGTGGCGCACCGACACCGCCGGCCGGGTGCGGGTGGTGACGTCGTTGGCGCCGATCATGATCAGCGCGACGTCGGGCCTCTGCTCGAGCGCGGCCTCGACCTGGGGGTCGAGCTCGCAGGACTCGGCGCCGGAGACGGCCAGCCGGACCAGCCGCACGGGGCGCTCGGCGAGCTCGGTCAGCGCGGCGGCGAGCAGCACGCCGGGGGTCTCGGTAGCGCGCGTGACGCCCAGGCCGACGGCGCTGGAGTCGCCGAGCACGGTGAACACGATCGGCTTGCCGCGGCGCCGGCCGTAGACGCCGTCGCCGGACGGCGGGTCCTGCTTCGACGTCCGCGCCTCGACCCGGCGGCGGGCCGCGAGGGCCTGGAGGCGCAGCAGGGCGAGCAGCCCGGCCCCGGCCAGGCCCAGCCCGCCGCCGCCGTAGGCGGCGCCGGCCGCCAGCCGTCGCGCCCTGCTCGCCCTCGTCACCGCCACCCCGTCCGTCGCGCCGCGCAACCGTCTGTCCTGCAGGCTAGTCGGCCTCTACGGTGCCCCCCGTGCCCGAATCCCCCCACCGGGTGGCCCCCGGGGGAGCCCCCGGTGACCGCTCGCAGCTGATCGTCGACGTCCTGGTCGAGGCCTTCTCCGAGCTGATGGCCGCCGACGCCGACGCCTTCCGGACCAAGTTCCGCAAGATGGCCGCCGACCCCTTCGCGTTCTACCGCGGCAGCGCCTGCCTCTTCTACGCCGACGTGGACCGCCTCGAGGACCCCTGGTGCGACGAGCGGACCAGCCGGGTGTGGATCCAGGGCGACCTGCACGCGGAGAACTTCGGCACCTACATGGACGGCGCCGGGCGGATCGTCTTCGACGTCAACGACTTCGACGAGGCCTACGTCGGCTCGGTCACCTGGGACCTGCGACGGTTCGTGGCCAGCTTCGCGCTGCTGGCGTGGCGCAAGGCGCTCGGCGACGACGTCATCGGCGACCTGGTCGGCACCTACCTCGGCGCCTACCTGGACCAGGTGGAGGCCTTCCGCCGCTCCGACGACGACCGCTCGTTCGCGCTGACCGTCGCGAACACCGAGGGCGCGGTCCGCGAGGCGATCCTCGAGACGACGACCCGCACGCGGGCCTCGCTGCTGGACCGGATGACCGTCGTCGAGGACTACCGGCGGCGGTTCGCCGACGGCGGCCGCACCCGCCGGCTCGACGACGCCGAGCGCGACCGGGTGCTCGACGACGCCGAGCGCGACCGGGTGCTCGCCGCACTGGACCGCTGGCGGGAGACCGTCGTCCCGCCGGTGCGCCGCCGCGACGTCGCCTACGACGTCAAGGACGTCATCGGCACCGGCGGGTTCGGCATCGGCAGCGCCGGCCTGCCCGCCTACAACGTGCTGCTCGAGGGCTACGACCAGGCGCTGGAGAACGACGTCGTCCTGTCGCTCAAGCAGGGCAACGTGGCCGCGCCCAGCCGGATCGTCCGTGACGAGCGGATCCGCTCCTACTTCGAGCACCACGGGCACCGCACCGCGGTCAGCCAGCGGGCGCTGCAGGCCAACGCCTCGCAGTTCCTCGGGCACACCGAGATCGACGGCGTCGGGTTCGTCGTCCAGGAGCTGTCGCCCTACGAGGTGGACCTGGACTGGGAGGACCTCACCGAGCCCGAGGAGATCGCCCCGGTCGTGGCCCAGCTGGGCCGGGCGACGGCGAAGATGCACTGCGTCGGCGACGTCGACAGCGACCACACGCTCGTCGACTTCCAGACCGAGGAGGCGGTGTCGGCGATGGTCGGCGGCCGGCGCGAGGAGTTCGTCGCCGACCTGGTCGACTTCGCGCACTCCTACGCGCGGCAGACGCAGGAGGACCACCGGCTGTTCGTCGACGCCTTCCGCGCCGGGCGCATCCCCGGGATCAGCTCGAGCGGCGCCCAGCCGCTCCGAGCGCGGTGAGCATGCCGACGTGCGGGCCGATGCCCGCGACGTCGAACGGCGGGGTCACCACGCGGAAGCCCATCCGCTCGTAGAAGCCGGCCGCGGGGACGCGGGCGTTGCACCACAGCAGGTCCGCGTCCCGCGCGGCGAGCAGCTCCCGGCCGGCCGCGACCAGCGCGCGGCCGGCCCCGGCGCCCCGCACGGCGGGGTCGGTGGCCATGCCGCGCAGCTGCCACGGCGCCCGGGCCGGCTGCCACGGGCAGGGCGCGGGGGACAGCCGGACGACGCCGACCACCCGCCCGTCGGCGGTCCGGGCGGCGAGGTGCACGGTCGCGGGGTCGTCGTCGCCGGGCATCGCGGCCGGACCGCCCCCGCGCAGGACGGCGCTGCGCAGCGGCAGGACGACGTCGAGGCCGACCTCCTCGACCGTGACGGTCACGTCGTGGGCGCGGCCCCGGAGCCGCAGTTCTCCTCGTAGTAGGCACCGATGCGCGACAGCGCCGGCCCGGCCGCCGACCCCTGGACCTCGGTGACGGCGGCGTCCACCTGCGCGTCGGCGTCGGGGCCGGCCGGGTCGATCGCGCCGACCCGGCCGCGCAGCTGCGCCAGCCCGTCGCGGACCGCCTGCCAGTCGGCGGCGACCTCCCCGGGGGCGGTCACCCCGTCGAAGGCGGTGACGGCCTGGTCGAGCAGGGGCGGCAGGGCGGCGACGCCCTGGGTCTCTGCGGCCTCGAGCGCCGCGCCCAGCCGGGCGACCACCGGTGTCGCGTCGGCGCAGAACGCCGCCGCCCCGGGGCCGGCGGACGACGGCGCGGCGGACGACGACGGGGTCGCGGCCGCGCTCGAGGCGGACGACGGCGACGCCGACGCGCCGCCGTCGTCCCCACCTCCGCAGCTCACCAGCAGGGCGCCGGCCGCGGTGAGCAGGCCGGCCCGGAGGAGTCGGGGCACGGCCCCACGCTAACCGGGTACGGCCTGACTCCCCGGCCCGGCTCAGCGCGCCCGGCGGCCCCGGCGGGTGCGCAGGTAGTCCGCGACGACGTACTCGCCGAGCCGCTCGCTGTCGGGCGTGAAGACCCGGCCGCCGGCGCGCGCGGTGATGTCGTGGACGAAGTGCACCAGCCCCGGCTCGGGGTCGAGCGCGAACACGTTGAGCGTCGCGCCGGACCGGGCCACCCGCTCCACCTCGGCGACGGTCCGGGCGATCGTCTCGGGCATCGGCGGCCAGCAGAAGTACGGCGTGCCGTCCTCCTCCAGGTGCGCCGTCGGCTCGCCGTCGGTGACCACCAGGACCACCGGCTCGGCGTCGCGGTGCCGGGCCAGGAACCGGCGGGCGAGGATCAGCCCGTGCTGCAGGTTGGTGCCCTGCAGCGTGTCCACCGACAGCTCGGCCAGCGTCTCGGGCTTGAGCACCTGCGCGGTCGACGAGAACCCGATGATCTGGATCGCGTCCTGCGGGAAGCGGGTGGTCACCAGCGAGTGCAGCGCCATCGCCGTCGACTTGGCCGCGCCCCACGTGCCGCGCAGCGCCATCGAGTAGGACAGGTCGACCAGCAGCGCGACCGCGGCGCCGGTGCGCCGCTCGGTCTCCACGACCTCGAAGTCCTCGACGGCGATGCGGACCCGGCGCTCGCCGTGCCCGTGCGGGTCGCCGGCGGTGCGCAGCACCGCGTTGCGGACCGTGCGGACGACGTCGAGCGGCTGCTCGTCGCCGAACTGCCACTCCCGCGAGCTGCCGGTGAGCTCCCCGGCCGCGCCGGCGTCGGCGACGTCGTGCTCGCCGCGGCCGGTGGCGTCGAGCTTGGCGAACACCCGCCGCAGCGCGGTGGCGCCCAGCCGGCGCACCGCCTTCGGCGAGAGCTCCAGCTTGCCGTCGGAGCGGTTGAGGTAGCCCTGCCGCTCCAGCTCGCGCTCCATCTGCCGCAGCGCCGCGAGGTCGTCGACGGCCTCCCGGCCCAGCGCCTGCTCGAGCAGCTCCTCGTCGACGTCGGCCAGCGAGGCGCCGGCGTAGCCCTGGGAGAGCTGGTTGGACAGCGCCTCGAGGTCGGCCAGCTCCGCGACGGCGCTGGTGGCGTCACCGAGACCCAGGCCCTGCTCGCCGTCGGGCACCTGGCCGCGCTGGCCCCACGGCAGGTCGGGGCGGGCCTGGCGCAGCGCGTCCTGCAGGTGGGCCATCTCGCTGGCCAGCCCCAGGTCGGACATGGTCTGCGCCATGAGGTCGGCCAGCTCGGCCCGCTGCTCGGGCGAGAGGCCGGCCATCATGCGCTCCTGCGCGGCGGCCCGGCGGGCGAGGGAGTCGATCAGCTCGTCCACCGACTGTGGGTCGTCCGGGAAGAACTGGCCGTGCTTGTCCATGAACTCGCGGAAGCGCTCCTCGGTGTCCTCACCGCGGTTGTGCGCGTCCACCAGCTGCGACAGGTCGGCGACCATGTCCTTGACCGCCTGCACGTCCTGCTCGGTGGCGTTCTGCAGCGCCTGCTTCATGTTGGCGAAGGAGCTGTCGAGCACCTCCCGCCGCAGCAGGTCCTGGATCTGGTCGTAGGTCTGCCGGGCCTCGGGCGAGGCCCAGTCGTACTCCTTGAGCGCCCGGACGGCGCCCGCGGTGTCCTGCGGCAGCGCGTCGAGCTCGGCCTCCTTGAGCCGGGCCAGGTCGTCGGGGTCGGGGAACAGCTCCCGGCGCTCGGCCGCGAGCGCCCGGTCGAGCAGCTCGCGGACCTCCTGCAGCGTGCCGTCCATCCGGCCCGCGGTGCGGGCCTGCCGCAGCCGCTCCCGCACGGAGCGGCGCAGCTCGTCGAGGCCGCGGCGGCCGTCCATGCCGCGGCGGAGCAGCTCCCGCAGCGCCTCGCGGACGCCGCTGCCGCCGAGCACCGAGTCGCCGATCTCGTCGACGGCGCTGCCCAGGTCGTAGGGCGGGGCCAGCGGGTCGGGCCCGCCCCGCCAGCGGCCGTACCGGTACCCCTTGCCGGGGCGTGGGCGCGCCACCGTCAGGCCCCGTACACCGTGCGGGTGCCGTCGGTGTCCTTGGCCAGCCGGCGGGTGAGGTACAGCCCCTCGAGGGCGAACTCGACCGCCGCGGCCGCCTGCTCGGCGGACTCCTCGCCCTCCGGCACGCCCAGGCGGCCCAGCAGCTCGGCCAGCCGGGGGATGGTGCCCAGCTGGCCCAGCAGCGCCGCGCCCGGCACCAGCTCGCCGGACTCGACCGTCTCGCCGCCGGTGAAGTGCTCCTGCAGGCCGGTCAGGTCCAGCCCGCCGCAGCGGGCCCGGAAGGTCTGCGCGGTCGCCTGCCGCAGCAGGTGCTCCAGCACCTCCAGCTCCCGGTCGTCGTCGGGGTCGCTGCCGGCGTCGGCGAACTCGACCTTGCCGCGGCTGGCCGGGACGACGCCCGGCAGGTCGACCACCCGGGCCACCGGCCGGGTCTCCCCGGCGATCGCGGCCCGGCGGACGGCGGAGGCGGCGACGGTCTCCAGCCCGGCGATCGCGAACCGGGCGCTGACACCGGAGCGCTGGTCGACGTGGCTGGACTCGCGGACCAGCCGGGTGAACCGGGCGATGATCTCGACCAGGTGTGTCGGGACGACGGGGGCGTCGAACGCGTCGTGCCCGCTGGGGGCGCCCAGCCCGCTGGTGCGCGCCTCCTGCTCGAGCAGGCGGATCTCGTCGGCGAGCTCGAGCGGGTAGTGGGTGCGCACCTCGGCGCCGAAGCGGTCCTTGAGCGGGGTGATGATCCGCCCGCGGTTGGTGTAGTCCTCCGGGTTGGCGCTGGCCACGAGCAGCAGGTCCAGCGGCAGCCGCACGCGGTAGCCGCGGATCTGGATGTCGCGCTCCTCGAGCACGTTGAGCAGCGCGACCTGGATCCGCTCGGCGAGGTCGGGCAGCTCGTTGACGCTAAAGATGCCGCGGTTGGTGCGCGGGACCAGGCCGTAGTGGACCGTCTCCGGGTCGCCCAGGGTGCGGCCCTCGGCCACCTTGATCGGGTCGACGTCGCCGATGAGGTCGCCCACGCTGGTGTCGGGGGTGGCCAGCTTCTCCCCGAAGCGCTCGCTGCGGTGCAGCCAGCCGACCGGGGTGTCGTCGCCGTGCTCGGCGATCTGGCGGTGCGCCCACACGCTGATCGGGTGCAGCGGGTGCTCGTTGAGCTCGCTGCCGGCGAGGACCGGCGTCCACTCGTCGAGCAGGCCGACGAGGGTGCGGATGAGGCGGGTCTTGCCCTGGCCGCGCTCGCCCAGCAGGACGAGGTCGTGGCCGGCGATGAGGGCCCGCTCGACCTCGGGGACGACGGTGTCCTCGAAGCCGACGATGCCCGGGAGGGAGGGCTCGCCGGCGCCCAGGCGGGCGAGCAGGTTGGCGCGGATCTCGGCCTTGACGGGCCGGGCGGCGGCTCCGCTGGCACGGAGCTCGCCGAGGGTCGTGGGTGCGGGTGGGGTCTGCGCTGGGGCGACGTCCGTCACCTCAGCCACGGTACGACGACCAGGGAGGATGCGGGAGCGGCTGCGTCGGCCCGGACGCGATCGTCCGCCCTGCGAGGATCAGGGCATGGGAGCGGATCTGGTCACCGGAGCCGACGTCGTCGCCGCCGCCGAGCTGCTCGACGGGGTCGCCCGGCGCACGCCGCTGGAGCACTCGCGGGCGCTGGCCGAGCGGGTCGGCGGCCCGGTGCACCTCAAGTGCGAGAACCTGCAGCACACCGGCTCGTTCAAGTTCCGCGGCGCCTACGTGCGGCTGTCCCGGCTGGCCGCCGACGAGCGGGCCCGCGGGGTGGTCGCGGCCAGCGCCGGCAACCACGCGCAGGGGGTGGCGCTGGCCGCCCGGATGCTCGGCGTCCGGGCCACGGTGTTCATGCCCGAGTCCGCGCCGCTGCCGAAGGTGGCCGCCACCCGCGGCTACGGCGCCGACGCGCGGCTGGTCGGGGCCGACCTGACAGCGGCGCTCGCGGCCGCCGTCGAGCACGCCCAGGCGACCGGGGCGGTGTTCATCCACCCCTTCGACCACCCCGACGTCATCGCCGGGCAGGGGACGGTCGGGCTGGAGCTGCTCGAGCAGTGCCCCGAGGTCGCCACCGTCGTCGTCTGCACCGGCGGCGGCGGGCTGGTGTCCGGGGTGGCCGCCGCGGTGCGGGAGCGGCGGCCGGAGGCCCGGGTCGTGGCGGTGCAGGCGGCCGGGGCCGCCGCCTTCCCCGGCTCGCTGGCCGCCGGGCGGCCGGTGGCGCTGACCGGGGTCTCCACGATGGCCGACGGCATCGCCGTCGGCGCGCCCAGCGACCTCACCCTCGCGCACGTCCGCGACCTGGTCGACGACGTGCGCACGGTGGGGGAGGAGGACCTCTCCCGCGCGCTGCTGTTCTGCCTGGAGCGGGCCAAGCTGGTCGTCGAGCCGGCGGGGGTGGCCGCGGTCGCCGCCGTGATGGCCGAGCCCGAGGCGTTCCGGCCGCCGGTGGTCGCGGTCGTGTCCGGCGGCAACGTCGACCCGGTGCTGATGATGAAGGTCGTCCAGCACGGCATGGCCGCCGCCGGCCGGTACCTGCGGCTGCGGCTGGCGGTGCCCGACCGGCCGGGGTCGCTGGCCGCGGTGCTCGCCGTCCTCGCCGAGGCCGGCGCCAACGTGCTGGAGGTCGAGCACGAGCGGACCGCGACCCGCCTGGACCTCGGGCAGGTCGAGGTGTTCGTCGTCCTCGAGACCCGCGGCCCCGACCACGCGCGGACCGTCGTCGGGGCGATCGAGCAGGCCGGCTTCGCCGTCGCCGAGGCCTAGCGCTCACTTCTCCCGCGTCCGGCGGTCTGCCCTCCGGGACCGCCGGACGAGGAGAGGTGTCGTGGGAGTGGACAGCAGGCGTCGGACCGTTCGCCGGACGCGAAAAGCGTTCGGGAAGTGTCGGTGCTCACACCTAGTTTCCCTGTCATGAACGACGCGATCCTGGTCGAGGGACTGCAGAAGCGCTTCGGGTCGAACACGGCGCTGGCGGGGGTGGACCTCGCCGTTCCCGAGGGCACCGTGCTCGGGCTGCTCGGGCCCAACGGCGCGGGGAAGACGACCGTCGTCCGCATCCTGACCACGCTCCTGCTGCCCGACGGCGGGCGCGCGGAGGTGGCCGGCGTCGACGTCGTCCGCGAGCCGGACCGGGTGCGCTCGGTCATCGGGCTGACCGGGCAGTACGCCGCCGTCGACGAGTACCTGACCGGGTTCGAGAACCTGGAGATGGTCGGCCGGCTGTACCGGCTTGGGAAGCGGGAGTCGCGGGCCCGGGCGGGGGAGCTGCTCGAGCGGTTCGACCTCACCGACGCCGCGAACCGGCCCGCGAAGACCTACTCCGGCGGCATGCGCCGGCGGCTGGACATCGCCGCCTCGCTCATCGCCCGGCCGCGGGTGCTCTTCCTCGACGAGCCCACCACCGGCCTCGACCCGCGCAGCCGGCTGGCGATGTGGGAGTTCATCGCCGACCTCGCCGGCGGCGGCACGACGATCCTGCTCACCACCCAGTACCTGGAGGAGGCCGACCGGCTGGCCGACTCGATGGTGGTCATCGACCGCGGCCGGGCGATCGCGCGCGGCACGGCCGACGAGCTCAAGGCGCAGGTCGGCGGGCAGCGGCTGGAGTTCGCGGTCACCGACGCGGGCGCCCTGCCGGAGATGGTGGCGCGGCTGCGGCCGCTGGCGGTGGACGAGCCGCACGTCGACGAGCAGGCGCGCCGGCTGAGCATCCCGGTCACCGGCGGCGCGGAGGTCCTGGCCGACGCGCTGCGCCGGCTCGACGGCCACACCGCCGACATCTTCGACGTCGGGCTGCGCCGCCCCGACCTCGACGACGTGTTCCTGGCGCTGACCGGCCATGCCGCCGACGACAGGGCCGCCGAGAGCGCGGACGCCGGCGCCACCGACGAGACCCCGGCCGAGCCGGTCCCCACGGGAGGCGTGCGATGACCTCGCTGGCCGCGACGCTGTCCGACAGCGTCGTCATCACCAAGCGCAACCTGATCAAGGTCAAGCGGGTGCCCGACCTGATCGTGTTCGCGACGCTGTCGCCGATCATGTTCGTGGTGCTGTTCCGCTACGTGTTCGGCGGCGCGATCGGCGGGCTGCCGCCGGGCATCAGCTACGCGGAGTTCCTGCTGCCGGGGATCTTCGCGCAGACGGTCGTCTTCGGGTCGACCGTCACCGGCGCGAGCATCGCCGAGGACCTGCAGAAGGGGCTGATCGACCGGTTCCGGTCGCTGCCGATGTCCCGGTCCGCGGTGCTGGTCGGGCGCACCATCGCCGACTCCGGGCTCAACGTCATCTCGATCACGGTGATGGCGCTGACCGGCCTGGTGGTCGGCTGGCGGATCAACTCCTCCATCGGGGAGGCGGTGGGCGGGTTCCTGGTGCTGCTGGTGTTCGCCTACGCGATCTCGTGGCTGATGGCGGTGGTCGGGCTGCTGGTCCGCACGCCGGAGGTGGTCAACAACGCCAGCTTCATCGTGATCTTCCCGCTGACGTTCATCGCCAACACGTTCGTGCCGCTGGAGACCTTCCCGGCGGTGCTGCGCACCTTCGCCGAGTGGAACCCCGTCTCGTCGGTGACGCTGGCCGCCCGCGAGCTGTTCGGCAACGTGCCCGCCGGCTACCCGGTGCCCGACGCGTGGCCGCTGCAGAACCCGGTGCTCTACACGCTGATCTGGACGGCGGTCATCCTCGCGGTGTTCGTGCCGCTGTCGGTCCGCCTCTACCAGCGCACCGCCTCTCGCTGACGGCGACCGTCGTACCCAGGTGGCCCGGAACCGCACCGGTTCCGGGCCACCGGCGTACGCGGGTCTGCGCGGCGGCGCAGGATGGACGGCGATGAGCGCCGAGACCGCCCCCGCCGTGTCCAACCCGCTGTTCGCCGAGTCACCGCTGCCGTACGGGCTGCCGCCGTTCGCCGACATCACGCTCGAGCACTGCCGCGAGGCGGTGCTGGCCGGGATGGCCGAGCAGCGCGCCGAGATCGCCGCGATCACCGGGTCGGCCGAGCCGCCGACCTTCGCGAACACGATCGAGGCCCTCGAGCGCTCCGGCGCGCTGCTGCGCCGGGCCGAGGCGGTGTTCGGCAACCTGTCCTCGTCGCTGTCCACGCCGCGGCTGCGGGAGATCGAGCGGGAGCTCGCGCCGCTGGAGGCCGCGCACGCCGACGCGCTGCGGCTGGACCCGGCACTGTTCGCCCGCGTCGACGCCGTCCACACCGCCCGGCACTCCGCGGGCCTGGACCCCGAGGCGGTCCGGCTGGTGGAGCGGCACCACCTCGACCGGGTGCTGGCCGGCGCCCGGCTCGACGAGGCCGGCCGCGCCCGGCTGTCGGAGCTGAACCGGGAGCTGTCGGAGCTGTCCACGCAGTTCGGGCAGAACCTGCAGCTGGCCACCGAGGCCGCCGCCGTCCGGGTGGCCGACGCCGCCGCGCTCGACGGGCTGGGCGAGGAGGAGGTCGCCGCCGCGGCGCGCGCCGCCGCCGACCGCGGCCTCGACGGGTACGTGCTGCCGCTGCTGCTGCCCACCCGCCAGCCGGTGCTGGCCAAGCTGCGGGACCGGGAGCTGCGCCGCCGGGTGTTCGAGGCGTCGGTGACCCGCGCGTCGTCGGGCGAGCACGACAACGGGCCGGTCGCCGCGCGGATCGCCCGGCTGCGCGCGGAGCGGGCGCGGCTGCTCGGCTTCGCCACCCACGCCGACCTGGTGCTGGCCGACCAGACCGCCGGCAGCACCGCCGCCGTCGACGGGATGCTCACCTCGATGGTCGGGCCCTCGACGGCGAACGCGCGGGCCGAGGCCGAGGTGCTGGCCGAGGCCGCCGCCCGCGACGGGGTCGACGAGCTCGCGCCGTGGGACTGGGCGTTCTACAGCGAGCGGGTGCGCGCCGAGCGGTACTCGGTGGACACCGCGGCGCTGCGGTCGTGGTTCGAGCTGGACCGGGTGCTCGTCGACGGCGTCTTCCGGGCCGCGGAGCTGCTCTACGGCTTCCGGTTCAGTCCCCGCCCGGACCTCGCCGGCTACCACCCCGACGTCCGGGTGTGGGAGGTCAGCGGTCCCGACGGCGAGGCGGTCGGCCTCTACCTCGGCGACTTCTCCGCCCGCGAGGGCAAGCGCGGCGGCGCGTGGATGAGCTCATTCGTCACCCAGTCGCGCCTGCTGGGCACCCGGCCCGTCGTCGTCAACAACCTCAACGTGGCCCGCGCGCCCGAGGGGCGGCCGACGCTGCTCACCCTCGACGAGGTCGACACGCTCTTCCACGAGTTCGGCCACGCGCTGCACGGGCTGAGCTCCGCGGTGACCTACCCGCGCTTCGCGGGGACCGCGGTGCCGCGGGACTTCGTCGAGTTCCCGAGCCAGGTCAACGAGATGTGGGCGCTGTGGCCGGAGGTGCTCGCGCACTACGCGCGGCACGTGGAGACGGGGGAGCCGCTGCCGTCGTCCGCCGTCGAGGCGCTCGACGCCGCCCGGCTGTGGGGCGAGGGCTTCGCGACGCTGGAGTACCTCGCCGCGACGCTGCTGGACCAGGCCTGGCACCGGATCACCCCGGAGACCGAGGTCGGCGACCCGGCGGAGTTCGAGCGGCGGGCGCTGGAGGCGGCCGGCGTCGCCTCCGACCTGGTGCCGCCGCGCTACCGGACGACGTACTTCCAGCACGTCTTCGCCGGCGGCTACGCGGCGGGCTACTACTCCTACATCTGGTCGGAGGTCCTCGACGCCGACACCGTCGAGTGGTTCCGCGAGAACGGCGGCCTGCGGCGGGAGAACGGCGACGTCTTCCGCGAGCGGCTGCTGTCCCGCGGCGGGGCGGTGGACCCGCTGGAGGCCTTCCGCGCCGTCCGCGGCCGCGACGCCGACCCGGCGCCCCTGCTCCGCCGCCGAGGGCTGGCCCCGGCCTGACCCGTGATCATCGGCGGGTGGCTGTCCGACACGCCGGCGACCGCAGCCACCCGCCGATGATCACGGGCGGGAGCGGTTCACAACCAGGGGAGCGAGAGGACCAAGTCGAGGTCGTCGGGGGCGTCGCCGTCGCGGACGAGCCGGTTGGGCTGGCGGTGGCCGCACGCCGTGCAGCGGTGCACCACCTGCCAGCCCTTGCCGGACTTCTCGACCAGGCCGATCGGCTCCATCGGCTGCCGGCACCCGCTCGCGCGGTCGCCGGGCAGGTCGTCGACGTGCAGCGACCACAGGCACACCGGGCAGTGGTTGCGGTAGTGCCCGTCGGTGTTCGCGGGGACGTCGGCGGCGCAGTGCACGCAGACGAAGCCGGTGTTCTCCGCCCGCCGCGAGCGGGCCACGCGCACGGGGAGGGCCCGGGTCAGGGGACGAACGGCTCGACGGCGACGACCTCGACGGTGATGTCGCGGCCGTTGGGCGCCTGGTAGGTGACCGAGGTGCCCGGCTTCGCGCCGAGGATCGCCGAGCCCATCGCCGACTCCGGCGAGTAGACGGCGAGGTCGGTGGTGCCGGCGATCTCGCGGGAGCCGAGCAGGAACTTCTCGGTCTCGTCGTCGCCCTGGAAGCGGATGGTGATGACGGTGCCGAGCTCGGCGGTGGTGGCCGTCGTCGGCGGCTCGCCCACGCGCGCCTTCCGGAGCAGGTCGGTCAGCTGCCGGATCCGGCCCTCCTGCTTGCCCTGCTCCTCCTTGGCGGCGTGGTAGCCGCCGTTCTCCTTGAGGTCGCCCTCCTCCCGGCGGGCGTTGATCTCGGCGGCCATGGCGGGCCGGCCGGCCACCAACTGGTCGAGCTCGGCCTTCAGCCGGTCGTGGGCCTCCTGGGTCAGCCAGATGCCCTGCTCGTTCTCAGTGGGGGTGGTCACGCGGGGTACTCCTGCACAGCTCGGGGGCCGCCTCCCGGTCGGGATGCGGCGACGTCGATCCGGCCAAGCTAACACCGGCCGGGGGCCCGTGCAGGGACCGTCCGCTCCCTGTGGGGGGAGCGGACGGTACCGGAACGGACCGTGACAGGCACCACATCCAGCCCTCCGGGGGACCTGTCGGCGGCGTTCCGTCGGCGCGCCGGGGGACACTGGGGAGGTGACCGACGCCGACCCGATGCGCCTGCTCGCCGTCCACGCCCACCCCGACGACGAGTCGAGCAAGGGTGCCGCGACGATGGCCAAGTACGTCGCCGAGGGCGTCGAGGTGATGGTGGCGACCTGCACGGGCGGCGAGCGCGGCTCGGTGCTCAACCCGTCGCTGGACCGCCCGGAGATCTGGGAGCGGCTGCCGCAGCTGCGCGTCGAGGAGATGGCCCGGGCACGGGAGATCCTGGGCGTCGAGCAGGAGTTCCTCGGGTTCGTCGACTCCGGCCTGCCCGAGGGTGACCCGCTGCCGCCGCTGCCCGAGGGCTGCTTCGCGCTGGTGCCCACCGAGGAGGCGGCCGCGCCGCTGGTGGCGCTGATCCGCCGGTTCCGGCCGCAGGTCGTGCTCACCTACGACGAGCGCGGCGGCTACCCGCACCCCGACCACATCAAGACGCACGAGGTCTCGGTGCACGCCTTCGAGGCCGCCGGCGACCCGGAGCGCTACCCCGAGCTGGGCGAGCCCTGGCAGCCGAGCAAGCTCTACTACCACATGGGCTTCACGCTGACCCGGACGCGGGCGCTGCACGAGGCGATGCTCGAGACCGGCGCCGAGTCGCCCTACGCCGAGTGGCTGGCGAACTGGGACCCGGAGCGGGACACGAGCCACCGCGTCACCACCCGCGTCCCGTGCGCCGAGTACTTCCCGGTGCGCGACGCCGCCCTGATCGCGCACGCCACCCAGATCGACCCGAACGGCCGCTGGTTCGCCTGCCCGATGGACCTGCAGCAGCGGGTGTGGCCGACCGAGGACTACGAGCTGGCCCGCTCGCTGGTGGACTCGACGCTGCCGGAGGACGACCTGTTCGCCGGCATCCGCAGCGAGGTGCCGGTCCCGTGAGCGCCGGGCTGGTGAGCGGCGCGCTGGCCGGGGCGGTCCTGGCCGCCGAGGAGCAGTTGCCCGAGGACGTCGGCAAGTCCGGCCCGCTGGGGCTGTTCCTCACCCTCGTCCTGCTGCTCGCCGTCTTCCTGCTGGTCCGCTCGATGAACCGGCACCTCAAGCGGATCCCGCGCAGCTTCGAGCCGGAGGACGACCAGCCGCAGGTCGTCGTCCCCGACACCCCGGCGGAGCTGGTCGACCCGCCGCGCCGGCCCGGTCAGGACCTGCTCGACGACCTGCGCCGCGCTCCCCGCGCCATCGAGGGCCCCAAGCGGAGCGGCCCCGAACGCGACGAGCGGACGGACCCGCCGGCGCACTGACGCCGGCGGGCCTCCTGCCGGTCGGGCCGGGTGAGCCCCGGTGCGGCCGTGCTGCTCACCAGGTGTGCGCGACGTCGACGACGAGGCGCGAGCCGTCGCCGGGGCCGTCGAGGACCAGCACGCGGAACGGCAGGCGGGCGCGCACGCCCAGCCCGACGGTGCTGCTGCCCTCGAACGAGCCGGCGTAGGCCACCTGCCGGAAGGTGCGGTAGCCGCCGACGGCGACGGCCTCGGCGTCGGTGCGCGGGTCGTAGGTCGCCGCCCCGGTCCCGGTGTACCCGGGGGTGTGCACGACGACCTGCAGGTCGGCGGCCCCGCGCAGGGGCACGGGCCGGCCCGACCCGTCCTGCACGACCTGGGGCACGTACCGGACGTCGTAGCCGACGTCGGCGGCGTCGATCCCGTCGAGGTCGAGGACCAGCCGGTCGTAGCAGGCGTGCCGGCCGGTGCGGACGTCGTCGAGGGTGCCGCGGCCGCCGTCGGCCACGGTCTCCGGCAGGGAGCCCCACGCCGTGCTGCACGAGGCGGCGGAGGCGGAGGGGAGGGCGACGCCGAGGGCAGCCGTGGCGGCGGCCAGGACGACGGCGGCGCGGGTGCGGGTGGTGCTCATGGCGGGCTCCCGGGTCAGGGGGATGCGGACGAGGTGAGGATGCGCCGACGACCGCCCGCAGGCCACGGCCCGGATCGCCCACGCGCGTCGATCTGCGGCGCCTCGCGCTGTGCAGAAGTGACAGGAAACGGCCCTCCTGACGCGACACGAGGTGGCACATCGTCTTCCCGTGGTCCGGGCATGACGCTGCGTACGGGGAACCGGTGAGGGCCGGATCAGCGGCGTCGGCGCACGGCGCCCGCCCCGGCCTGCTTGTGTCCGGTGACCCGTTCCGCTACGCGTTGGCGTGTGGCGTCCCGGTCCGGTGGGTCCTCCCGCGGTCGGGGACGGCCCCGGGACGACAGCCTCGACTCGCGCATCCTGGAGCAGACGATCCGGCTGCTCGTCGCCCACGGCTACGCCGGCTTCACCCTCGACCAGCTCGCCGCCCGCAGCGGCGTCGCCAAGACCACGATCCTGCGCCGGTGGCCGTCGAAGGCGGCGGTGGCCGCCGCCGGGCTGGAGCGGCTGGCCCTGCACAGCGTGTCCGTGCCGGACACCGGGACCCTGCGCGGGGACCTGGAGGAGATGCTGCACGGGGCCGTCGACACGTTCGTGCGCGGCCGTGGACGGTTCGTGCCCCGGCTGATCCGCGAGTCGGGGCACCGCCCGGAGATAGCCGACCTGCTGGCCACCGTCATCCACACCCGCCGCCAGGCCTACCGGCGGATCCTGGCGCGGGCGCTGGCCCGCGGCGAGCTGTCGCCGGCCGTCGACCACGAGCTCTTTATCGACGTGCTCATCGGCCCGGTCTGGACGCGGCTGCTCATCACCCGCGACCCGGTCACCCGCGAGTACGTCGACCGCGTCGTGGACGCCGCCCTGACCGCCTTCACGCAGCCGACGCCCACGCAGTGACCGCGCCGGCCGGCGCCGGCCCCGAGGACGGGCAGCCTGGCGGGGGCTGCCACCGGGAGGCGACCGGTGTCGTGGTGGGCTGCCCGACCGGGCGGTCGACCCGGGAAATCATCCCGTCGTCCATTCCGGCGTCATGCAACTGACGGACGTGAAGATCGATCCGTCGTACGCTGATCGGTCCGCGCGGGAAATCTAACGTCCCTGGTGTGTCCATTCCACCGAACGGCCATTCCGCGGGCCTCCTGCGGATCGTCGTCGCGGACGACCACCCGCTGTCACTCGCTGCGCTGATCGATCTCATCGCGGAGGAGCCGTCCGTGCGGCTCGTCGGCGCTGCGCTGCGCGTGGACGACGCCATAACGCTGGCGCTGGCCCACTGCCCGGACGTCGTCCTGGTGGACGTGCACATGCCCGACGGTGGTGGTGAACGAGTCGCCTCCACCATTCGGGAAGTGCTTCCCGGCGTGCGGATCGTCGCATTGTCCGCACATCTGGAAGAGGAACGGATCCGCGGGATGCTCTCGGCCGGTGCGGACCGGTTCGAGCCCAAGGAAGCAGATTTCGCGTCACTCATGCGGGATCTCGTCCACGAACACCACCGCGGTCCCGCGAAGTGACCGCCAGCGGGGCCGGCGGTGCCTCGCCGAATCGACAGGAGTCCCCCGCGATGCACCTGCGCTCACCGCGGGCCACGGTCCGCGCTACCCGATGGAAGGTCGCCGCGCCCCTCGCGGCCGCGACGCTGGCCGTCTCCGCAGCGGCGTACGGCACGTCCTCGCCGGAGCCGGCGCCGTCCGGCACCTCGCTGCCGGAGCTGGCCTCGTCGCTGTACGTCGACCCGGACTCCCAGGCCGCGGTCTGGGCGCAGTCCCACCCGGACGATCCCGCGGCCCGGGAGGTCGAGGAACGGATCGCCAGCCAGCCGACGGGCAAGTGGTTCGGCGCGTGGAGCGGTGACATCACCACCGCCGTGGAGGACTACACCTCCGCCGCGGCCGACGCCGGCGAGGTGCCCGTCCTGATCGCCTACAACGTCCCCCACCGCGACTGCGGCGGCCACAGCGCCGGCGGACAGGGCGACGAGGGCGCGTACCGCCGCTGGGTGGACGGGTTCGACGCCGGACTCGGCGACCGCCCCGCGCTGGTGGTCCTCGAGCCGGACGCGCTGGCCCAGCTGGACACCTGCCTGAGTGACCAGCAGCAGGAGGACCGGCTGCGCCTGCTGTCCTACGCGGTGGAGAAGCTGCAGTCGGACGACGTCTGGGTGTACCTGGACGCCGGCCACTCGAACTGGGTCCCCGCGGACGTGATGGCCGAGCGGCTGGAGGCGGCCGGCATCGCCGACGCGCACGGGTTCGCCCTCAACGTGTCCAACTACAACGCCACGGACGACGAGGTCGCGTACGCGGACGAGCTCAACGGTGCCCTGGGGACCTCCAAGCCCTTCGTCGTCGACACCAGCCGCAACGGCAACGGCGCGAACGGTGAGTGGTGCAACCCCGGTGACCGGCAGATCGGCGAGGCACCCGGCGCCGAGGACGGGGGACAGCTGCGACTGTGGCTCAAGGCCCCGGGCGAGTCCGACGGGGACTGCGGGATCGGCGAGGGGACCGCGGCGGGCGAGTTCTCCCCGGAGCTCGCGATGAGCCTGCTCGAGGGAGCGGAGCCCGTCGAGCCGTGACGTCGGGCCGGGACCTCGCAGTCGCACCGCCGCGACCCGGCGCCGGGCGGGACCAGGACGACGTCCCGGCGGGTCAGCCCGGCCAGATCCCACCCCGCAGCGGCCCTGCGCCGGGTGGCGGGCCGGACGGGACGGTGACCCGCACCCGCGTCCCGGCGCCGAAGGAGCTGGTGATCTGCACCGTCCCGCCCATCGCGGCCGCGCGCTCGCGCATGGAGCGCAGCCCGAGGTGTCCCGGGTACTCGGCGTCGGGCTCGAAACCGACCCCGTCGTCGACCACCTCGAGGATCACGGTGGACCCGTCGGCGTGGAGCCGGACGCCGACGTGGGACGCGTGCCCGTGCCGGGCCGCGTTGTGCAGCGCCTCCTGCGCGATCCGGTACAGCGCGTGCTGCGCCTGGAGCGAGACCTCGGGCACGTCGTCGAGGACCGTCTCGACGACGAGCCCGTGCCGGGCGCGGACGGCGTCGGCCTCCTTGGTGAGTGCGGCGTGCAGTCCCTCCAGTTCCAGGGACTCGGGGCGCAGCTCGAAGATGAGTGCCCGCATCTCGGCGAGGGCCACGTCGGCCAGCTGCAGCACGTAGTCCGCCGGTCCGGAGATCTGTCCGGGGTCCCGGTCGAGCAGCTCGCGGATGGTGCGTGCCCCCAGCGCGATCCCGTAGAGCGCCTGCGACACCGAGTCGTGCAGTTCCCTGGCGAGGTGCTGCCGCTCGGCCAGCGACCCCCTCTCCCGGGCCGCGGCGAGCAGCAGGAGGTTGCCCACGATGGTCGCGGCGTCGCTGGCGACGACCCTGAGGAAGGCGACGTCGGGGTCGTCCGGCCGCTCGGCGAAGAAGCAGCAGAGCGCCCCGCGGGTCGCGACCGGTCCGATCAGCGGGAGGTACACCACGGTGGTCCAGGCCGCCTCGTCCAGGAGGTCGTGCACCGGGCGCAGCCGCTCGTCGCCGCGCAGTCGCGCCCTCGCGTCCTCGACGACCACCGGGGCGTGCCCGGTGATCGCCTCCATCGCGGGGTGCTCGCCTCCGCGGTACGCGGCGTCCAGCCCCAGCACCAGGGCTGTCGGCAGGCCGTGGCTGCCCACGGTCCGCAGCCTCTGGTCGCCGTCGAGGAGGTGGACGGAGCACGCCTCGGCGTCGGCGAACTCGACGACGCTGCGCGCCAGGTCGTCGAGCGTCCCCTGCAGCGGCCGCTCGGCCAGCATCGGCGTCACGGCCAGCTGCCTCAGGTGCTCGCGCATCCGGACCCGTTCCACCGCGACCGCGGCGTCGGCGGCGAACAACTGCACGGTCAGCACCTGCTCGTCGTCGAACGCCACCTGCCCGTGCCGGTTCACGAGCTCGACCACCCCGACGACCCGCTTCCGCACCAGGAGCGGGACGAGCAGCACGGACCCCGCGACGTCGTGTGCCGGGGGACCGCTGCCGGCCCGGGGCTCCGGGGACGGGTCGGCGACGACGCAGACGCGTCCGCTGCGCATCACCTCCGCCGCCATCGACGACACCGCGGACGAGGCCACCTCCTGCGCCGCATCCCCGTCCGGGCCGTCGGTGGCCCGCGGCACCAGCTCGCCGCCGGGGGAGGGCATCACGACCGTCGCGGCTGCCGCCCCCACCAGCCACCGGGCCAGCCGGGCGGTGCGCCGCAGCACCTCGTCGCTGGGGCCCGCCTCCAGGACGGCCTGGGTGATCTCGGCCAGCGCCCGGAGGAGGCGCTGTTCCAGCCGCCCGCGCTGCTGCAGCTTGTCCTCGAGCGACCTCTGCGCGGTGAGGTCCTGGACGACCAGGCAGAACCCCTCGAGGTGCCCGGCGTCGTCGGTCGACGCCGACAGCACCGTCCTGCCCCAGAACCGGGCCCCGTCCCCGCGTCGGAGCCACCCGACCCCCGTACAGCTGCCCCGGCGCGCCGCCTCGGCGAGGGCCCTGCCCGGTTCGCCCGACTCGGCGACCGCGGAGGGGTACAACCGCTCGATCGGCTCCCCGATGATCTCGTCGGCCCGGTGACCGAAGCTCTGCGCGGCCCCTTGGTTCCAGCTCGCCACCCGGCCCCGGGCGTCGACGGCCACGATCGCGCAGTCCGTCACCGAGTCCACCAGGCGGCGGAACAGCGACCCGTCCGCGGGGCGTGCTCCGTCGCCGTCCGCGGGGGCGGCCCAGGGCGAGGGCACCCCGAGGCGGCCGGTCTCGTGCCCCAGGGCACTCGACGCCTCGACGTTCACGGCAGCCACCACCCCTGGTGTCGATGCTCGCGTGAGGTGACCGGGGGAGGGGAGAGACCACGGGCTCGGGTCCGGGGAGCCTATCGCTACCGGTCGTTGCGTAGAAGGACCTCCGCCGTGGCCCGGTGCCGCGCCCGACCCGGGCCGGGGTCACCGCGGCTCCCCGGGGGACCGCGGCGTCGGCACGATCCCCGACTCGGTGGCCTTCGCGACCGCCTCGAGCATCGAGCGGGCGCCCAGCTTGAGCAGCACCTTGTGGACGTGGCTGCGCACCGTCGAGTACTCGATGCCCAGGTGGCGGGCGAGTGCGCGGTTGTCCATGCCCCTGGCCATCAGGGCGAGCACCTCGCGCTCGCGGGGGGTCAGACTCGCGCCGAGCCGGGTGTGCTGGGCCCGTTGGCGCGCGATGACACGTCGCCGGGTCAGCAGCTCGGCGAGCCGCTGGGCGGGGATGAGGATCTCGCCGTCGGCCGCCCGGTGGATGGCGCGGACGAGGTCGTCGCTGGGTGCGGACTTGAGCAGGTAGCCCGCCGCGCCGGCCTCGACCGCAGCGGTCACCGCGTCGTCGGACGAGTCGGCGCTGAGGAAGACGACGGCGGCGTGGGGGCGCAGCTCGCGGATCCTGGCTGCTGCCTGCGCGCCGCTGCCGTCGGGGAGCCGGAAGTCGACCAGGACGACGTCCGGCTCGGATCGCTGGACCGCGTCGACGGCCGCGGCGACGGTGGGGACCCAGCCGAGGACGTCCAGGTCGGGGTACTCCGCCAGCAGGGCGGCGAGGCTCTCGGCGACCACCTGGTGGTCCTCGACGAGCAGCACCCGGATCGGGGCGTCCGGCGGGCTCTCCGGGGCCGTCATGGTGCGTGCGTCTCCTCGTCCTGGCGCGCGCCGTGCAGGGCGTCGGCGGTGTGGGGGATCCAGAACTCGACCGTCGTCCCCCGGCCGGGGGCACTCTCGATCCGGCACCACCCACCCGCGATCTGTGCGCGTTCGGCCATGAGCGGCAGCCCCAGGTGCCCCGGTACGGACTCCGTGTCGGGCTGGTAGCCGACGCCGTCGTCGCTGATGGCGACGAGGCACCCGTCGTCCACGGTGGACAACCGGACGGTCACCGTGCGGGCGCGGGCGTGCCTGCGGATGTTGGTGAACGCCTCCTGGGCGATCCGGTACACGATGAGCTGCACGTCCGCGCTGGGCTCGAAGCGGAGCCGGTTCGTCACGGTGAAGGTGGTGCCGGTGTCGGAGCGCAGCTGTTCCAGGTGGCCGGTCAGGTTCGCGACCAGCCCCAGCTCGGTCGACGGCGGCTGCAGGTCGAACGTGAGGTGACGCAGCCGGCCGATGGCCTGCTGGACGGTCTCCTCGACCGCGGCGAGCAGGTCGCGCTCGGCGGGGGTGCTCAGCCGGCGCCGCAGTTGCTGCAACCGCAGCGAGGCCGCGGTGATCGCCTGCAACGGGTCGTCGTGGATGGCCGCGGCGATGCGCTTGCGCTCGTCCTCCTGAGCCCGTACCAGGTGGGTCAGCAGCAACTGGTGCTCGTGGTCGCTCTTGCGGAGCAGCTGGAAGCTGCGTTCGAGGGCCAGCTCGGAGCGGCGCTGCTCGGTCCGGTCACGGATCGTGGCGGCCACCAGGGACCGGTGTCCGTCGCGCAGCCGGCTGAAGACGACGTCGGCGGGGAACCCGGTGCCGTTGCTGCGGCGGCCGGTCAGCTCGACCCCCGGTTCGGTGCCCCGATCGGCCCGGGGCGGTGGCGGGCCGCTCCACCGGCGCACGTACGTCTCGACGGGACCGTCGAGGAGGAGCTCCAGCGGTCGCCCCAGCAGCTCGCCGAGCCCGTAGCCGAACAGCAGCTCGGCCTGCCCGTCGACGAGTTCGACCCGTCCCGCGGTGTCGACCGCGACGAGGGCGTCGGGGGCGGACTGCGGCACGTACCGGTGGTGGGTGTCGACCGCGTCGGGGGTGCCGAGGTCGCGCAGGAACACCGCCACGAGCGACTCGCCGCCGAGGTGCAGGGACCTCGTGGTGACGGCCACCGGGAACTCGGTCCCGTCGCCCCGGACACCGGCCAGCTCGGCCGCGGGGCCGGGGGCCTCGTCGGGCGGTGCGCTCCGCGCGTGGAACAGCCGGTCGGCGAGGGTCCCGTGGTACCTCGGGGGCAGCAGCGTGGTCGCGGGCTTCCCCATCAGCTCGCGCCTGACACGACCGAAGACCCGGTCCGTCCCCGCGTTGACGAGCCGTATCCGGTCGTCCGGCCCGACCAGCACGACGGCTGCGGGGACCGCGTCGACGAGGTCGTGGAAGGCCTCCTCGCTGTGCCGCAGCTCCGCGGCGGCGTGCCGGTGGTCCTCGCGGTCACGCAGCAGGGCCCGGGCGAACCGGGTGCCGAGGTCGACGGGCATGCTGAGCTGGCCACGGCCCGCGCGCTGCACCGCCTCGACGATCTCGGTGCCCGGCGTGCCCTTCAGCAGGTAGCCGGCGGCGCCGGCGGCGAGCACCTCGAGCACCAGCCCGTGGTCCTCGAAGGCGGAGAGCGCGAGCACGGCCGTGCCCGGCGACCTCGCCCGGACCTCGCGTGCGGTGTCCGGACCGGTGCCGCCGGGCATGCGCATGTCCACCAGCACCACGTCGGGGCGCAGCTCGGCCGCCTGCCGCACCGTGTCGGCGTGGTCGCCGGCGACGCCGAGCAGCACGATGCCGGGGTGGCTGACGAGGGTGTCGGCCAGCGCGTCGCGCATCGCCGTGTCGTCGTCGGCCACCAGGAGCCGGACGACGGCGGCGCTCATCCGGTGCCTCCCGTCTCGGTCGGGGCCGGTTCGAGCCGCGCCTCCCGCGGCGCCGGGACGAGGTCGGCGGTGTCCGGCGCGAGCCAGCCGAGCGCGACCGCCATGGGCTCGACCAGCACCCGGTAGGACCCGCCGCTGATGCGGTGCTCGGCGGCGAGCGCGCCGGCGGCGTCCCACGCCGCCGCCCAGAAGGCCCAGTCGGTCCGGTCGTGCGACAGGGCCACGCTCATCGCCCGCTCGCGGGCCACCATGGCGGCGTTGTGGACCAGGGGACGGTCCTCCGGCGGCATCGCGCGCTGGATCGCCGCCCAGGCGGTCGCCCGCGCCTCCGCCGGTGTCCGCCGCCATGCCCTGGCGACGGCATCGACGTCGTCGGGACCGAGGTCAGGGATCTGTACGAGGAACCCGAGCAGCTTCTGCGAACCGGGTCCGAAGATGTCGATCATCTCTGGCCCTCTGTCCCGTGCGTGAGGCCGTCTGTGCTCCTGAACGGGCTGGCCGTCATCCTCCGGCCGGCCGGCCACCGCGGGCATCCCGCAGGACTCGGAGCTGCACCGGGCACTTGCGAGGGGAGCCGGCGACCCACCCACGGGGGAGGTCGCACGAGCCGAGAGGGGGACGCCTCCGGCGGACCCGGCGCGGGTCCGGCGGTCACCGCCGTGACGCCGCCAGGGCCCCGGCCCCCGGGGTGGCCTGCACCGGGCGTCCGCCGGTGGCCGGGCGGTGCAGGACGCGGTGTCCGACTCCCCAGACGGTCACCCGCCACAGCGCCTCGCGGACGATCGCGCCGCTCATCTTGCTGGCGCCGCGCTCCCGCTCGACGAAGGTGATGGGGACCTCGACGACGCGCAGCCCCCGCTCGACCGCCCGGCGGGCCAGGTCGATCTGGAAGCAGTAGCCCTGTGACGCGACGGTGTCGAGGTCGAGCTGCTCCAGCGCGCCGGCGCGGATCGCCCGGTACCCGCTCGTCGCGTCCCGGATCGGGAGCCCCAGCGCCAGCCGGGCGTAGGCGGTGCCGCCCCGGGACAGCAGCCGGCGCGTCGCCGGCCAGTTGCGGACCGCACCCCCGGGCACCCACCGGGAGCCCAGCACCAGGTCGGCCCGGGTCAGCGCGGCGAGCAGCCGGGGCAGTTCCTCCGGCTGGTGGGACCCGTCCGCGTCGATCTCGACCAGCACGTCGTAGCCCCGGTCCAGACCCTGGCGGAACCCGGCGAGGTAGGCCCTGCCGAGCCCCTGCTTGGCCGGCCGGTGCAGCACCGACACGTGGTGGTCCCCGGCGGAGAGTCCGTCGGCGATCCGCCCGGTCCCGTCGGGGCTGTCGTCGTCGACCACGAGGACGTCCGCTCCGGGCACGGCCGCGCGCAGCCGACCGACCACGGATGCGATGTTGGCTGCCTCGTCATAGGTCGGCACGACGACCAGCACCGCTCCGACGTCGCCCACCGACTCGACTGCACGATCTGCGTTCACGGTTCGCCTCTGGACGGGTGTTGTGCGGTTCCGCCCGGTCGGTCGCCTCGTCGATCCGGGGGATCCAGAACTCGACGGAGGCGCCGGCACCGGGCGTCCTCTCGATCCGGCACCAGCCGCCGGCGATCTCGACGCGCTCGTGCAGGAGGGTCAGGCCGAGCGGTACGGGGTCCGACCCGGCGGTGTCGGCGGGGTCCCCGACGCCGTCGTCGGCCACGATGGCCAGGACGCCGTCACTGACCTCGTGCAGCCGGACGTGCACGGTGCTGACCCGGGCGTACCTGCGCACGTCGGTCAGCGCCTCCTGCGTGAGCCGGTACGCCAGCGCCCGGGTCTCGACGGGCAGGCCCTCGCTCAGGCCGTGGTCGAGACCGACGGTGGCGCCGGTGTCGGCGCGCAGCTGCTGCAGGCAATGCCGCACGGCGGCGAGTGACCCACCCCGCTCCGGTCCGGGTCGCCGCAGGTCGCACACGAGGTGGTGCAGCCGTCCGACGGCCAGCTGCATGCTCTCCTCCAGGCGGGTCAGCAGCCTGCGGTCGCCGGGGTCGCTGAGGCGCCGCCGAAGCTGCTGCAGGCGCAGCGAGGCCACGGCGATCGCCAGGATGGAGTGGTCGCGGACGTCGGCCGCGATCCGTCTCCGCTCCTCGTCCTGGGCGCGCACGAGGTGGGTCAGCAGCGTCACGCGCGCCCGTTCGGTCGCGTGCAGCCACCGCACGCTGTCGTCCACCACCCCCAGCGTGCGCTCCAGCTGCGAGTCGTTCCAGAAGGACAACGCCAGCCCGTTGCCCGGGTCGCGGCCGAGGGGGGTGATGGTGAGTTCCACCGGGACCTCGGTGCCGTCCCGGCGGCGCGCGGACACCTGCAGGCTCGTCGTCACCCGCGTGGCGCGGCACCGCTCCAGGTGCTGCGCGACCTCGGCCCGGAAGCGGTCGGGCACCAGGACGCCGACCGGGCCGCCGACCACCTCGCCCGGCGGGTACCCGAACAGCTGCTCGACGCCCGGGTTGACCCGACCGACCCGGTCCTCGGTGTCGACGATCAGGAGGGCGGCCCTGTCCCGATCGAGGGCCCGCCCCGGCACCGGGTCGCCCGAGGGGGCCACCCGGCCGCCGACGGTCATCCCTGCCCGCCCTCGGACGGGGCGGCCGGCTCCTGCGGCGCGCCCTCGGGTGGGGTGCCGCCCTCCGGCGGGGCGGCCGGCTCCGGCGGGGCGCCCTCCGGCGGGGTGGCCCCCTCCGGCGGGGTGCCGCCCTCCGGCGGGGCGGTGCCCTCCGGTGGCTGGTCGCCCTGGGGCGTGTCCGCCGTCTCGGCGAGCTCCGCCGGCAGCGTGTACTCCGCCCGCTCGGGGACGTCGCCCACCGGGCCGGTCGGCGCGCTCACCTCGAACTCCACGGTGGTCTGGCCTCCGCTGTCGCGCCCGATCAGCGTGAAGGACAGCGTGCCCTGGTCGCCCCCGTCGACCTGGAAGCTGCCGGCCGGGCCCGCCTCGCCGCGGTCGTTGACCCGGAACGCGGTGACCAGCTCGCCCTCGCTGTTCTCGGTGCGGCCCAGGTAGACCAGCACGACCTCCTCCGGGCCGAACCCCTCGGCGAAGAAGCTGAACGTCGTACCGGGGGAACCGCCGTACGTGCTGGGCCCCGCGCTGGGGGTGTAGGGCAGGATCTCGAAGCCGGATCGGGTCGTCGCCCTGCTCAGCTCCCCGATCATCACGAGGCTGTTCGAGCCCGACAGCCCGTACGGGACCTCGAACCCGACCCCGCCGAAGCTGCCCTGGCTGTCGGCCTGCGCGGTCATCAGCGGCGCCCCGCTGGACGCGTTGACGTAGACCAGCACCCGCTCCTCGGGTGCGAAACCCTCCCCGGACAGCGTCAGCACCTGCTTGGCCTTCACCGCGTACGGCGTCGCGGCCGAGGTCGGGTACAGGCCGTTGAGGAAGAAACCCGCGGTGGCCGTGGTGCCGCTCTCCTCGCCGACCAGCACCAGGGTGTTCTCGCCCACCGTCCCGGTGCCGACCCGCACCGGTGCCTCCTCGACGCCCCCGCCCTCGCCCGCCGTCAGGGTCGCCGAGGGCTCACCGGACACCCGGCCCCAGAACACGTCGATCGTCTCGTTGGGCGCGAACCCGCGCGCCGTCACCGAGATGACGTCGCCCGGCTGCCCGGTCTCCTCGCTGAGGCTGACCGATCCGGTGCCGGCGGTGGCGACCGCCTCGGCCCGTGCGGTCTTGTCACTGTTGCGCTGCTGGGCCGTCACCACCACGTTGCCCGTCGCCAGCTGCTCGGGCAGCGTGACCTCGGCGGTGAACCCCCCGTTCTCGTCGGTCTCCGCGGACCCGACCGCCTCGCCCGCGGGAGGCTGGTCCGCCGCGGCGTCCGCGGGGCTCACCGCCAGGTCCACCGTCGCCCCGGGGTCGAAGCCGGCGCCGTCGACCGCGATCGCCGCACCCGGCTGGGCCACCGCCGGGTTCAGCGTGAGCAGGGAACCCGCAGGTGCGATCTGCTGACCGTCGATGACCACCGGCTCGGGCGGGGGTTCCGCCGCGGCCTCCGCGCCCCCGTTCCCCGCGCCGGGCTCGGACTCGCCACCGGAGCTCCCGATGACACCGCGGCCGACCCACACCGCCACCGCGAGCACCGCCACGACCACCGCCAGGGTCCGCCACCGGAGGGGAGGCAGGAGCGTGCGCCACGTCGCGCGCCGGGACGGGGTGTCGGTCGGGGCGGAGGTGTCCGCGTGCCGGGCACCCGTGGAGGGCGGACCCTCGGCGTCCGGGGCGTCGGGCGGACGCCCCCGCCACCGGACGGGCGGCAGGAACGCGCGCCACGCGGCGCGCCGGGACGGGGTGTCGGGCGGGGCGGGGGTGTCCGCGTGCCGGGCACCCGTCGAGGGCGTGCCCTCGGCGTCCGGGGCACCGGGCGGACCCGCGGGGACCGGCGGCTCGGCAGTCCCCGTGGCCGGTCCTCGGACGTCGCCGGAGGCGGGCGCGGCCCACGTCCCAGCGGAGCCGCCCGTCGCGGCGCGCGGGACGTCCGAGTCGTCCGGGAGCACGCCCGTCCCGCCGGTCGCGGACTCCGACGGGTGCGGGCTGCGGCTGACCGGGACGTCGGGTCGGGGGTCCCCGGGTGCCGGGCGCGCCTCTCCCCGGGCGGACGGTCCCGCGCCGGCCGGGCGCAGGACCGGATCGTCCGGGACGCCGGTGCGAGTGGCCGCAGGCTCCTGCTCCTCGGCCGCCCGGCGCGGCTTGGGACGCAGCAGCCGCGCGGCCGACCGGTTCGTCGCGACCTTGTCCGGGGCCTCGGTGGAGTCGCTCATCTCGCTGGTACCTCCCGGCCGTGGGGACGGGCGGGGACGTCGTCACCCGACGCGGTGCACGAACAGGGCGACGTCGCCCTGCTCGACCTGCCACACCTGCTCGGAGTGGCTGTCCAACGCGTCGAGGATCCAGTCCTCGCGCCCGTCACCGTTGTTGCGGTCCATCGCGACGCGCATCTTGTTGGACATCACGATGTAGTCGATCTCCTGCCAGTCCTGACCGAAGAGCTCGTCGCGCACCTCGGGGTCGGCCGACGCCTTCCAGTGCGAGTGCGCGAACTCGTATCCGGCCTCGCGCAGCGAGATCCACATGTCGTCGTCGATGATCAGCTTGGCGTCCTTCGGCACGTTGTCCTCGATCCACGCCAGCTGCTCCTCCTGCATCTCGGTCAGGTTCAGCCGGTACATGTCGTGGGCCTGCAGCTGGCCCAGGTCGCCGTGCACGACGAGGTAGCCGCCGATCGGCGAGAGCAGCGCCGCGGCCGCGGCCACCAGCACCGCCCTCCTCGCCACCACCGGGACACGGCGCACCAGCGGGCCGGTGACCAGGCCGATGTTGAGCGCCAGCAGCGGGATCAACGGCAGGACGTAGAACTCCAGCAGGACGCTGCCGCGGGCGAGGTAGACCCCGTAGCTCAGCACCAGGAGGGCCGCGACCAGCTGGCTCTGGTTGCGCTGCGAGTCCCGCAGTCCCCGGACCAGCAGGACGACGGTGGCGGCGCCCCCCGCGACCAGCAGGAACACGTCCTTGGGCAGCCAGAAGTCGTTCATCATCTGCCAGAAGACGCTGTCGCCGCTGATCGCCGTCCCCTGGGTGCGGTTGAGCTGCCACCACACCGTGTACAGCAGCGACACCCGGTCGGCGGGTGGGTTCTCCAGGTCGAAGTTGAGGCCCGTCGGGAACAACTCCTGCTTGAGGAGTGCGTACATGAGATAGAAGGTGACCGGCGTCCCTGCGGCCAGGAAGAAGAAGCCCCTGGCGAACCGGTGGTTCAGCCGGCCACGGATCCGCCGGTACAGCAGGAAGACGAGGACCGGGCCGAAGAAGATGGCGTTCTCCTTCGTCGTCACGGCGATCCCGAAGGCGAGTCCCGCGACGAGGCAGGGGGTGATGCGGTCGTCGGTCCTGCTGAGCAGGTAGAGGCTCAGCAGGAGCCAGAAGACCATGAGGTTGTCCAGCAGCACCTGCCGCTGGTAGAAGATCGCCAACGGCGACAGGTTGAACAGCGCCGTCGCCACCACCGCGGTGGTCGTGCTCCCCGAGAAGCGTCGCGCGATCTCGAACAGGAAGAACGCCGACGCCGTGTGCACCAGCACCATCAACACCCGGCCGGTGTCGACGGGATGACCGAACAGGTCGAACTGCCCGGGCAGGATCCCGACCCACGCAGCCAGCGTCAGCCACCCACCGGGCGCGTGGTCGTAGAAGTAGGTGTACGGGGACAGCGTCGCCTCCCGCAGCACCGCCCACGCCTGCTGGAGGTAGATCCCCTCGTCGGTCAGGTACAGCGGGTAGCGGAACAGGTTGTAGCCGTGGGAGAGAGCGCCCGCCGCGAGCAGGGCGAGCAACACCCGGTTGTCCCGCGGCTCCGCCCCGGCCCCCGGGTCCTGCGCACCGGCAGCCGTCCCCCTCGGCCGGGCGACCCGCTGCCCACCGGCCGGGTCCGACGCAGCCTCCCCGGTCCGCGGACGCACGGGCGTCGCGACCGGGGACTCGGGGGTGTCGGGAACGGTCTGCGTCATCGCCAGCTCCAGCCCCCTCTCGGCGAGGCCCCACCGGGGGCGACCGTCCCGTGGATCGTCCGTTGCGGGATCCACCGCCGGCATCCCGCGAGAATCCGTCCCGCCCCCAGCACTTCGGGGGTCCGCCGGCTCACCCGAAGGGTGGCCACCCGCCGGGTACTCGCGGCCGTGCGACCGCCCCGGCCCGCCGTGCCGGCTCCCGCGGACGCGCTCACGGCGTCGGGGTCAGGCGCGGGACCGCTGCGCCCGCGGTGGGGACCGGCTGCGCGGTGTCCGTGACGGCGTCGTCGCGCAGAGGTCCGCCGACGGCGAGCGGTCGCCGGTCACCGTGCTCCACCGGTGCGGTCCCGGCACCCCCGGGCCCGTCGTCGACCCCGGCGAGGCCGGCCGGCACGCCTCCGCGCGTCGACGTGCCGGTGTCGCGCCACACCCACAGCGTGCTCGCACCGAAGTTGAGCCCGGCGGCCACCGCGATCCCGGCCAGGTCGGCCGGCAGGTGGTGCACCCCGGCCCCGACCAGTGACCACACCACCGCGACGTTCAGCAGGATCGTGGTCAGGGAGCTCAGGCCGTACCGGCCGAACCGGGCCAGCGACACCCGGCGCCACCCGAAGGTCCAGCGGTTGTTGACCAGGTAGTTGTGGACGACCGCCGTGGCGACGGCCACCGGCGAGGCGACCAGCAGCGGCAGGTCCGCCGCCGCGTAGAGCACCTGCAGCACCAGCACGTTGACGACGACGCCGCCCGTGCCCACCACGGCGAAGCGCAACGCCCTGACGGGCGTCGACACCCGCGGGGTGCGCCCGGTGACCGGAGCAGTGCTCCACGACGACTCTGCCATCCGCCCGTCGGTCCCTTCATCCACCGGCACCGGAACCGTGCGACGCGGGGTCGGCGGTCCGCATCCCGCAACGAAGCGACACCGCGGGCCGACTTCCGGGGGGCACGGCGCTGACCTCTGCAGGGGAGTGAGGCGCCGGTCACCGGGAGGGGGCGCTCGCCAGGTCAGGGGAGCGCGACACCGCGACGCCCCGGCGTCGTCCGGTCGCCCCACCGCAGGGAGGGTCGCCCGTGCGGCGGGGGCGCACCCCCCGAGCGAGTGGGTCCCCCCGACCCCGGGAAGTCCGGGCACGACCTCGCTTCGCGGCGGGATGTCGCCGCCCGTCCTGTGTCGGAACATCCGGGGAAGGCCGGTCCAGCGGAGGTCCGCTCAGGGGACGCGGGCCCCTCCCGCTCCCAGGCCGACACCCCGGCGGAGGCGACCGATGTCCGTGGTGCTCGTCGTGCTGACGGCGCTGTCGCTCATCCTGTCGCTGCAAGCGGGTTACGCGCTGTACATGATGGTCTACACCTGGGACCAGCCGGAGGCGGAGCGGCGAGCCAGGGCGCCGGACGTGTTCGCGTCGCCGGCGGTGTCGTTCACGGTCCTCCTACCGGCACGGCACGAGGAAGACGTCATCGCCCAGACCATCGAGAACGTCATGCGGGCGAACTACCCGTCGCAGTTGCTGCAGGTCTTCGTGATCTGCCGGGTCGACGACGAGGGCACCATCGAGCGGGCGCTGGCCAAGCTCGAGCAGCTCGCCGACGTGGGGCTGGAGAACGTCGACATCGTGGTGTTCGACGACGACCCGATCAACAAGCCGCACGGGATGAACCACGCGCTGGCCTTCGCCACCGGGGACGTGGTGACGATCTTCGATGCCGAGGACGACATGCACCCCGACATCTTCAACATCGTCAACACCGTCATGGTCGAGGAGAGCGTGAAGGTCGTGCAGGCCGGCGTCCAGCTCATGAACTACACGTCCCGCTGGTACTCGGTGCTGAACGTGCTGGAGTACTTCTTCTGGTTCAAGAGCCGGCTGCACTACCACGCCAAGTACGGGGCGATCCCGCTGGGCGGGAACACGGTCTTCTTCAGCCGCGACGTCCTGGACCGCCTCGGTGGATGGGACGAGACGAACCTGACCGAGGACGCCGACATGGGCCTGCGGGTCAGCCAGATGGGCGAGCGGGTCCGCGTCATCTACGACGACCGCTACGTGACCCGCGAGGAGACCCCGCCGACGCTGACCCACTTCATCAAGCAGCGCACCCGGTGGTGCCAGGGGTTCATGCAGACCCTGGCCAAGGGGACCTGGAAGCACATGCCGACCCGGACCCAGCGGTGGCTGGCCTTCTACACCCTCGCCTTCCCCAACGCCCAGGCCGTGCTCGGGATCTACGTGCCGTTCTCGCTGCTGATGATGTTCACCCTGCGGGCACCCGTGGGGATCGCCCTCATCTCCTACGTGCCGGTCGTGCTGCTCGCCGCGCACTTCATGATCCACGTCGTGGGCCTGTACGAGTTCACCGAGGCGCACGGGCTCAAGCCGTCCAGGACGATGATCCTCCGGATGGCCGTCGCGTGGTTCCCCTACCAGGTGCTGCTCGCCTACGCGGCTCTGCGCGCTCTGGCACGGCACCTGCGCGGCGTGCACAACTGGGAGAAGACCGCCCACAC
Organism: Geodermatophilus sp. SYSU D01036; assembly: GCF_054050435.1. Taxonomy (NCBI): domain Bacteria; kingdom Bacillati; phylum Actinomycetota; class Actinomycetes; order Geodermatophilales; family Geodermatophilaceae; genus Geodermatophilus; species Geodermatophilus sp. SYSU D01036. The sequence goes on along the minus strand of NZ_JBJGZJ010000001.1, from coordinate 288,216 downwards.
CGGCCAGCACCGGGGAGCGGCCGCTGCTCGGCCCGGCGTGGAACCCACGCGCGCCTGACCGGGGCCTCTCGCTCCGGGGGAGTCCGGCCGGGCCTTCTGGGGAGCGGCGCTCCCCCGGAGCGGGGAGGGGTCGCCGTGGGGACGCCGCTGACCTGCAGCGACGCTCCCGACCCCCGCGGTACGAGGGCGCGTGGCCGACGCTGCCGCGGGCGGAGGGGACGAGTGGCGGGACGAGCCGGGTTCCCCTGACCGACGGAGTCCCTGGACCCTGTCGAGGGGAGCTCAGGGACCCATGCTGGGAGTGGTCAGCCCAGGCCCGACGACCGAGTCCTAGAGGTGGTGGCCGTGGCCGTCCGGATCCTGCTCGCCGACGACCACACGGTGGTCCGCCAGGGACTGCGCATGTACCTCGAGCTGGAGGACGAGCTCGAGGTGGTGGGGGAGGCCGCGAGCGGGGAGCAGGCGGTGACGCTGGCCCGGGAGCTCCGCCCCGACGTGGTGGTGATGGACCTGCTGATGGACGGCATGGACGGGATCTCCGCCACCGAGGTCATCCGCACGGAGATGCCCGACGTCGAGGTGCTCGCGCTGACCAGCGTGCTGGAGAACGCGTCGGTGGTGGGAGCGGTGCGCGCCGGGGCGGTGGGGTACCTGCTGAAGGACACCGAGGGCCCGGAACTGCTGCGCGCCATCCGGGCCGCAGCGGCCGGGCAGGTGTACCTCTCGCCCGCCGCGGCGGCCCGGCTGGTGCGCGAGGTCACGGCCCCGGTCGCGCCGGCGCAGCTGACGCCGCGCGAGTCGCAGGTACTGGTGCTGCTGGCCAAGGGCAGGGCCAACAAGGAGATCGCCCGCGAGCTGCGCATCGGGCAGCAGACGGTCAAGACGTACGTGAGCAACATCCTGAGCAAGCTCGGCGTGCGCAGCAGGACCCAGGCGGCGTTGTACGCCGTGCAGGCGGGTCTGCTGCCGGTGCAGGAGCTGTCGGTGCCCTGACCGGGGGCGGGGGCTCCGCCCGTGCGGCCCCGCGGGCGGCAGTCCGGGCTCCGTCTCGTCGTCGCGGTGGTCCTCTGCCACGGTGGGGACCTGGTGTCGCGGTGGCCGAGCGCCGGGGCGCCCCGTCCTCCGATCCGACGCCGGGAGGCGCCAGATGGTGAACCGTCTCGCCGCCGCGACCAGCCCCTACCTGCTGCAGCACGCGGACAACCCGGTCGACTGGCGCGAGTGGGGGGAGGAGGCCTTCGCCGAGGCGCGCGAGCGGGACGTCCCGGTGCTGGTGAGCGTCGGGTACGCGGCCTGCCACTGGTGTCACGTGATGGCGCACGAGTCGTTCGAGGACGAGGCGACCGCGGCGCAGATGAACGCCGGGTTCGTGTGCGTGAAGGTCGACCGCGAGGAGCGGCCCGACGTCGACAGCGTCTACATGACCGCCACCCAGGCGCTCACCGGCTCCGGCGGCTGGCCGATGACCGTCTTCACCACCCCGGACGGGCGGCCGTTCTACTGCGGCACCTACTACCCGCCGCGCCCCGCCGGCGGCATGCCCGCGTTCCGGCAGGTGCTCGCCGCCGTCTCCGAGGCCTGGACGCAGCGCCGCGAGCAGCTGGAGGAGGCCGGCACCCAGATCGCCGAGGGGATCTCCCGCCGCCTGGACCTCGGGCCGCCCACGCCGCTGTCGGCCGCCGACCTCGACGGCGCCGCGGCCGCGGTCGCCGCCGACCACGACGACCGGCACGGCGGGTTCGGCGGCGCCCCGAAGTTCCCGCCGTCGATGCTGCTGGAGTTCCTGCTGCGGCACGCCGCCCGCAGCGGGGACGCGCGGTCGCTGGAGGTGGCCCGCCGCACGCTGGAGGCGATGGCGCGCGGCGGCATCCACGACCAGCTGGCCGGCGGCTTCGCCCGCTACTCGGTCGACGCGCGCTGGGTGGTGCCGCACTTCGAGAAGATGCTCTACGACAACGCGCTGCTCCTGCGCGTGTACCTGCACCTGTGGCGGGCCACCGGCGAGGAGTGGGCGCGCCGCGTGGCCGACGCGACCGCCGCCTTCCTCGTCCGCGACCTGGGCACGCCCGAGGGCGGCTTCGCCAGCGCCCTCGACGCCGACACCGACGGCGTCGAGGGCCTGACCTACGTGTGGACGCCGGCCCAGCTCACCGAGGTGCTCGGCGACGACGACGGGCTCTGGGCCGCGGAGCTGTTCGCGGTGACCGAGCACGGGACGTTCGAGCACGGCACCTCCACGCTGCAGCTGCTCCGCGACCCCGGCGACGACCCCGAGGACGCCGCCCGCCTCGCCTCCGTGCGCGAGCGGCTGCTGGCCGCCCGCGCCCGGCGCCCGCAGCCGGCCCGCGACGACAAGGTCGTCACCGCCTGGAACGGGCTGGCGATCGCCGCGCTGGCCGAGCACGGCGTCCTCACCGGCACCCGCGCGTCGGTGGAGGCCGCCCGCCGCGCGGCGGAGCTCCTCGCGGACGTGCACTGGGTCGGCGGGCGGCTGCGGCGGGCCTCGCGGGACGGCGTCGCCGGCGCCCCGGTCGCGGTGCTCGAGGACCACGGCGACCTCGCCGAGGGGCTGCTCGCGCTGCACCAGGCGACCGGCGAGGGCCGGTGGCTGGAGTGGGCCGGCGACCTGCTCGACGTCGTCGCGGAGCAGTTCCTCGACGCCGAGGGGTGGCACGACACCGCCGCCGACGCCGAGGCGCTGGTGCACCGCCCGTTCGACCCCGCCGACGGGCCGACGCCGGCCGGGGTCGCCGCGGCCGCGGGGGCGTTCGTCACCTACGCGGCGCTGGCCGGGTCGCCGCGGCACCGCGAGCTCGGCGAGGCCGCCACCGGGCAGCTCGGCGTGCTGGTGCGCCGGGCGCCGCGGGCGGCGGGCTGGGCCGCGGCGGTGGGGGAGGCGCTGCTCGCCGGGCCCCTGGAGGTCGCCGTCAGCGGGCCGGCCGGGCCGGAGCGGGACGCGCTCGCCGCGGTCGCGCGGGGGTCGACGAGCCCCGGCGCCGTCGTCGTGGTGGGGGAGCCCGACGCCCCTGGGGTGCCGCTGCTGGCCGACCGGCCGGCCGTCGGCGGACGCCCCGCCGCCTACGTGTGCCGGGGCTTCGTCTGCTCCGCGCCGGTGACCGACGTGTCCGCTCTCGGCGCAGCGATGGCCCCTTCCTGACACCGTCCTGCGGTCTTACCGTGTAATCACGTAAGCACTGCACTGGAGGAGGCCGTCGTGCACGGACACCACCACCGCTTCGCAGACTCACCCTTCGCCCGCATGGGCGCCCCCGGCTGGCGCCGGCGCGGCCCGGGCGGCCGCGGGGGCGACACCCCGCCGGTCGACCGCGCCGAGGTCGCCGGCTGGTTCGCCGGGCGGCTGCCCGACGGCTGGTTCACCGGGCCGGCCGACATCACCGTCGACCGGGACGAGATCACCGTCGTCGGCCCGCTCGCCGAGCCCGACGCCGGCGAGGGCGACCCGACCGCCGCTCGCGCCGGCCGCATCGCCCGCTTCCGCGAGGACACCCGCGGTCAGCGGATGGCCATCGCCGACGCCGCCCAGGAGCGCTACGGCCGCTCGGTGGCCTGGGGCGCCGCGTGCGGCGACGTCCGGGAGGTGTTCACCAACGCCTCGGTGCCGGTGATGACCCGGCTGCGCCAGCCCGAGCGACTGGTGCTCGACACGCTCGTCGACGCCGGCGTCGCCCGCTCCCGCTCGGAGGCCCTGGTGTGGGCCGTGCGCCTGGTCGGGCAGCACGCCGACGCCTGGCTGACCGAGCTGCGCGACGCCATGGCCTCGGTGGAGGAGGTCCGGGCGCGCGGCCCGGAGCTGTGAGCCCTGCCAGGCTGGCGGGGTGAGCCTGGAACTGCTGCGGTCGGCCTACGGCGCCCTCGGCGGGCTGGTCGCCGACCTGACGCCCGCCGAGGCCTGGCAGCCCAGCGGCTGCGCCGGCTGGACGGTCCTCGACCTCACCCAGCACCTGCTCGACGACGCCCGCCGGGGCCTGGTCGCCCTGGCCACCCCGGCGGAGGCGCCGGCCACCACCGACGCGGTCGCCTACTGGCGGGCCTGGCAGCCCGCGCCGGACGAGGACGACGACACGCTGTGGCGGACCCGCGTGCGGGCCAGCGTGATGGACGGCCTGCGCGGGCTGGCGCCGCTCTACGTCCAGACGGCGGCCGCGGTCGGGGTGGCGGCCGGCCGCGTCGGGCCCGGTGAGCTGGTGGGCACCCAGGGCTGGGTCGTCCGCGTCGACGACCTGCTGTCCACGCTCGCCGTCGAGGCCGCCGTCCACCACCTGGACCTGGTGGCGCACCTGGACCGGCCGGGACCCGCGCCGGAGCTGCTGGCCGAGGTGCGCCGGGTGCTCGAGGGCCTGCTCGGCGGCCCGCTGCCGCCCGGCTGGGACGACGCCACCGCCGTCCGCCGCGGCACCGGCCGGGAGCCGCTGTCCGACGCCGACCGCGCCGCGCTGGGGGACGCCGCCGCCCGGTTCCCCCTGTTCGGCTGAGGAGGACCACCCTTCCCCCCACGCCTCGCAGGCCCGCCGCGGGCCCCTGGAGGGCCGCCGTTCCAGCACCTCACCGTCGGGGACACTGGACGACGTGCCAGCAGCTGCCGCCGTCCCCGCCGCGACCGACGTCCTCGTGGTGGGGGCCGGGCCGGCGGGCTCGGCGGCGGCCGCGTGGGCCGCGCGCGCAGGCCACGACGTGCTGCTCGCCGACGCCGCCGTCTTCCCGCGCGACAAGACCTGCGGCGACGGGCTGACACCCCGCGCGGTCGCGGAGCTCGACCACCTCGGCCTCGGCGACTGGGTGCGCGGGCACACCCGCAACCGGGGTCTGCGCGCCGCCGGGTTCGGGCGGCAGTGGGAGCTGCCCTGGCCGGGCGGGGAGTTCCCCGACCACGGCAGCGCGGTGCCGCGCACCGAGCTCGACGCCCGCATCCGGGAGGTCGCGCTCGGCTCGGGGGCGGTCCCGGTCGACGGCGCGCGGGCGGTCGACGTCGAGCGCGACGGCGACCGGGTCCGTGCCGTGGTGCTCGAGCTCGCCGACGACAGCCGGGTGCGCGTCGCCTGCCGACGGCTGGTCGTCGCCGACGGCGTGCGGTCCCCGCTGGGCCGGGTGCTCGGCCGGGAGTGGCACCGCGACACCGCCTACGGCGTCGCCGCCCGCAGCTACGTCCGCTCCGGCCGCAGCGACGACGAGTGGATCTCCTCGCACCTCGAGCTGCGCGGTGAGGAGGGCGAGCTGCTGTCGGGCTACGGCTGGGTCTTCCCGCTGGGCGCCGCGGCCGGGGAGGTCAACCTCGGCGTGGGCACCCTGGCGACCGCCCGGCGGCCGGCCGGCGTGCAGCTCAAGGCGCTGCTGGAGTTCTACGCCGAGGCGCGGCGCGAGGAGTGGCAGCTCGACGGGCCGGTCCGCGACGTCGCGTCCGCGCTGCTGCCCATGGGCGGCGCCGTCTCCGGTGTCGCGGGCCGGAACTGGGCGCTGGTCGGTGACGCCGCCGGCTGCGTGAACCCGCTCAACGGCGAGGGCATCGACTACGGCCTGGAGACCGGGCGGGCCGTCGTCGACCTGTTCGCCGAGGACGACTGGTCGCGCGCCTGGCCGGCGACGCTGCGCCGTCACTACGGCGAGGCCTTCTCGATCGCCCGGCGGCTGGCCGGGCTGCTCACGGTGCCCCGGTTCCTGCCCACGGCCGGCCCGCTCGGGATGCGGTCCCGGGCGCTGATGACCGTGGCGCTGCGGGTGATGGGCAACCTGGTCAGCGAGCAGGACCGCGACGTCGTCGCGCGGGCCTGGCGGGCGGCGGGCCGGGCGTCGACCCGGTGGGACGAGCGGCCGCCGTTCAGCTGAGCGGGCTCACACGAAGGGCGAGTTGTACATCGCGAAGTAGACGGCGATGTAGTGGCAGATCGCGGCCACCACGGTCATCGCGTGGAAGACCTCGTGGTACCCGAAGACGCCCGGCCACGGGTTCGGCTTCTTGATCGCGTAGGCCACGCCACCGACGGTGTAGAGCACGCCACCCGCCGCCAGCAGCACCAGCGAGGTCACGCCCGCGATGTGCAGGATGTCGGTGAGGATGAAGACCGCGACCCAGCCCAGGCCCACGTAGAGCGGGACACCCACCCAGCGCGGCGCCGTCGGCCAGGTGAGCTTGAGGCAGACGCCGGCCAGCGCACCGGCCCAGACGCCGCCGAGGATCCAGTAGCCCAGCGGCTGGTCGACGGCCAGCAGCGAGAACGGCGTGTACGTGCCCGCGATGAACAGGAAGATCATCGAGTGGTCGAGCCGCTTCATGACCTTCCAGCCGCGCGGTGACCACCGGCGCCGGTGGTAGAGCGCGCTGATGCCGAACAGGCCGCAGATGGTCAGGCAGTAGACGGCGACCGAGAAGCCGGCGCGGGCGCCGAGCACCGAGCCCAGCGGCACGAGGACGGCGCCCGCGACGATCGCGCCGAAGAAGGCGAACAGGTGCAGCCACCCGCGCATCCGCGGCCGGGTGTCGGGGTGGTCCCAGTCCCTGTCCCCGAAGTCCTCGGCGGTCCAGGTCCGTTCGACCTGCTCGTCCTCCTCGAGGACGGCGGCGAGGGCGGGGCCGCGCGGGGCCTCGATCTCGGCGCCGTCGGCCTGTACCCGGACCGGCTCGAGTTCATCGGGAGCAGAGGTCACGCCCCCGAGGTTACGGAGGCGTAGGTGAGCCTGCACCGGCAGCGACCTGTGAGTTCCCCGGCAGCCTCCCGGAGGGGCGACGCGCGGGCGGGAGGCAGCGGAACGGCGGTGTCCCGGGGCGCCTAGGGTGAGGCCCCGTGGGGGCGCGTCAGTGGGTCCGCGACGTCCTGACCCAGATGTACGAGCGTCGCCTGGCCCGGCAGCTGGTGGGCGCAGACGTCCCCCGGCACGTGGGCGCGATCATCGACGGCAACCGCCGCTGGGCCCGCGCCACCGGGCTGCTCGACCCGAATGCCGGCCACCGCCGCGGCGCCGACCGCATCGCCTCGTTCCTCGGCTGGTGCGACGAGGCCGGCGTCGAGGTGGTCACCCTCTTCCTGCTCTCCACCGACAACCTGTCCCGCCCCGAGCCCGAGCTGACGCCGCTGCTGCGGATCATCGAGGGCGTCGCCCTGGACCTGTCGGCGCCCGACCGCCGGTGGCAGCTGCACCCGGTCGGCGCGCTGGGCCTGCTGCCGCCGGAGACGGTCACCGTCCTCAAGGAGGCCGAGGAGGTCACCCGCGACCGGCCGGGCGCCACGGTCAACCTCGCCGTCGGCTACGGCGGCCGCCGGGAGATCGCCGACGCCGTCCGCTCGCTGCTGGCCGAGCACGCCAGCCGGGGGACGTCGCTGGACGAGCTGGTCGAGGTGCTCGACGTCGAGCACATCGCCGAGCACCTCTACACCCGCGGCCAGCCCGACCCGGACCTGGTCATCCGCACCAGCGGCGAGCAGCGGCTGTCGGGCTTCCTGCTCTGGCAGACGGCGCACTCGGAGTTTTACTTCACCGACGTCTACTGGCCCGACTTCCGGCGGGTCGACTTCCTGCGCGCGCTGCGGGCCTACGCGGCGCGGCACCGCCGTTTCGGTGGGTGACAGACTCGGGCCCATGGCACGCGGCGCGGTCGACGTCCCCCTCGAGTACGTACGGCTGGGGCTGCGGTTCGACCGGCTGGAGTCCGGCTTCGTCGACGCCTACACCGGTGAGAAGCGGATCCGCGCCGAGGTCGAGAGCGAGCCGGCGCCGACGCCGCAGGGCCTGCGCGACCAGGCCCGGGCGCTGCTGCAGGAGCTGGACTCGGCCGTGCTCCCGGCCGACCGCGCCGCGTTCCTGCGCGGCCAGCTCACCGGCCTGGAGTGCAGCGCCCGGAAGATGAGCGGCGAGCCGGTGGGCTTCCTCGACGAGGTGCGCAGCTACTTCCAGGTCGACCTCACCCTCGGCGACCCGGCCGCCTACGCAGCCGCGCACGCCGAGCTCGACGGGCTGCTGCCCGGCGAGGGGGCGCTGGCCGAGCGCTACGCCGCGCACCGCCGCCGCGAGGAGTGCCCGCCGCAGCGGCTGGAGGCCGCGGTGCACGCGCTGTCCAGCGCGCTGCGCGACCGGGTGCGCGGCCGGTACGGGCTGCCCGAGGCCGAGACGGTGCGCTACGAGGTGGTCACCGACAAGCCGTGGTCGGGCTTCAACTACTACGAGGGCGACTTCCGCTCGCGGGTGGCGATCAACGCCGACCTGCCGCACCGGCTCAGCCAGCTGGTGCACCTGGTGGCACACGAGTCCTACCCCGGCCACCACACCGAGCACTGCCGCAAGGAGCGCGGGCTGGTCGAGCGGGCCGGCCACCTCGAGCACACCGTGTTCCTCGTCAACACCCCCGAGTGCCTCATGGCCGAGGGGCTGGCCGACCTCGGCGTCGACGCCGCTGTCGGCGACGGCTGGGGGCCGTGGTCGGCCGAGGTGCTCGGCGACCTGGGCCTGCGCTTCGACGGGCACCTCGCCGAGCGGATCGCCGCGGCCGCCGCGCCGCTGAACCGGGTGCGCCAGGACGCCGCGGTGTTGCTGCACGACCGCGGGGCCGACGCCGACGAGGTGGCCGCCTACATCCAGCGCTGGTCGCTGGTCAGCCCCGACCGGGCCCGCCAGCAGCTGCGGTTCCTCACCCACCCGCTGTGGCGGGCCTACATCACCACCTACGTCGAGGGCTACGACCTGCTGCACCGCTGGCTCGGCGCCCGGCCGGCCGGCCAGGACGTCGCCGACCGCTTCGTGCGCCTGCTCGACGAGCCGCTGACCCCCGCCGTCGTCACCGCCGAGCTCTCGGACGCCTGACCGGTGCCCCGCCGCGACCCCCGGGAGGCCCGCGCCCTCGGCCTGTGGACGGCGGGATGGCTGTTCGTGCTCCTGCTCGCCGGCCTGCTGTGGATCGGCGACCTCGCCGTCCAGTGGCCGGTGCTGCTCGTGCCGGTGCTGTGGGCGGCGGCGGCGGCGCGGCCGCGGCGGGGGCGGCGGCCGGAGACCTGGGGGGCGCCGGAGCACGGCGGCCCGGCGCCCACGTGGGAGCTGCCGGCGTCGCGCCCGCTGCCCCGGCCGCCGGACGCGCGGGGGCGCGAGCCGTACTGAGCGGTGCGTGCCCGGCCGTCGCTGGGACGGGCGGTGCGGGTGGGACCCCATCGGGTGAACAGTGCGTTTCGGCGCGCTGCGACCGCGCGCTCCTGTCGGTCCGGAGCTCTAGCGTCCGGGGTGGACGACGGGCCCGCCCCGCCGTCCACGGGAGGCCCGGTTGGTGCTGACGTTCTCGTCGACCAGGGGGGCCGGTGCCCGGCCCCTGCGCCGGGGCCCGGCCACCTTCGAGCCGGGGCGCGGTCTCGCGCCCCAGGGGAGACGACCCGTGACCACTCGCCGCACGTACGTCCTCGACACCTCCGTCCTGCTGTCCGACCCCCGCGCGCTGCTGCGCTTCGGCGACGCCGACGTGGTGCTCCCGCTGGTCGTCATCGGGGAGCTCGAGGACAAGCGGCACCACCCGGAGCTCGGCTGGTTCGCCCGCCAGGCGCTGCGGCTGCTCGACGACCTGCGGGTCACCCACGGCCGGCTCGACGCGCCGGTCCCGGTGGGGGAGGACGGCGGCACGCTGCACGTCGAGCTCAACCACAGCGACGCCGCGGTGCTCCCGGCCGGCTTCCGCAACGACAGCAACGACAGCCGGATCATGGTGGTCGCGCTGAACCTGCGGGCCGAGGGCCGCGACGTCTGCCTGGTCACCAAGGACGTGCCGCTGCGGGTCAAGGCGGCCGCCGTCGGCCTGGAGACCGACGAGTACCGCGCGCTGGACTCGGTCGACGAGGGCTGGACCGGCATGGCGGAGCTCTCGCTGGACGACGCCGAGCTGTCGGGCCTCTACGACACCGGCGAGGTGTACGTGCCGGCGGCCGCGGAGCTGCCCGCGCACACCGGGCTGGTGCTGCTGAGCTCGCGCGGGTCGGCGCTGGGCCGGGTGACGCCGGACAAGCAGGTGCGGCTGGTGCGCGGTGACCGCGAGGCGTTCGGGCTGCACGGGCGCTCGGCCGAGCAGCGGGTGGCGCTGGACCTGCTGCTGGACCCCGAGATCGGCATCGTCTCGCTCGGCGGGCGCGCGGGCACCGGCAAGTCGGCGCTGGCGCTGTGCGCGGGGCTGGAGTCGGTGATGGAGCGGCGGGCGCACAAGAAGGTCGTGATCTTCCGGCCGCTCTACGCCGTCGGCGGGCAGGAGCTCGGGTACCTCCCGGGCAGCGAGGGCGAGAAGATGTCGCCCTGGGCGCAGGCGGTCTACGACACCCTCGGCGCGCTGGTGTCCAAGGAGGTCCTCGACGAGATCGCCGCGCGTGACCTCATCGAGGTGCTGCCGCTGACCCACATCCGCGGCCGCTCGCTGCACGACTCGTTCGTGATCGTCGACGAGGCGCAGTCGCTCGAGCGCGGCGTGCTGCTGACCGTGCTGTCGCGGCTGGGCTCGGGCTCGCGGGTGGTGCTCACCCACGACGTCGCGCAGCGGGACAACCTGCGCGTCGGCCGGCACGACGGCGTCGCGGCGGTGGTCGAGCAGCTCAAGGGGCACCCGCTGTTCGCCCACGTCACGCTGACCCGGTCCGAGCGCTCGCCGATCGCCGCCCTGGTCACCGAGATGCTGGAGGACCTCGAGCTCTGACCGCGGGGTCGCCCGACCGGGCTCCTGCGGTGTCCTCGGCGCTCCTGCGGTCCTGCAACACCGCAGGAGCAGAGGTGACACCGCAGGAGCCCGGTCAGAGCGGTCGTCCGGCCCGGCTGAACGCCCGGCGGACCCGGCGGTCGACCACGGAGGGGGCATCCAGGTCGGCCCAGGTCCAGCGGGCGACCTCCCAGCCCGAGTCGCGGATCTCGTCCTCGCGCAGCTTCTCGCGGAACACGACGTCGCCGGGGTCCCGTCCCTCGTCCGCCCGGTACTTCACCCGCCCGTCGAACTCCCCGACGGTCCGCCGTGCGCGCCAGCCGAAGTCGCAGCGGCCCACCACCGACCGGTCGGACCGCAGGAGCCGCACCTGCAGGTCAGGGGCGGGGAACCCGAGCCGGTGGAGCAGCACCCGGCTGCGGCTCTCGCCGACGCTCTCGCTGCGTCCGTCGGCGAACGCGACGACCCGGGCGGCGCGGCGCGACCCGGGCACCGGCCCCATGCGTTGCAGGCACGCGGCCAGGTCCGCACGAGTCACGCCTCCTGCGGCCAGCGCGGCGTCGGCGGTGACGACCGCGGACTCGAAGGGGACCGACCGCGCCAGGTCCACGACCGTCCGCGCCAGGCCGGTCAGGAGGACGCCGTCGACCAGGGTCAGCTCGTCGTCGGCGAGCCGCGCCACGTGCAGGTGGACCCGGGCACTGCCGCTCCCGGCGGCGGCGGCCGCCTCGTGACGTGCACCCGCTCGGGAGCCACCCGCCACAGCGGCAGGCCGTGGAGGACAGCGGCCGAGGCGTGGCTGATCACGCTGCCGTCCCGGAGCGCAGGCGCCGTCGCCACGACGAGCGCGCGGTGGTGCGGCGCCCCTGCCGTCGGGTCGACGTACGCGCCCCGCCGGATGCGGGTGAGCTCACCCCGCCGGACGGCGGCCGCCAGTTCGCCGTCGGAGAGGCCGGCGGCCAGCGCCTCGGACCTGCGCAGCACCGGTCCCGTGCGCAGCCAGTCGGTCATGCGCCGACCGTCGCCGGTCGCCGGCCGGGCCGACGTGCGCCGGGTGGATCTGTGGACGACGTCCCGGCCTGTGCTCTCGCGGTGTCACCCGCGCTCCTCCGGTGCTGCGAGGCCGCAGGAGCGTGGGTGACACCGCAAGAGCGGGTCAGGCGGCGGGGGTGGGGTCCTCGTCGCGGAGCGCCGGCGCCCGGGACGCGCGCTCGGGGGCCGGGCGGGTCCGCGGCGTCGCGGCCCAGCGCAGCAGTGCCACGGCGCCCCACCCGGCGAGGAGGCACCAGGGCAGCCGGGTGACGACGTCGTCGAGGGTGAAGTCGCCGCGCAGGTACAGCGCGAGCACCGGCAGGGCCAGCACGAACCCCGCCGTGAGGACGTCCCAGCGCAGCGGGCTCATGCCTCAGCGGTCTCCAGCCGCTCGCACAGCAGCGAGGCCCAGCGGTGCGCGGTCGCCCGCACGCCGTCGAGGAGGGCCACCGGCACCGTCGTCCGGCCCAGCACGGCGGCGGGGTCGGCGGTCAGGTCGGAGTCCTGGACGACGAGCGCGTCGACGCGGGGCAGCGCGTCCAGCCACGGGCCGACGTCCTCGGGCTTGCGGGTGGCCTCGACGACCGCCCAGACGGCGACCGGCGAGAAGATCGCCATGACCTGCTCGAGCCACGTCCGGCTCCCGGCACGCATGGGGGCGTCCACCGCGACGACGGTCGGCGTCCCCGCGGCGGCGGCGTCCTGCTTGCGCGCGATCGCGGTGTCGACCGAGGTGATCCGGCTGGACTCGGGCGCGAGCGCGGCGAGGTCGCCGCGGGTGGCCCACTGCAGCCGGTCGCCGTCGAGCCGCATGCCGGCGGCCAGCGAGCGGGCGGCGGCGAGCGTCTCGACGCCGGGGCCGACGACCAGCAGCACCTCGCCGGCACCGGCCGGGGCCGACGGCGCCGCGGGCAGCGCCGCGCCGAGCGCGCGGGTCAGCGCCGCGTAGGTGCCGGACTCGGCGACATCGGCGGGGAAGCCCGCACCGAGCAGGTCCTCCGGCACGCCGAGCGCACGCAGGCGGGCGACGGTGCCGGCGGCCCCGACCATCCGCGGGTCGACCCAGCCGCGGCCCGGCGCCAGCGCGCCGGCCTCGCGGACCGACGGCACGACGACGCGGGCCGGCGTCCACCCGCGGGCGGCGCGGGCGTCGACGGGCAGGCGGGTCACGGTCGCCAGGCCCGGCGCCGGGGCGGCCACGCGGGCGACGGCCTGACCCGGCGCCGGCGGCAGGCGGCGCGCCGGCGGCACCGGCGGGCGCCCGAGCAGCCGCGGCACGGCCAGCTCCGCGCCCGGGGTGGGCGGCGGCAGCAGCGACAGCGGGGGCAGGACGGCGGTCGAGTCCAGCGCCAGCGGGGCCGGGTCGCTGGCGGTCGGCGCGAGCACCGCCTCCTCGGCCTCCCACTCGTCGGACTCGGCCGCGGCGTCGACCCAGCCCGGCTCCTGGTCCACGCGCTGCGAGGGCGCCGGGACCGGCGGGCGGCCGCGGTGCGCGCCGCCCTGGGTGGAGGCGCTGGCGAGCACGCCGCGGAGGATGTCGGTGAGCGCGTCGTCCGGGGTGTCGTGGGCCAGGGCCGCGCGCAGCACCTCGGCGATGGCCTCCTCGCGCCCGGTGACCGGGCCGGTCGGGTCCGCGTCGGCCCAGGCGGCCACCGGCCGGGGCGCCGGCACCTCGACGGGCTCGGCGACGACGGCCGGCAGCACGTCGGTGACCGGCTCGGCCTCGGCCACGACGGCCACGACGGCGACGGCGGTGTCCTCGACGGCGGGGTGCTCGGTCTCGTCGGTGGCGGTCTCGTCCGCCTCCGGACCGAGCAGCTCGGTGAGGAGGGAGTCCTCGGTGTCGTCGCGGTCCTGGGGGTCCTCGTCCGCCGGGGGCTCCTCGACGGCCGGTGCCTCGACCACCGGCTCCTCGACGACGGGCTCCTCGACGACCGGCTCGGCGACGGCGGCGGGTCGGAAGACGGGCACGGGGTCGGCCCACATGTCCACGCCGGGACCGGAGTCGTCGGCGGACCCGGAGACCTCGGGGACCTCGGGAGCCCCGGGCAGCGGCGCCTCGACCACGGGGGCATCGACCACGGGGGCATCGACCACGGGGGCATCGACCACGGGGGCATCGACCACGGGGGCATCGAGCACGGAGACCTCGGCCACGGGCTCCTCGACGACGGGGGCCTCGGCCACCGGGGCGACCGGCTCCGACTCCGGCTCCGGCTCAGGAGCCGCGGGAGCAGGGGCGGGCGCGGCCATCGCGGCGGCGAGGGCGGCGGCCAGCGGCATCGCCGGCGCGGCGGGGGCGGGCTCCGGGGTCCGCAGCACCGACGGGGGCGCGAGCTCCTCGTCCGTGGCCTCGGCGGTCGCGGCGGCGACGGCCTGGACCGCCCGCAGCGCCTCGGCGGCGGACATCGCGGCGGCCGAGCGGACGGCGTCGTCGACGGCCTCGCGGACCTCCCGGTCACCCGCGACGACCTGCGCCAGCGCGGCGGTGAACAGCGAGGGTCCGGCGGGCTCGGCCGGCGGGCGCACCGCCGCCCGAGCGGGCCGCCGGGCGGCCGGGGGCGCGGCTGCGGAGGGCGCGGCTGCGGAGGGGGCGGCAGCGGACGGGGCGGCAGCCGCGCGAGGGGCAGCGGTGCGGACGGCGGTGGCCGGGCGGAAGGCCGCGGTGCCGGCGGCGGGCCGGCGGGTCGCGCCCACCGACGCCCGGGAGTACAGGTCGACGCCCGGGCCGCCGTCGCCGGACCCGAGCAGGCCGGCCAGCTCGGACACCGGGTCCGGCAGCTCGGTCGGGAGGGTCGGGCGCTCGGTGCGGACGGCCGGGCGCGCGGTGGGCCGGGCCGCCGCGGGGCGGCTGCGGTGCAGCTCGGTGGCGCGCAGGAACGCGCCGGTGTCGGCGAGCGGGCCGGGGTCGCGGCTGAGCGCGGCCTCGATCCGGCGGGCCGACTCGGACTTCGGCGCGGGGCCGCGCCGGGCCGGCTCGACGTCCTCCACCTCGGCGACGAACCGCTCGGTGGCGAAGAAGCCCAGCACGCCGCCGGACCGGATGCGGCGCACCCCGGTGATCCGCACCGCGTTGCCGTACCGCTCGCGGGCCGCCGCGACGGCGGCCTCCGGCGTGGGCGCCTCAACGGATGGCAACGGCACCGTTCACCACTCCCAGTGACTCGATCTGGGCCGTCCGGGAGACCTCCGAGTAGGAGATCACCGGCAGGCGGGGGAGGACCTGACGCATCAGGCGGGACAGCGCGGCCCGCACCTGGGGGGAGCAGACGAGGACGGGGGACAGGCCGTGCTGCTCGGCGTCCTCGAGCAGCCCGCTGCACCCGGTGACCAGCGCGTCGACCGAGCCGGCGTCCAGCGCCAGCACCTGGCCGCCGTCGCTGTGCCGCACCGCCTCCAGCAGCCGCTGCTCGAAGGCGGGCTCCAGCGTGAGCACGTGCAGCCGCTCGTCGGGGGTGACGTAGGGGTGGCTGATCGCCGCCCCGAGCGCCGCGCGCACCGCCTCGACCAGCCCGTCCAGGTCGGTGGAGGTCTTCGCACGCAGCGACAGCGCCTCGAAGATGCGCACCAGGTCGCGGATGGAGACGTTCTCGGCCAGCAGCGCGTGCAGCACCCGCTGGATCTCGCCGAGCGTGAGCAGCCCCGGGGTGAGCTCCTCGACGACGACCGGGTGGGTCCGCTTGACCATCTCCACCAGCAGCCGCACGTCCTCGCGGCCGAGCAGCTCGGCGGCGTTCTGGCGGACCACCTCGGCCAGGTGGGTGGTGATGACCGAGGAGCGGTCGACGACGGTCGCGCCGGCCATCTCCGCCTGCCGCTGCAGCTCCACCGGCACCCACTTGGCGGGCAGGCCGAACACCGGCTCGCGGGTGGGCCGGCCCGGCAGCCCGTCGAGGGCGTCGCCGATGGCCAGCACGGTGCCGGCGGGGGAGGTGCCCTTCGCCGCCGGGACGCCGTTGAGCCAGATGACGTACTGCGACGACGGCAGGTCGAGGTTGTCGCGGGTGCGGACCAGCGGGATGACCAGGCCGGTCTCCATCGCGACCTTCCGGCGCAGCGCCTTGACCCGGTCGAGCAGGTCGCCGCCGCGGGAGGAGTCGACGAGGTCGACGAGGTCGAAGGCCACCTCGAGCTCCAGCGGGTCGACCCGCATGCGCTCGGCGATCGCCTCGGGGGAGTCCGGCGCGGGCTCCTCGGAGGCGGCGGGCGCGGGCGTGTCGTCGTCCTCGGCCGGGGTCTCCTGCATCCGCGCGGCCATGACCAGGAACAGCCCGCCGATGACCAGGAACGGCAGCTTCGGCAGCCCCGGGATCAGGCACAGCGCCAGCGCCGCGCCGCCGGCGATGCGCACCGGCTGGCGGAAGCGGCCGAGCTGGGCGAGCAGGTCGCTGCCCATGTCGCCGTCGCTGGCCGAGCGGGTGACGATGATGCCGGTCGCGGTGGACAGCAGCAGCGCGGGGATCTGCGAGACCAGGCCGTCGCCGACGGTCAGCAGCGAGAAGGTGGAGACGGCGTCGCCGGGCGCCATGCCGCGCTGCATGACCCCGACGGCGAAGCCGCCGACCAGGTTGATCAGCGTGATGATGATGGCGGCGATGGCGTCGCCCTTGACGAACTTCGAGGCGCCGTCCATCGAGCCGTAGAAGTCCGCCTCGGCGGTGACCTCGGTGCGCCGCCTGCGCGCCTGCTGCTCGTTGATCAGCCCCGCGTTGAGGTCGGCGTCGATGGCCATCTGCTTGCCGGGCATCGCGTCGAGGGTGAAGCGGGCGCCGACCTCGGCCACGCGGCCGGCACCGTTGGTGATGACGACGAACTGGATGATCGTGAGGATCACGAAGATCACCAGGCCGACGACGAGCGAGCCGCCGATCACGAAGTGCCCGAAGGCCTCGATGACCTTGCCGGCGTAGCCGTCGGTGAGCACCAGCCGCGTCGAGGAGACGTTGAGGGCGAGCCGGAACAGCGTCGCGATGAGGATCAGCGACGGGAAGACCGCGAAGTCCAGCGGCCGCTTGATCTGCATCGCGACCAGCAGGATCAGCAGCGACGCGGTGATGTTCAGGCCCAGCAGCAGGTCCAGCACCGCGGCGGGCAGCGGCACGACCAGCATGAGGACGATGGCCACCACGCCGATCGGCACGGCGGCCTTGGTCATCCCTCGCACGGGCACACCATCGGCAGCCGGGGGTCCCCGGCAGACCGCTGACGGCGCACGAGTCACAGCCGTCCCAGCGTCGCGGGTGCCTACGAGGCGACCGGGGTCCTCCGGCGGCCGGCCCTGGGCAGGCCGGCGACGTCGGGCGCCTCGAACCCCGGCCGGTGGAAGCCGCCGCGCACCCCGCGGGCGCCGAGCTGCATGACGAAGGCCAGCACCCGGGCGACGGCGGTGAACAGCTGCGGCGGCACCTCCTGGCCGAGCTCGCAGGAGGCGTGCAGCGCCCGGGCCAGCGGCACGTCCTGCACCATCGGCACCCGCGCCTCGGCGGCCCGCTCGCGCAGCTTCGCGGCGACCTCGTCGGCGCCCTTGGCCACCACCCGCGGCGCGCCCTTCTCCGGCTCGTACCGCAGCGCGACGGCGACGTGCGTCGGGTTGACCAGCAGGACGTCGGCGGTGGCGACCTCGGCCATCATCCGGTTGCGCGACATGGCCAGCTGCATCGAGCGGCGCTGGCCCTTCACGTGCGGGTCGCCCTCGGACTGCTTGTGCTCCTGCTGGATCTCGTACTTGGTCATCTTGAGCCTGGTCATCGTCTGCTTGCGCACCACGACGTAGTCGGCGATCGCGATGACCAGGCCGGTGATCGCCACGACGCGGAACATGAGGACGGCGGAGGAGGCGAACGTCGCCACCACCGCCGACAGCGGCAGCGCCCCGGACGCCGACACCAGTGCCTGCGCCTCGCTGCTGGTCACGACGACGACGGTGCCGAGCGCCGCCGTCTTGATGACCGCCTTGAGCGCCTCCCACAGGCCGTGGGTGCCGAACATCCGCTTCATCCCGGGGAACGGGTTGAGCTTCTTGAGCGTCGGCTTCATGCCCTTGGTGGCCAGCGCGACCCCGCCCTGCGCGGCCGAGGCGAGCACCCCGACGAGCATGAGCGCGAGCGCCATCGGCAGCGCCGTCTCGAGGAACGTCCTCAGCGCCTCCCCGAGCAGCGCGCCGACGGCGTCGGCCTCCGGGTGCTCGACCACCGACCCGAACCGCACGAACAGCCGGCCCACCGCGTCGAAGGCGTTGCCGACCAGCACGGGCAGGAAGACGCTCGCCGCCGCCACGCCCGCCCAGGTGCCGAGTTCCTGGGTCCGCGGGATCTGCCCCTCCTTGCGCGCCTCCTTGAGGCGCTTGGGAGTGGGCTTCTCGGTCTTCTCACCGCCCTGTCCGTCCTTGGCCACGCGGCCTCACCCGCTCCGGAAGCCGACGATCGCGCGGGTGGCCTGCTCCACCAGCGCGTCCAGCGCCGGTGGCAGCAGCGGGAAGGTCAGCCCGAGCAGCGCCAGGGTCAGCATGATCTTCACGGGGAAGCCGATGGCGAAGATGTTCAGCGCCGGGGCGGCCCGGGACAGCAGGGCGAGGGCGACGTCGGCCAGCAGCAGCACGGCCACCATCGGGCCGGCGATCTGCAGCGCGGCGAGGAACATCATCGAGAACGCCGTCAGCACGACCTGGCCGACGTCCCCGGCCGGGAACCCGCCGCTGACCGGCAGCCCCTCGTAGGAGGTGGCGAACCCGCGCACGATCACGAGGTGCCCGCCGCTGGTGAACAGCAGCGTCGTCGCGAGCAGGTAGTGCAGCTTGCCGATGACCGAGTTGGTGGTCATGGCCAGCGGGTCGTAGGCCGGCTGCAGGGAGAAGCCGCCGGTGAGGTCGATGAGCTCGCCGGCGAACTGCACCGCGGTGAAGAACAGCTGGACGACGAAGCCCAGCGCCGCGCCGATGGCCACCTCGCTGACGGCGGTGACGACGAGGAACCCGGTGGTCGGCTCCGGCAGCCCCGGCGCCACGCGGTCGACCAGGGCGACCGACAGCGCCAGGGCCAGGGCGCCCTTGACCGGCGCCGGGATGGTGCGGGTGGTGAACGGCGGGGCGAGCAGGACGAAGCCGGCCGCCCGGGCGGTGGCCAGCAGCAGGGCCGCGAGGGTGACCGCCGGGACCTCGAGGTCCATGCCGGTCAGGTCCGCCCGAGCAGGCGCGGCAGCTGGTCGAACAGGGTGTGGGTGAAGTCGACCAGCTCGGAGAGCACCCAGTTGCCGGTGACCAGCAGGGCGATGCTCACCGCGATCATCTTGGGGACGAACGACAGCGTCGGTTCCTGGATCTGGGTCGCCGCCTGGAACAGCGAGATGAGGAAGCCGACCAGCAGGGCCGTGAGCAGGACCGGGGCGGCGACCTTGGCGGCCACCATCATGGTCTGGACGGCGATGTCGGTGACGTCGGCGTCGGTCATCCGTAGCTCCCGACCAGCGACGTGGTGATCATCGCCCAGCCGTCGACGACCACGAAGAACAGCAGCTTGAACGGCAGCGACACCATCGACGGCGGCACCATCATCATGCCCATCGACATGAGCGCGGCGCTGACCAGCATGTCCATCACCAGGAACGGGATGAACACGACCAGCCCGATGATGAAGGCGCTCTTGAGCTCGGAGAGGACGAACGCCGGGACCAGCGTCGTCATGCTCACCGCGGCGCGGTCCTCGGGCTGCTCCTCCCCGGACAGGCCGACCATCAGCTGCAGCTCGTCGTCACGGGTGTTGTCGAGCAGGAACTCCTTGAGCGGCACGACGCCGACGTCGTAGGCCTGGGAGACCGACATCGCGCCGTCCATGTAGGGCTGCACGGCGACGTCGTTGATGTCGGAGAGCACCGGCCCCATGACGAACAGCGTCAGGAACAGCGCGATGCCGGTGAGCACCGAGTTCGGCGGCGAGGACTGCAGGCCCAGCGCGTTCCGGGTCAGCGACAGGACGACGACGATCTTGGTGAACGACGTGCACAGCAGCAGCACCGCGGGCGCCACCGACAGCACGGTGATCGCGAGGATCAGCGTGATCGAGGTGCTGGGGCTGCCGTTGCCGACCGAGATGTCGACCCCGCCGTCGACCGCGGGCACGGTCGGTGCCGTGGGTGCGGTCGGCGCGGTGGGCGCCGCCGCGGCCGGACCCGCGAGCAGCACGCCGGCCAGCGCGCAGCCCAGCAGGGCCAGCAGCAGGGTGGCGGCCCGGCGCGCGCGGGGGCGCGCGGGGGCGGTGGCGGTCATCAGCGGCGGACCGTCCGCTCGCGCAGCTGGGTGACGAAGCCCTGCCAGCCCGACCGGTCGAAGACCGAGCCGGCCAGCGCGCCGCCGATGCGGGGCGTGGGGACGGCCGGGCCGCCCGCGGCCGGGGCGGCCGCGGCGCGCTCGGCGAGCGTGGCCTCCACGGCGTCGCCGTCGAGCTCGGCGAGCAGGGTGACCTGCTCCTCGGTGGCGCCGACGACGAGCACCCGGTCGGCGATGCGCAGCACGTTGACCGTGCTGGCGCGGCCCATCCGCTGGCGCGCCACGACCTCGACGAGGCCGCCGCCGGAGCCCAGGCCGCGCTTCTTGGCCAGGCGCGCGGCGAACCACAGCACCCCGCCGACGAAGGCCAGCGACAGGACCAGCCGGATCAGCATCCAGGTCATGCCTGCGCGGCCCCCAGCTCGGTGGCGGCGTCGGTGACGATCTCGCTGATCCGCAGGCCGAAGTCCTCGTCGACGACGACGACCTCGCCGCGCGCGATGAGGGTGCCGTTGACCAGCAGGTCGGCCGGCGCGCTGGCGGCGCGGTCGAGCTCGACCACCTCGCCCGGGTGCAGCGAGAGCAGCTCGCCGACGGTCATCCGGGTGCGGCCGATCTCGACGGTGACCTCCATGGCCACGTGCCGCAGCAGGTCCAGGCTGTTGCGCGGGGTGCGCGGCGCGGTCGGCAGGGTCACCTGCAGCGCGAGCGTGGCCTGGTGGTCGGCGCCGGCCACCAGCGGCACGGCGACGAACATGCCCTTGTCGCGCAGACCGTCGAGCGCGGTCACCGGGTCCTCGGTGCGCTCGGCGTCGACCCGCACCCGGCCCAGGGTGGCCGCGGCGGCCTCGAGCGCGGGGCGCAGCGCGGTCGCGACGTCCATCGGGCCGACGGGGGAGTTGTCGAGCGCCTCGACCACCTCCGCCGACAGCACCAGGACGACGTCGCCGGTGATCTCCCCGGACAGCCGGGCGCCGACCGCGGCGGCCGCGGCGGGCGGGACCGGGACGGCGTCGGGGTCGGTGACCGCGGGCCCGGGGACCAGCTCGGTGCCGGAGGGGACGAGCGCGGCCGCGGCCCGGGCGGCGGCCACCACGACGGCGGTGATGGTCTCTGCAGCAGCGTGGGTGGCGGCCTGGGTGGTGTCGAGCGTGGCGGTCATGCGGGGTCCTTCACGGCGGACGGGGCGGGCACGATGGCGGCGGCCAGCCGGCGGCGGTGGTTGGTGGCGATGGCGTGGGCGAAGACGGCGTCGTTGGTGGTGACCTCGAGCGGCGCGTCCCGCGGGTGCCGCAGCAGCAGCACGTCGCCGACGGTCAGGGAGAGCAGGTCCTCCGAGGACACCTCGAGCGGGCTGAACCGGACGCTGACGTCGACCGGCACCAGCTCCAGGCGGGCGGCGAGCAGCTCGGCGGCGCGCTGCCGGGTGCGCTGTGCCGACTCCGACAGCTGCGGGGAGGCGGCGCTGTCGAGGGCCTGCTGGAAGGAGCTGAAGGGCAGCACCAGCGACGCGGCGCCCTCGCGGCCGCCGATCGACATCGTGTAGCGGGCCACCATCACGGTGTCCGAGCCCGCCGCGGCCTGGGCGAGGGCGGGGTTGTACTCGATGCCGTCGATGGCCGGCTGCAGCTCGGTGACGTGCGCGAACGAGGCGGCGAACTCCTGCAGCAGCCGGGTCAGCAGCGAGGTGGTGATGGTGGTCTCCATCGCCGTCATCGGCCGCTCGGGCTGCTGGGCGGCGCCGGAGCCGCCGAGCAGGTGGTCGACGCCGGCCATCGCCATGTCCAGCGGGTAGGCCAGCAGGCCCTTGCCGCCCAGCGGCTCGATGGTGAACGTCGTCAGGAAGCAGGGGTCGGGCAGCGTGGCGAGAAAGTCGTCGTAGGAGTGCTGCTCGATGCCGTGCAGCTCCATCCGCGCGCCGGTGCGCAGCATCGTGGTGAGGACCGTCGTCGCCTGGCGGGCGAAGGCCTCCTGGGCGATCTGCAGCACGCGGACGTGCTCGCGGGAGAGCTTGGTGGGGCGGCGGAAGTCGTAGGTGCGGGGCGCACCGCGCCGGCCGCGGCCGCCACCGGCCGGCGCCTGCGGCCCGGGCCCTGCGGGCGCGGTCGCGGTGTCGGGGCGGGTCACGGTCCCCTCATCGGCGGGGCCGGGACGCGAACTGACCGGCGGCGCGGGGCGCCGCCGGTCAGCCGGGGAGTGTGGGACGGGTGGGACTACTGCGTCACTGGGTGACGTACTCCGTGAGGTAGACGTGCATGACCATCGGGACGCCGTCCTCGGTGTAGGCCTCGACGATCTGGTGCTCCAGGGACTCCTTGAGCGCCTCGCGGGCGCCGGTCACGTCGGCCGGCTGGGCCTGGGAGTAGGTGGAGATGAGGATGTCGAGGGCCTTCGAGCCGTCGACGCCGCCGCTGCCGTGCCCGCCGGAGGCGGCGGCCGCGGTGTACTCCAGGGTGATGCCGATCTTGAGGTAGCCGCCGCCGGCCAGGTTGACCGCGATGGGCTCCAGCGCGGTGTAGCCGCCGTGCTCGGGCTCCTCGGCCGCGGCCTCGCCGCCGGCGAACAGGAAGAAGTACGCCGCGGCGCCGAGGGCGACCAGCAGGACGGCGACGACGGCGAGCAGCTTCTTCTTCCCGCCGCCCTCGGCCTCCGCGTCCTCGGCGGCGTCCTTCTCCTTGGCCTTGCTCTTGGTGCTCACTCGTGGGTGCCTTCCTGGGCAGGGGCGGCGGCCGGGGCGGGCGCGGCCTGTGCGGGGGCGTCGAGGCCGGGCAGCAGTTCCCGGGCCTCGGCGGAGGCGTCGGACAGCACGACGACGTCGACGCGGCGGTTGAGGGACAGGGCGTTCGGGTCGCTCGCCGGCACCACCGGGCGGGTGTCGGAGTAGCCGGTCCCGGACATCCGGTCCTGCGGGACGCCGGCGGCGGCGAGGTAGCGCACCACCGTGGTGGCCCGGTAGGCCGACAGCTCCCAGTTGGAGGGCCACGGCCCGCCCGGGGTCACCGGCAGCGAGTTGGCGTGCCCCTCGATCGCGAGGTCGTTGGGCAGCGCGGCCAGGGTGGGGGCAACGGCGTCGAGGATGGTGCGGCCCTGCGGCTGCAGCGTGGCCTCCTCCGGGCCGAAGAGCACCGGGTCGGACACGATGTGCACGGTCAGGCCGCGCTCGTCGATCTCGTACCGCGCGGTCCCGGCGTGCCCGGCCGCCGCGAGGGCGGCGTCGATGGCGTCGCGCGCCGCGGCGAGCTGGTCGTACTCGGCGCGCGCCTCGGCCGCGACGTTCGCGGCCTCCTGGGCGGCGGCCCGGGCGGCCGCCGCGTCGACGTCGGACTCCGCGGCCGGGGCCGGCGGGATCTGCACGTCGACGGCGGCGTCGAGGGAGTCGAGCACCGACGCGTCGGAGTTGGTGCCGGCGCTGCTCAGCGCGCTCACCGGGGCGCCGAACGCCTCCGACAGGCCGCTGGCCAGCGCGGCGAACTTCTCCTTGTCCACCTGGCTCATCGCGAACAGGACCACGAAGAGCACCAGGAGCAGCGTCATCATGTCCGCGTAGGACACCAGCCACCGCTCGTGGTTCTCGTGCTCCTCCTCCTCGTGCTTCTTCACCCGGCGCTTGCCGCCGTGGCCGCCGGCGCTCACGCGCGGGCCCGGGCGGCGGTCACGCCGCCTCCCTGGCGGCCTCGCTCGGCGGGATCAGGGCGCTGAGCTTGAGCCGGACGGCGCGCGGGCTGGTGCCGGCCTGGATCTCGGCGATGCCCTCGACCAGCAGCTCCATCTGCGCCGCCTGCAGCTCGCTGACCCGCAGGATCTTGGCGCCCATGGGCAGGAACCAGAAGTTGGCCGCCATGACGCCCCACAGGGTGGCGACGAACGCGGAGGCGATCATCGGGCCGAGCGCCGCGGGGTTGCTGAGGCTGCCCATGACGTTCATCAGGCCGACGATGCAGCCGACGATGCCGATGGTCGGGGCGTAGCCGCCCATCGTCGTCATGAACTTGGCGGCGACCTTGTCCTCGGCCTTCTTGGCGGCGATCTCGCTCTCGAGCACCGCGCGCAGCTCCTCGGGGTCGGTGCCGTCGATGCCCATCTGCAGGCCGCGCTTGAGGAACGGGTCCTGGATCTGCTTGACCTGGGCCTCCAGCGCGAGAAGGCCCTCCTTGCGGGCCTTCTCGGCGAGGCTGACCAGGGTCTGGATCTGCTCGGAGGCCGCCGGGACCTTGGCCGGCATGAGCCCGGCCTTGAACCAGCCGCCCATCTTCTTGAGGTCGGCCATCGTCTGGCCGGACATCGCCGCGCCGAAGGTGGCGACGATGACCAGCACGATGGCCGGGAGGAAGAGCAGCGACGTCGGGTCGGCGCCCTCCAGGACCATGAAGACCAGGAGCGCGACGAGCGAGACGACGAAGCCGATCAGGGTCGACGGGTCCACGGGTCAGCGCTCCTCGCGGGCCGGGAAGGGGACGACCGACGCGCGGCGGGTGTCGCCGGCCGGGTCGCTCGCCGGGGTGCACGTGCCGGCGCGGTAGCTGCCGCGGTCCATGGCGTAGGCGGTCGCGAGGATGCTGGCCCGGTACTCGCGGATCTCGTCGAGCACCGCGTCGACGTCCTCGCTGACGACGTACCTGGTGCCGTCGACGAGGAAGACGACGGTGTCGGGGTGGCCCTCGACCCGCTCGATCAGGTCGGGGTTGAGCGCGAAGTGCTCCCCGTTCAGGCGCGTCACTCGGATCACGGGTGGGTCCTCTGGCTCGTTCGGGAAGGGGGAGGGGCCGCGACGGCGCGGCGCCGGCTACAGGGACCATCGGTCCCGCGCGGGGCCTGCTTGAGCCGAATGCGGCCCGCCGCACCACCCCCGGGGGTGAGCCGGGCACCGCGTTCCCGCACGTCACACGCGCACCGGGAGGCGACCGGGGGACGACGCGACGCGGCCCGGCACCCCGGGGAAATCGGGTGCCGGGCCGCGGGCTCGGCCGGACGCGCCGTCAGCGCTTGAGGTTGACCAGGTCCTGCAGGATCTCGTCGGAGCTGGTGATCACGCGGCTGTTCGCCTGGAAGCCGCGCTGGGCGACGATCAGGCCGGTGAACTCCTCGGCGAGGTCGACGTTGGACATCTCCAGCGCGCCGGCGGTCAGCGAGCCGCGGCCGCCGGTGCCGGCCTCCCCGATGACGGCCTGGCCGGAGTTGTCGCCCACCCGGTAGCTGGAGTTGCCGGCCTTGGACAGGCCGCCGGGGTTGGCGAAGGTGGCCAGCGCCAGCTTGCCGATCGGCTCGCGCAGGCTGTTCGAGTAGACGCCCATGATCGTGCCGTCGTTGCTCAGCGAGATCGACTGCAGCGTGCCCATGGCGTTGCCGTCGACGCCGCTCGGGGTCAGCGCGGTCTTGCCGCCGAACTCGGTCACCCCGGTGAGGTCGAGCGGGATGGTGCCCGGCCAGTTGGCGCCGGTGACGCCGAGGGTGAAGGTGCTGCCACCGGAGGGCCGGCCGGTGGAGGGGTCGAAGGTGAGCGTCTGCGCGGCGCCGATCGCGGTGCCGTTCTCGCCGGCGGCCACCGACCAGGTGTTGGGGCCGGTCTTGGTGAACGTCAGCGCGATCTGGTGCGCGGTGCCGATCGAGTCGTAGGCGGTGATCTGCGTCTGCACCTGGGTGGCCGCGACCGGCGGGCTGGCCAGCGGGTCCGCAGCCACGGACGCCGTCGACAGGTTGCCGGCCAGCGCGCCCGTCGTCGTCGCGGTCGGGGACATGACCTGGCCGAACGGGATGGACAGCGGGCCGATCGGGCCGTTGGCGTCCACGGTGCCGTCCGTGCCGGCCATCCAGCCCTGCAGCTGCGCGCCGTCGGGGGTGACCAGGTTGCCGGCGCCGTCGTAGTCGAAGGACCCGGCGCGGGTGAACAGGTTCTCGTTGCCGGCGCGGGTCACGAAGAAGCCGTCGCCGCTGATCATGAAGTCGGTGGCGCGGCCGGTGTTCTGGGTGGAGCCCTGGCCGAAGTTGGTGGTGACGCCGGCGACCCGGACGCCGAGGCCGACCTGCGCCGGGTTGGTGCCACCGGTCTCGGCGGTCGGCGAGGAGCCGTTGCGGATCACCTGGGACAGGGTGTCCTCGAAGACGGTCTGGCTGCTCTTGAAGCCGACGGTGTTGACGTTGGCGATGTTGTTGCCGGTCACGTCGAGCTTGGTCTGGTGGGCGCGCAGGCCGGAGATGGCCGAGAACATGGAGCGGAGCACGGGGAGGTCCTCTCAGGAGGGGTCGGCGGCCCCCTCGTAGGGGCCCGCCGCGAGCTTGCGAGCGGTGGGGGGCGAGGGGGTCCTTCTCTAGGCGGGGAGGGAGATCTCGCTGAGGCGGCCGAGGGGCACCTCGGTGCCCCCGACGACGGCGGTCGGCCCGTCCCCGCCGAAGCGGACCGAGGACACCGTCCCGGTCCGGGTGGTGCCGTCCTCGGCGGTCCAGCTGACGCCGTGGCCGACCAGCGCGCCGGCCGACAGCGAGCGCTGCAGGGCCAGCAGCTCGGCGTTCTGCGCGGCGATCTCCTCGAGCTTCTCGACCTGGGTGAACGTCGCCGTCTGCGACATGAACTCGGTCGTGCTCGTCGGGCTGTTCGGGTCCTGGTACCGCATCTGCGCCACCAGCAGCTGCAGGAACGTGTCCTTGCCCATCTGGTCGCTGCGGTCCACCGCGGTGGTGGCCGTGTACGTGGCCGGGCTGCCGCCCACGCCGCCCACGGGCTCGGTCATCGTCGGCTCCTCTCAGGCCCGGACGTCGAGGACGCTCGACGCGGGGTGGTCGGCGGCGGCAGCCGGGCGGCTCCCGTCGGGGTCGGGGGTGCGCAGCCACGGCCGGCCGCGGTCGTCGGCGGGGCCGCGCCCCTGGGCGGACCCGCGGCCGTGCTCGCCCTGCTGCTGGGCCTGCTGCCAGCCGCCCTGCGCCTGCGACGAGCCGGAGCCGGCCGGGTCGCGGTCCACCTGCAGCCGTGAGCAGGTCAGGCCCGCGGCCTCCAGGTCGCGGCGCAGGTCGGGCAGGGCGTCGAGGAGGGCGGCGCGGCCGGCGTCGGAGGCCCCGCGCAGGCTCAGCTCGACCGTGCCGTGCTGGACGGTCACCCGGACCTCGACCGGGCCGAGCGTCTCGGGGGTGAGCACCAGCGTCATGGTGTGCGTGCCGTCGGGCCCCGCGGCCAGCGTGGCGACGGTGGGGGCGACCTGGGCGGCCACCGGCGGCTGCGGCACGTCGGGCCGGGCCGGGGCCGGGGTCGCCGCGGCGGGGGCCGGTGCCGGGGTGGGTGCGGGGACCGCCGACGGCAGGGCCCCGCCGGAGGTCCCCGGGTCGCGCTCCTGGGTGCCCGGGTCCGCGGGCACGGCGGGGACCGGTGCGGCGGCCGGGGCGACGGGCGCCTCGGCGGGAGCGGCGGCCGACGGGACCGGCGCCGGCTGCGGGTCCGCGGCGACGACGACGAGCCCGGCGGGCAGCGCCGCCGCGCCCGGGGCCGCGGGCGGAGGGGTCGCGGGGGCCGGGGCGGCGGCGCCGGGCAGGGCGGCGGGTGGGGTGCCCGCACCGGCCGGCACACCGGCGTCGGCGGGGACCGGCGCCGCGGCGGCCTGGGGGAGGCCGGCGGCGACGCCCGGCACCGCGACGGTCCCGGCGGGGACGGCGGGGACGGCGCCGTGCGCGGCGGCCGCGCCGGGGGCGGCGGGGCCGGTGCCGCCGGGAGGAGTCGTGCCGGCGCCGGGGACGGCGGTGCCGAGGGCGAGGGCCAGCGCCCAGCCGGCCGGCAGCGCGCCCGGCGGGACGTGGGGATCGCCCGCGGGCCGCCCGTCGGCCGGTCCCGCGTCGGCGGCGGCGTCGGCGGTCCCGGGGCGGCCGGGGTCGCCGTCGCGGCCCACGGCGCGGCCGGGCCGGTCGCCGTCGCGGCCGACGCCGCGGTCGGCGCCCGGGCGTCCGGCGATCGGGTCGTCGAGGGCGTCGTCGAGGGCGGACGCGAAGCCGGCGGCCGAGCCGGGGTCGGACCCGCCGGCCGGGGAGGCCGGGGCCGGCGCGGCCGCGGCGGCGGTCAGGACGGGAGCTGTCACGAGTAGGCCTCCGCGGCGCTGGTGACCTTGCGGACGTAGGACCGGGTCTCGGCGTACGGCGGGACGCCGCCGTGGCGGGCCACCGTGCCGGGACCGGCGTTGTAGGCGGCCAGCGCCAGGTCGGTCGACCCGAACCGGTCGGTGAGCTGGCGCAGGTAGCGGGCGGCGCCGTCGATCGACGACGCCGGGTCGGTGGCGTCGACGCCGAGGCCGCGGGCGGTGGCCGGCATGAACTGCATGAGGCCGGTGGCGCCCGCCGACGAGACGGCGGCGGAGTCGAAGCCGGACTCGACCTCCGCCACCGCGGCGAGCAGCGCCGGGTCGACGCCGTGCCGGGCGCCGGCGGCGGTGAACAGGTCGGCGTACGGGACGCCCGCGAGGCCGGCGCCGGGGGAGGCCACCGCCGCCGACGCGGCGGCGGAGGCGGGCAGCACCCGGCGGATGACGGTCGGGCTGCCGACGTCCTGCACGCGGACGACGTCGCCCTCCTGCGGCGCGGCGATCATCTTCCCGTCGCCGACGTAGATGCCGACGTGGTCGATGCCCGGGCGGGACGGGGAGTTGTCGAAGAACACGAGGTCGCCGGGGCGGGCCTCGGCCAGGCTCGCGACCGGTGCGCCCGCGGTGGCCTGCTGGGAGCTGGTGCGGGGCAGGTCGATGCCCAGGTCGGCGAAGACCCGCTGGACCAGCCCGGAGCAGTCCAGGCCCACCGACGGGTCGGTGCCGCCCCAGGCGTAGGGCACGCCGAGGTAGCGCTGCGCCGCGGCGACCGCCTGCCCCTCCAGGCCGCTGCCGGCGGCCGCCGTCGTGCCGGTCGCCGTCGTGCCGGTCGCCGTCGTGCCCGCGGTGCCGGTGAGCCCGGCGGCGGCCGCCGCGCCGGCCCAGGCGGCCGACGTCGAGGTGGCCGACGCCGAGGCGAGGGTGAGGATCCGGTTCTGGATCGCGGCGATGCGGCCGTGCACCGCGGTCAGTCCCTCCACGGGTCCTCCTCTCCCTCGGGTCCGGTCCCGGCGTGCCGGGCGGTGACCAGGTCGTCGACCGCGCGCTCCTCGGCGCCGAGCTCGGCGGTCCGCAGCGCGAGGAGGTGCCGCTCGCGCAGCTTCTCCAGCGCCTTGGTCTGCTGGGCGGCGGCGGTCCACCGCGCGCGCAGCAGCCCGGCCTGCTCGGCCGAGGCCTGCGCCGTCGCCCGTGCAGCTGTCACATCGGCAGCCGCGGCGGCCGATGCGACCATCGCGGCGACGAAGACGTGCGCCGGCGCGGACGCGGGCGGCACCCGGGCGGCCAGCGCGGCGGCCTGCGCCTCGGCGCGGCGCTCCGCCTCGCGGGCCGCGGCGGCCGCCTCGGCGGCGGCCCGCTCGGCGGCCTGCTCGGCGGCGCGGCGGACCCGCAGCACCGGCTCGAGGCGGAAGGCGGCCGGCCGGGCCACGTCAGCCGGCCGTCACGAGCCGGTGCAGCATCGCCCAGGCGTCGTCGGGGGAGGTCGAGTCCTCCAGCGGCTGGCGCAGGAAGGCGTCGATGGCGGGCGACAGCGCGCGGGCGCGGTCGACGAGCGGGTCGCTGCCGGCCTGGTAGGCGCCGATCTCCACCAGTTCCCTGACGTCGCGCAGCGCGCCCATGAGCCGGCGCATCTCGCGGGCGTCGGCCATCCGCGCGGGCGCGGTGACCGCGCCGGCGACCCGGGAGATCGACTCCAGGACGTCGACGGCGGGGAAGTGGCCGGTGGTGGCCAGCCTCCGGGCGAGCACGACGTGCCCGTCGAGGATCGAGCGGGCGGTGTCGGCGATCGGCTCGTTGTGGTCGTCGCCCTCGACGAGCACGGTGTAGAGGCCGGTGATCGAGCCGGTCGCGCCCGGGCCCGCCTTCTCCAGCAGCCGCGGCATCATCGCGAAGACGCTCGGCGGGTAGCCGCGGGTGGCCGGGGGCTCGCCGGCGGACAGGCCGACCTCGCGCTGGGCCATCGCGGTGCGGGTGATCGAGTCCATGAGCAGCAGCACGTCGCGGCCCTGGTCGCGGAAGCCCTCGGCGATGCGGGTGGCCACGAACGCGGCCTTGAGCCGCACCAGCGGCGGCTCGTCGGAGGTGGCGACGACGACGACCGTGCGCGCCATGCCCTCGGGCCCGAGGTTCTCCTCCAGGAACTCCTTCACCTCGCGGCCGCGCTCGCCGATCAGCCCGATGACCCGGACGTCGGCCTGCGTGCCGCGGGTGATCTGCGCGAGCAGCGTGGACTTGCCGACGCCGGAGCCGGCGAAGATGCCCAGCCGCTGGCCCTTGCCGACCGGCACGAGGGTGTCCAGCGCGCGGACGCCGACCGGCAGCGGCTCCTCCACCCGGCGCCGGGACAGCGCGTGCGGGGTCTCGCTGGCGAGGTCGACCCAGTCGACGCCGGGGCCGAGCGGGCCGTGCCCGTCGACCGGGCGGCCCAGGCCGTCGAGCACCCGGCCGAGCAGCGCCTCGCCGACGGGCACCTGCAGCGGCATGCCGGTGTTCCGGACCGGCGCGCCGGCGTGCACGCCGCCGAGCTCGCCCAGCGGCATGCAGGTGAGCCGGTCGCGGGAGACGGCGACCACCTCGGCCACGAGCCCGCGCGGGCCGGGGCCGACCTCGACGAGGTCCCCGACGGCGGCGGCGACGCCCTCGACGGTGAGGGTGAGCCCCATGGCGCCGACCACCGAGCCGGTGAGCTGCGGGCGGGCGGCCAGGCGGGCGCGCTCGATCAGCGTGCGCGTGGTGCTCACGGAGACAGCACCGTCCGCACCCGCGCCAGCGCCGTCGACAGCTGGGCGTCGACCCGGCGGGGGCCGCACTCGGCGACCGCGCCGGCCCGCTCGACGGCGTCGTCGCCGACGACGGTGACCGACGGCGGCAGCGCGGCGAGGGCGGCCGGCGGGACCTCGGCGAGGTCGTCGGGGTGCAGCCGGACGACGGCGGGCGCGTCGGCGGGCAGCAGGGTCAGCGCGCGGCGGATCGCGTCCACGCCGGCGGTGGTCGAGGCCGACAGCTCGCGGCCGAGCAGGTCCTCGACGAGCGTCAGGACGCCGTCGACCAGCGTGTCGCGGACGTCCTCGGCGGTGGGCGCCGCGGCGGCGTCGAGGGCGGCGACGGCGGCGCCGAGCGCCGCGGTCGCCGACGCCATCCGGCGCTCCCAGCGGGCCTGCGCGTCGGCCAGCCGGGCGGCGGCCCCGGCCTCGGCCTCCGCGACGACCCGGCCGGCCTCGGCCAGGCCCTCGGCGTAGCCGGCGCTGTGGCCCTCGGCGCGGGCGAACTCGCGCAGCCGGGCCAGCTCCTCGGCGTACACGTCACCGAGCCGCCGCACGCCCCGGCCGTTGGGCACCGGGACGTCGCCGGCGCGGCGGACCGTGGACCGCCGCTCGACCACGTCGGGCGCGCCGTCCACGACCGGCCTCGTCAGCGGCCGGGTCA
Source organism: Geodermatophilus sp. SYSU D01036 (assembly GCF_054050435.1). Taxonomy (NCBI): domain Bacteria; kingdom Bacillati; phylum Actinomycetota; class Actinomycetes; order Geodermatophilales; family Geodermatophilaceae; genus Geodermatophilus; species Geodermatophilus sp. SYSU D01036. The sequence continues at coordinate 256,784 of NZ_JBJGZJ010000001.1, read as the reverse complement.
GCATCGCGTCCGGCGACTGGGGCGGCGGGAGGGTCACCGGCCGGGTCAGCTGCCGGGTCGGCGGGTGGGTCACCGTCTGCGGCGCCGTACGCGGCTCGGGCACCGTCGTCCCCGCCACCTGCCGGTAGGGCGCCGCCGCGCTGGCCGAGGCCCCACGCAGCAGCACCGACTCCCGCGCCGTCGGACGGGACCCGTCAGGCGACGAACTCATCGTCCCCACCCCGCGAGATGGTCAGGACGCCCTGCTCCTCGAGCGTGCGGATGACCGCGACGATCTTGCCCTGCGCCTCCTCGACCGTGCGGGCGCGGACCGGGCCGAGCAGCTCGATCTCCTCGGCGAGGTTCTCGGCGGCGCGCTCGGAGAGGTTCCGGACCACCTTGTCGCGGACGTCGGGGCGCACGCCCTTGAGCGCGGTGGCCAGGTCGTTGGCCTCCACCTCGCGCAGCACCAGCTGCATCGACCGGTCGTCGATCGTCGTGATGTCCTCGAAGACGAACATCTGTGCGCGCACCTGCTCGGCCAGCTCCGGGTCGGAGGTGTCCAGCCACTCGAGGATCGAGCGCTCGGTCGGCCGCGGCGAGCGGTTGATGATCTCCACGAGGGTCTCGACGCCGCCCACGGTGGACATGTCCTGGTGGGCGAGCAGCGACCCCATGCGGCGGCCGAGCTCCTCCTCCACCAGCCGGACCATCTCCGGCGAGGTGCGGTCCATCGTGGCGATCCGGTGGGCGACCTCGGCCTGCTGCTCGGGGGAGAAGCCCGAGAGCACCTCGGCCGACTGCGCGGCCGACAGGTGGGCCAGCACCAGGGCGATGACCTGCGGGTGCTCGTCCTTGAGGAAGGTGACCAGCTGGCGGACGTCGGCGTTGCGCAGCGAGGCGAACGGCACCTCGGTGTAGACGACGTTGAGCCGGGCGAGGATGCCCTCGGCCTTGTCCTCGCCGAGGCCGGCGGCCAGGATCTCGCGGGCGAAGTCGACGCCGCCGCGGCCCACGTACCGCTGCGCGGCCATCATCTGCGAGAACTCGGTGAGCACGCCGTCGACGTCCTCGGGCTCGACCGAGCCGAGCTTCATGATCTCGCGGGTGAGGGCCTCGACCTCGCGCGGGCGCAGCTTGGACAGCAGCAGCCCGGCCTCCTCCTTGCTCATCTGGGCGAGGAAGACGGCGGCCTTGCGCAGGCCGGGCATCTCGGGGCGCGGGGGAGCCGGCGGCAGCGCGGGCAGGTTGGTCCCGCCCGCGCCCACCAGCTGCTCGACACTGGCGAGCGTCATTTCACGTCACTCAGCCAGCCGCGCAGCATCTGCGCCACCTCGTCCGGACGTTCGCTGACCATCGTGGCGATCTCCCCCCGCACCCGCTGCCGCTCCGCGGCCTCCAGTTCCAGCGCCCGGTTGTCCAGGACGGCGGTGTCGTCCCGCGAGCTGGACACCCGCAGCCGCTCGAGCTCGGCGATCAGGCCCTCGTCGAGCTCCAGCGGCTCGTCGTCCTCGTCCTCCTCGTCGTCGCCGCGGCGGCGCGAGCGCAGCCACACGACGAGGACCAGCAGCGCGATGCCGAGCGCGATGCCGCCGTTCTTCACCAGCGCCCACACCTGCGCCTGCTGCTCGGCCTCGCGGGCCGCGGTCATCTCCGCGGCGGCGGCGTCGGCGGCGGTGGTGTCGAAGGCCAGCGAGGCGACGCTGATGTCGTCGCCGCGCGCCGTGTCCAGGCCGACGGCGTTGCCGATGAGGTCCTGCACCTGGGTCTGGTTGAGGTTGCCGGCCACCGTGTCGTTGAGGACGACGGCGACGGTGAGCCGGTTGACCTCCCCGGGCGCGGTGACGGTGTTGGTGACCGTCTGGTCCACGGAGTTGTTCGCCGTCGTGGACTCGGTCGAGTAGGTGGAGTTCCCGCCGCCGGTGCCGTTGGCGGCGTCGGCGGTGTTCTCCGGGCCGAGGACGCCGCCGACGGCGGTGCCGTCGCCGGTGTACTGCTCGGTCGAGCGCTGCTCGGAGACCGGCGGGGTGCCCTCGGTGTAGCCGTAGGTGGTCGCGGTGCTGTCGCTCTGCGACATGTCCAGGTCGGCGCGCACGGCGACGCGGGCGTTGCCCGGGCCGAGGACGGTGTCGAGGATCGCCTGGGCGTTGGAGGCCAGGCGGCTCTCGTAGTCGGTCTCCATCTGCGAGCGGGCGTCGCCGGAGGCGGCGCTCACGCCCTGGCCGGCGGCCGACAGCAGCTGGCCGGTCGAGTCGGAGACGGTGACCTGGTCGGGGTCCATGCCCTCGACGCTGGAGGACACCAGGTTGGTGATCGACTGGATCTGCTCGCCGGCGAGCTCGGTGCCGGGCTCCAGGTCCAGGAGCACCGAGGCGGTCGGCTCACCCTCGTCGGAGGCGAACACCTCGTCCTCGGGCAGCGCGACGTGGACCACGGCGGTCTGCACGCCGTCGAGCGCCTCGAGCGTGTTGGCCAGCTCGCCCTCGATGGCGCGCTGGTACTGCACCTGCTGCTGGAACTCGCTGGTGGTGATGCCCTGCTCGTCGAGCAGCGCGTACCCGGTGTCCGAGCCGGCCGGCAGGCCCTTGCCGCTCATCTGCAGCCGCAGGTCGTAGACCTGCTCGTTGGGCACCAGGATCGTGCCGCCGCCGTCGGCGAGCTCGTAGGTGACGCCGGAGGCGTTGAGCTCGTCGACGATCGCCGAGGCGTCGGTCGAGGCCAGGTTGGAGAACAGCGGCGCCATGGTCGGCGTCGTGATCCAGCGGTAGAAGAAGAAGCCGCCCAGAGCGAGCCCGGCCACCAGCAGGCCGATCACGACCTTCTGGCCGAGGCTGATGGTGGCGAGCGTGCCCTTGATCTTCGCCAGGGGACCGGCGAGTGCGGCAGGCATCAGACGGGCATCCTCATGATCTCGGTGAAGGCCTCGACCGCCTTGTTCTTGAGGGTCACGACCATCTCGGTGGCCACGGAGGCCTCCTGGGCGGCGATCATGTAGTCGTGCACGTCACGCAGGTCGCCGGTGGCGCCCTGGACGGCGAGGGCGTCCTTGGCCTCCTGCATGCTGCCGAGCCGGTCGAGCGCGCCGGTCAGCGCGGCGGCGAAGCCCTCGCCCGAGGTGGAGGCCGCCGGGGCCGCGGCCGTCGTGCCGGCCGCGCCGCCGAGGGCGCCGATCGCCGGGATGCCGGGCAGCGAGATGCCGTCGATGGGGGAGCTCACGGTCAGCCCTTCCCGAGCTGGAGGGCGGCCTGGTAGGCGGTGGTCGCCCGGTCCAGGGACGCCAGGTTCGCCTGGTAGCCGCGCTGGGCCATGATCAGCTGGGTCATCTGGTCGCCGAGGTCGATGTCCGGGTACCGGACGTAGCCCTCGGCGTCGGCCAGCGGGTGGTCGGGCTCGTGCACGAGCCGGCCCTCGCCGCTGCCGAACTCGGCGCGGGCGATGCGGACGCCGCCCTCCCCGGAGCCGTAGTCCACGGCCTGCGCGACGACCATGCGCTCCCGGAACGCCTCGCCGTCGGTCGAGCTGACCGTGTTGATGTTGGAGATGTTGTCCGAGACGGCGTCCATCCAGCGGCGGTGGACGGACAGTCCGGACCCGGAGATGTCGAGGCTGTCGAACACGTCAGGACGTCCTCAGGGCCGTGCGCAGACCGCTGTACTTGCCGTCGAGCGCGGTGAGCGCGAACTGGTAGCGCAGGCCGGTCTCGGTGGCGATGACCGTCTCGCTGTCGAGGTTGACGTTGTTGCCGTCCTCGCGGGTGGGCTCGAACGAGCGCGCGACGGAGCCGCCGGAGACCGTCGGCGTCCTGCCCTGGCGCAGCTCGGTGCGCAGCGAGGACTCGAAGTCGGTCCGGCCGGCGAGGAAGCCCGGGGTCTGGACGTTGGCGATGTTGTCCGCGGTCACGCGCTGCCGCTGGGCCAGACCGCTCAGCGCCGCGTGCAGCGTCGTCATCGTGACGTCGCTGATCGTCATCGGGTGGACCGCCGGCGGGCAGGACGGCAGGACACGACTGGCCTCCGGGTACGTCGGGGGACCCCGGCGCGCGAGCGCAGGGGCGGGGCCGCCGATCCGTGGCGAGAGTGGTGCTGTCCGTGCAGGACCGTTCTCGGCAGCGGTCCGTCACACCTTGACCACGTTCCGTGACTCGCGTGACGGGTGTGACGGATGGAGAGGACGGGCCGGGTGCGCACTGCCGGGGCCCCTGCCGCCTCCCGAGCCGTCTCCCGCCCGCGGGAGGCGGTCCGCGGCCGAGGACGACGACGGCCGGGCCCGCCGCGAGGCGGACCCGGCCGGGCCGGTGCGTTGTGGGGTTGTGCCAGTCGGTGTCAGAGGGCCCTGTCGATGAAGGCGGCCACCGGGCGGGGCCGGTAGGCCATCCGGGCGGCGACGTCGCGCTGGCGCTGGGACTGGGTGATCCGCTCGACGAGCTCCTCGGCGACGGCGAGCTGGTGCTGCAGCAGCCGGGCGGCCCGCTCGCGCAGGTCCGTCGGCACCGGGCCGAGCACGCTGGGCGGGGTCCAGTCCTCCATGCGCCGGCCCCAGGCGGCGATCTCCTCGGCGCGGTTGCCGCGGATGGCCCGCTCCGCGTCGAGGACCTCGACCTCCATCTCCTCGAGGACGCTGGCCCACTCCGCGCGGCGCTGCTCGTCCGCGGAGCGCGCCGAGGTCATGCGGTGCCCGCCGCGAGGCTCGCGGCCGCCTGGCGCCAGGCGTCCCGCAGCGGCTCGACGACCTGCAGGCAGGACCTCACCCGGTTGGCGTCCTGCTTGACCATCGCCTGGTTCAGCTCGGCGATCAGCCAGTTGTAGAGAGCGGCGAGGCGGGGGCCGCCCTCCCAGGCGTCGACCCGAAGGCTGCCGAGCAGCTCGAAGACGATGTCCTGGGCGTGGCGGACCTGCTCGCGCGCGTCGGCGCGCCGGTCCTCGGCCAGCGCGGTCCGGGCGCGCTCGAGGTCCAGGGCGAGGCGGTCGTAGAGCATCACCAGCACCTGCTGCGGCGAGGCGGTGCTCACGGCGTCGCCGAGGTAGCGGGAGCGGAGGGAGGCGGCGGTCATCGGGGGAGCTCCTGGATCGGGGACGGGGGAGCGGGGATCAGGAGAGATCGGGTCAGGCCAGGCCGGCCAACTGGCCGGCGAGCCAGGTCGACTGCGACTTGAGCGAGCTCAGCGCGGTCTCCATGGCGGTGAACTGCCTGGTGAGGGCCTCCTTGCGGGCGGCCAGGCGCAGGTCCCAGTCGTCGATGCGCTCCTGCAGGTCGTCGGCGAGCCTGTCGCGGCCCTCCGCCAGGAGGGTCAGTGCGCCGGTGGTCTTGTCGGTCACCCGCGCGGCCAGCACCCGCATGCGGGTGCCCACGCCGTCGGCACCGTCGGCCGCGGCGGTCCCGGCGAACCGCGTCCGCACCTGCTCCGGCTCGGCCTGCAGCTCGCTCAGGAAGGTCTCCTTCGTGAACTCCACCTTCCCGGTACGGGTGAGCTCGACGCCGGCCGAGCCGGCGGAACGGGACCCCGCGACGGCTTCGGACACCGCCCCGAGGATCTGGTCGGTGAGCCGGCGCAGGCTGCTGTCGCCGCGCAGCGTGGCGGTGGAGCCGGTGCCGTTGGCGGACTGCTTCGAGATCTCGTCGAGCGCGGCGTTCGCGGCGTCGACGAAGGCCTGCACCTTGGCGGCGACGGCGTCGGGGTCGGCCGTGACGTCGACGGTGACCTGGGTGGCGCTCCTCGCGCTGACCGTGAGGGTGCCGCCGGGGATGACGCCGGTGAAGGTGTTGGTGCTGGAGGTGATGATCAGCGGCGGGTCGGCATCGCCGACGGTGATCCGGGCGTCAGTGCCCTCGCGCAGGGTCCTGAAGTCGCCGTCGAGGGAGAACCGGCCGGCTTCCCCGGTGGTCTTGGCGCTGATCTGGAGCGCGTACTCACCCGGCTTGACCTGCAGGACCGTCGCGTTCAGTCCGAGGCCGCTCTCGTTGATGGCGGTCGCGGTGTCGTTCAGCGACCCGGTGCCGAGGTCATCGAGGAGGACGTCGGTGCCGTCGGCCGTGCGCACCGTGAGGCTGGAGTAGGCCCCGCCCGTGGTGGCCGGTTGCTGGACGGTGGTGCCGACGACGGCGTGTGTGGCGGCGACGGAGTCGACGGTGAAGGAGATCGAGCCGGTCTGCGGCGTGCCGGTGACGGCGACGGCGACGGCGGTGCTCGAGCTGGTCGCCTTGGCGGCGATCCACGTGCCGGTCTTGCCGAGCTCCTCGGCGGCCGAGCGGAGAGCGTCGACCTTCGTGTTGATCGAGCGGTAGGCGTCGGCGGCCCTCTGCGTCTGGGTCAGCCGGGTCTTGAGCGCGGTCTGCGTGGCGCCCTCGGCGGCGACGAGCTGGGTGATCAGGCTCGTGGTGTCCAGGCCCGAGATCAGGCCGTCGACGCTCAGGCTCACCATCGCTGCGCTCTCCAGGGATCGCGGGGGAGGGACGGGTGGGGCGGGTGTGACCTGCTCCCGGTGTGCAGTGAGGGGGGAGGCCTGGGCCTCCCCCCTCACCGGGTGGTGCTGTGTGCTGGCTGGTCAGGCGCTCGGGCCCCGCGTCAGCGGAGCAGCTGCAGGACGCCCTGCGAGCTCTGGTTCGCCTGCGCCAGCATCGCGGTGCCGGCCTGCGACAGGATCTGCGAGCGGGTGAAGGACACCATCTCCTGGGCCATGTCGGTGTCGCGGATGCGGCTCTCCGACGCGGACAGGTTCTCGATGGCGACGTTCACGTTGTTGAGCGTGTGCTCGAACCGGTTCTGGATCGCACCGAGCTCCGCACGCTGGGCCGAGACCTCGTCGATCGCGTCCTGCAGGGTGTCGCTGTTGGTGATGTCGATGGCAGCCATCGCCGTACCGGCCGTGAAGTCCGCGCTCGCGGTGGCGGAGATCTCGATGGTGTCGGTGTTGGCGTAGCCGACCTGGAACACCTTGGCGGTGTCGTTGAACAGCTCGACGCCGTTGAACTTGGTGTTGTCCTTGATGCGGGTGATCTCCGTGCTCAGGGCGTCGAACTCCGCCTGCAGCGCGGCCTGCGAGTCGCCGCCGGCGACGTGCGTGCCGCTGTTGTACTGCACGGCCAGGTCGTTCATGCGCTGCAGCATGGAGTGGACCTCGGTGAGCGCACCTTCCGCGGTCTGGGCGACGGAGATGCCGTCCTGGGCGTTGCGGGCGCCGACCTTGAGGCCCCCGATCTGCGAGCGGAGGCCCTCGGAGATGGCCAGGCCGGCGGCGTCGTCGGCCGCCCGGTTGATGCGCAGACCGCTGGAGAGCTTCTCCAGCGACTTGCCCATCGCCGTGTCGGTGCCCGACAGGTTCCGGTAGGCGTTGAACGCGGCGATGTTGTTGTTGACGCGCAGACCCATGGTGATCCTCCTTGGACTCGGGTCTTCCTGGTTCCCGCTGCATCCGTGCTGCGGGCCTTGCAGGTGGTGTTACGGCTGGGGCGTCCCGGACCTTGAGGCGAACGCCCCGTTTTCTGCCGAACTTCTCCCTCAGGCGGGTCGGGCGGCTCCGTACGCGGCCTGCCACCCGGTGCGGGGGCGGGGGATCGGCGGCGCGTTGCGGTCGGCGGAGCTCCGCCCGGCGACGCGCTCGACGTAGAGCCGCTGCTGGTTGCGCGCCCGGACCCCGCCGTCGGCGGGCACCGCCCGGCCCTCCCAGACCTCGCTCATCGCCGCGTGCAGCAGGGTCAGGGCGCGGGCGCGCATCTGCGAGACGCGGGAGAGCGTGACGCCGAGGTCGGCGGCGATGTCGGTGAGCGACTCCCCGCCGAAGAAGTTGCGCTCCACGACCTCGTCGAGCCGGTCGGGCAGCGCGCGGATGGCGTCCTGCAGGTAGCGGGCGCGCTCGCCGCGCAGCACCGCCCGCTCGGGGGACTCGCCGGGGTCGGGCAGGTCCAGCGTGCCGCCCTCCGCGCCGGTCTCGGCGTCGATGCTCACCATGACGGCGCGGTGGACGTCGACCTGCAGCGCGTCGAGGTCCTCGCGGCGCACGCCGAGGGCCTCGGCGAGCTCCTCGCGCGTCGGCGGCCGGCCCAGCCGGATGGTCAGCGCGTCGGACGCGGCGTCCGTGCGGCGGGCCGCGGCCCGGACCGAGCGGCTGGCCCAGTCGCCCGAGCGCAGCTCGTCCAGGACCGCGCCCTGCAGCCGGGGGAGGGCGTAGGTGGCGAACGTCGCGCCGGCCGCCGGGTCGAACCGGCGGGCCACCTCGACCAGCGCCACCTTCGCGCAGGACAGCAGGTCCTCCCGGCTCACGTGGCCGGGCAGCGAGATGCGCGACGCCACCGCGTTGACCGCGAACGAGCACAGGGGGAGGTGCTCGGTGACGAGCGCCTCGACCTCCACCTCGGAGCGCAGGACCTCGGAGCGCAGGACCTCGGGGCGCGCGGCGTCCGACGGTTGCGGGGGAGCGGAGCGCGCGGGGACCGCGCGGTCGGTCACCGGGGAGCGGGCTGCTGGCACGGTCCCTCTCTCGGCAGGGACCGCACCGTCCCGGACGCACAACTCCTGCCAATCCTGGGAACTCGGCTTGAGGGCCGCTTGCCCGCTGCCGACCGTCTGTCCGCGAAGGCGGGGACACCCGCCGGGAGACGAGGGAGGCGGTGGCGGACGTGGACTTCCAGCACCTGTCGACGCTGCTGTGGCGCGAGCAGGAGCTGCTCGACCTGCTGCTGTTCAAGGCAGAGGAGAAGCAGTACCTGATCCTGTCCGGCAAGACCCGCTGGCTGGCCCGGATCGCGCACGAGATCGAGGTCGTCCTCGACCAGTTGCGCGTCCTCGAGGTCGAGCGGGCCGCCGCCACCGAGGCGATCGCCGTCCGGCTGGGCACCGGGGTCAACCCGTCGCTGCGCCAGCTGGCCGAGGCCGCCCCCGCGCCGTGGAACGACCTGCTGGCCAAGCACCACGAGGCCCTGCTCGTCCTCGTCACCGACCTGCGCAGCCTCTCCGACGCCAACCGCGAGCTCATCGAGGGCGGCCTGTCCGCGATCGGCGACGCGCTGCTCTCGGTCCGCCACCCCACGGCCGGCACCTACGGCGCCACCGGCCGCTCCGAGCACGGGTCCTCCCGCGCGGTCACCCTGGACGGGGCCCTGTGAGCACCTTCTCCGGCCTCAACACCGCGTCGACGGCGCTGTGGGCCGCCCAGCGCGGCCTCGACGTCACCGGCCAGAACATCGCCAACGTCAACACCGCCGGCTACTCCCGCCAGCGCGTGGACCAGACCGCCATGGGCGGCACCGCCGTCCCCGCGATCCACTCGGTCAGCACCGGCGTGGACGGCGGCGTCGACTCCGACGGGGTCCGCCGCGTCCGCGACGCCTTCCTCGAGGCCCGCGCCCAGCTCGAGACCTCCTCGAGCGCCCGGCTCACCGCGGAGGCCGACGCGCTCTCGCAGATCGAGGACGCGTTCCGCGAGCCCGGCGACACCGGCCTGCAGAGCATGCTGTCCGACGTCTGGGCCGGCTTCTCCGACCTGGCCGACAGCCCGCTCACCCTCGCCGCGCGCAGCCAGGTGCTCGAGCGGCTCGACGTCCTCGCCGACGGCATCCGCACCACCCGGGCCGCGCTGGACCAGCAGTGGGAGCAGACCCGCGACGGCCTGCAGGCCCTCGTCGCCGACGTGGACACCGCGGCCGCCTCGGTCGCCGAGCTCAACGGCGCGATCCGGCAGGCCACCCTCTCCGGCCTGCCGGTCAACGAGCTCTCCGACCGCCGCGACGCGCTGGTCATGCAGCTGTCGCAGAGCATCGGCGCCACTGCGGTGCCGCGGGCCGACGGCGTCGTCGACGTGACCGTCGGCGGCACCAGCCTGGTCGCGGGCAGCACCGCGACCGCCGTCCGGCTGGCCGGTAGTGACAACGCCGACGGGATCGGCGCCGACGCGCCGCGGCTGGAGACCCACCCCGGCGGGTCGACGCTGCGCGTGGGCGGCACCGCGGCCGGCCAGCTCACCGCCCTGACGCAGACGGTCCCGGCCTACCGCACGCAGCTCGACGAGTTCGCCCGCTCGGTCGCGACGACGTTCAACGCCGCGCACACCGGCGGGTACGACCTCGCCGGGGCGCCCGGGCAGGCGCTGTTCGACACCGGCGGGTCCGGCACCGTGGTCACCGCCGCCAACCTCACCCTGCGCCCGCTCACCCCGCAGCAGGTCGCCGCGGCGACGACGCCGCCGTCAGGTGCCGGCAACGCGCCGTCGGCCGACGGCGACAACGCGGACGCCTTCTTCCGGCTCAGCCTCGACACCGCCGGCCTGGACGCGGCCTACCGCAGGCTGGTGGTGGCCCTGGGCGTCGAGTCCTCCGTGGCCACGCGCAACGCCGAGGTCCAGTCCGTGGTGTCCGCGCAGGTCGACGCCGCCCGCGAGTCGACCTCCGGCGTCAACCTCGACGAGGAGATGACCAACATGCTCTCCTTCCAGCACGCCTATGCCGCCGCCGCGCGCATGGTCAGCGCGATCGACGAGGCGCTGGACACCCTCATCAGCCGCACCGGCGTCGTGGGCCGGTGAGCGGGATGCGCATCACGCAACGGGCTGTCGCGCAGACCGCCCTGCAGGGCCTCAACCGCAACCTCGCCGACCTGGGCAAGCTGCAGGAGCAGCTCACCTCCGGCAAGGTCGTCAGCCGGCCCTCGGACTCGCCGACCGCCGTCAACCGGTCCCTGCAGATCCGCAAGGACCAGGCCGCCACCGAGCAGTACGCGCGGGGCATCTCCGACGCGCAGAGCTGGATGGAGATCACCGACACGGCTCTGACGTCCGTGATCGCGCAGGTGCGCCGGGTCCGGGACCTCACCGTGCAGGCGACCAACGGCACGATGACGGAGAGCAGCCGCACCGCGATCGCCACCGAGGTGTCCGCGCTCCGGGAGAGCCTGCTCGGCCTGGCGAACGAGAACGTCGACGGGCGCCCGGTCTTCGGCGGCGTCACCAGCGGGAAGCAGGCGTACCGGGCCGACGGCACCTGGGTCGGCGTGGGCAGCGCCGACGGCACCGGCGTCGTCCCGATCACGCGGCGGATCTCCAACGACGAGCGGGTCCGCATCGACGTCACCGGCGTCGAGGCGTTCGGCCCGCCCGGGAACGACCTGTTCGCCGTCGTGGGGAGGATCGCCACCGACGTCGCGGCCGGGGCCCCGGTGCAGGGCGACCTCACCGCCCTCGACGCGGCGACGGACCGGCTGCTCACCGCGCTCTCGACGATCGGTGCCCGCGCCGCCCGGATCGACAACGCCGCGCAGGTCAACTCCGACCGGTCGCTGGCGCTGCAGAAGCAGCTCGCCACCGTCGAGGACGTCGACCTGCCGAAGACGATCATGCAGCTGCAGTTCCAGCAGACCGGCTACCAGGCGGCGCTGCAGGCGACCGCCCAGGTCGTCCAGCCCTCGCTCGCGGACTTCCTGCGGTGACCCTCGCCCCGGTCGTCACCCTGCCGCTGCTGGGCATGGTGTCCCCGTTGCCCGGCTTCCCCGACTTCCGCGACTACGTGCTCGTCACGGCCGACGGGGACGGGCTGCTGTTCTGGCTGCAGTCCCTGGACGCCGACGGTCCGCGGTTCCTGGCCGTCCCCCCGGCCCGGTGGTTCCCGGACTACGCGCCCGTGCTGCCGGCCCCGGTGCTGGCCGACCTGGACCTCGCGGACCCGGCCGACGCCTCGCTGTTCTGCCTGGTCACCGTGCCGGCCGGGGGCCCGGCCGCGGCGACGGCGAACCTGCGTGCCCCGGTCGTGCTCAACCCGGCGAACTGGCGGGCCACCCAGGTCGTGCTCCCCGACGGCCGTCATCCGATCCGGCGTCCCCTGCGCCGATAGAGGAGGGGAGCGGTCCCGCCGCTCGACCCCCCGCCCCGCCGGGCGGGGTGCCAGGAGGCCGTCACACACCCATGGAGGGGTACCCGTGCTCACACTGACCCGCAGCGTCGGCGAGACCATCCGCATCGGCGACGACATCGAGGTGCACGTCGTGGAGGTCCGCGGCGGCACCGTCCGGCTGGGCTTCAAGGCCCCGCGCGAGGTGACCATCCACCGCGAGGAGGTCTACCGGCAGATCGCCGAGGCCAACCTGCTCGCCGCGCAGGTCACCGCGGACACGCTCGGCGCGCTCGCCGCCTTCGCGCCGCCGGCCGGCGCCCCCGCCCCGGCCGCCCCGGAGCGGCCCGGCTCGCCGGAGCGGCCCGCGCGCTGACGACACGCCACGGACGGCGGGCCGGCGGTTCGGCGAAGATCGCCGATGCGACGGCCCGCCGGACCGTGGAGGGCTCCGTCCTGGGCAAGACCTGACGAAGGTCGCCCCGGAGATTGCACAGTGCACGGCGAGTTGTGTGCCGGTCACCGTCCGCTCATGCGCCAGAGTTGCCCCGAGCACGACACAGGGGGCGATGGAGATGCAGCACAGCGTGATGGCAGGGACCCAGCAGGCCGACGAGACCGTCGTCGTCCACGTCCAGCTGCGGCCGCGCCGCGGGTCCACCCGGCGCTGCCTGGCCGAGCTGACCGCGCTGGCCACCGCCCACCCGTCGGTCGCCTTCTCGGTCACCGGGCTCGGCAAGGACGAGCGCGTCGTCCGCGTCACCGTCGGCGTGGAGCTCGGCCCCCGCGAGGCCATCGCCCGCTTCTCGCCGCAGGCGCAGGCCGCCTACGCCTTCGTCAGCGACCTGTTCACGGTCCTGTACGACCACATGCCGGTGTACGCCGCCGAGCCCTCCGCCGCCGAGCGCTCCGCCGCCGAGGTCCTCCTCCGCGCCGACGACGCCGAGCTCGAGGCCCCGGACGGCGCCCTCGCCCTCGAGCGCGTCCCGGCCTAGAGCCCACCCCTCGCCGACGCCTTCCCCGCGATCGACCAGGAGTCCCCGGTGACCAGCACCTCCCCGTCCGCCGTCCCCACCGCCGACCAGCCGGCCGACGCCGGCGCCCGCGCGCCGCTCGTCTTCGGCGGGATCCCCGAGGCCGAGGGCTTCGCGCGGGTCCCGATCACCGCCCGCGACCGGGTGCACTTCCGCGTCGACCGCGACCTGCCGCTGGCCGTGTTCCGCGCCGACCTGCCCGACGGCGTCACGGTCAGCCACGACGAGGGCGAGGGGCTCTACCGGGTCGACGGCCCGTGCGGCCAGGGCCAGGTGCTCGCCGACTGGATCCGCGCCTGGTGCGCGACCCGCGACGTCGCCACCGTGGGCCTGCGCGCGGAGGCCGGCGTCCGCCGCCGCGCGCCGCGGGACCTGCCGCCGGCCTTCCTCGAGGACCTGTGCCGGCACTACCAGCCGGTCAGCCTCAAGCGGCTGCAGCGCAACATGAGCACGATCCGGATGCACCTGCCCGACCCCGACGACCTCGGCCAGCAGGTCGCCGAGTGGATCCTCAAGGCGGTCGGCCAGTACGACGAGACCAAGGGCGTCCCGTTCGGCGCCTTCCTCGCCACCCAGCTGTCCAAGTGGGTGCACGACCTGGGCCGCAACGCCCACGGCCGCACCGCCGCCGACACCGAGAACCGGCAGCAGAAGGCGATCGCCGCCTTCCAGGCCGAGCACCAGCGGCGCCCCACCGAGCGCGAGCTCGCGGCCTACATGGGGCAGAGCGTGGCCACGCTGCGGCGCAACTCGCAGACGGTCGCCACCCTCAACGGCCTGCGCAACCTGCAGTCCCTCGACGGCGGCCCGGACGCGGCCGAGGTGCTCCTGCCGGACTCCAGCGAGGCGCCCGATCAGATCATGGACGAGGCGGAGCAGACGCTGCTGTCGCACGCGCTGACCGCGGCCTGCGCGCCCGACCCGACCGCCGCGCGCGGACAGCGGGCCGCGCAGCCCAACGTCCTGGGCTGGGCCACCTGGTACCTGACCACCTGGGGCGGGCAGACCAAGACCCAGGTGTCGGCCGACCTCGGCACCTCGGTGCGCAACATGAACGTGCACGCCGACCGCGTCGAGCGGGCGCTCAAGGACCGGCTCGCCGAGTTGTCCGAGTGACGTCCCGGTAAACGGAACACAAGGGTCCGTCGCCGACGGGTCCATCCGGGCGCGGGCCTGCCGATATCGAGGACGTGACCGCGAGTCCCCGCTGCCCCGCCGCCGGGGGACCGCAGACGCCGACGGGTGGAGGTGTGCGGTGAGCGTGCTGCCTGCGGGCGACCCCGCCGTCGTCCTGCTCCCGCACTGGCTCTCCGGTGCCGACCGCGAACTGCTGGCCGGCGTCGTGCGCGCCGCCGTCGAGCGGCCCGGCGTCCACCCGGTCGCCGCCGTCCACCTCGCCGACGTCCTCACCGAGCTGCACGTGGCCGCCGCCCGCGACGCCGTCTGGCCCGGCCCCGCCGCCCGCGTCCGCCGCGTGACCGGCTGGGCCGAGGACGTCCTGCCGGTGCGGCTGTCGGCCGCCGAGCTCGACAGCGTCCTGGCCCTGGCCGAGCTGCCGGGCGACCTGCGCGCGACCCTCGGCGGGCGCCGCCCGTGACGCCCGGGCGCCCCGGCCGCGCCGCGTCGGGTCTGCTGCAGCGGCTGCGCCCGGCGCCGGTCGCCCTGGACGACGTCCGCGCCGCCGCCGACGCGGTGCTGCCGGGCCTGGCCACCGGCGGGCTGCGGGCCGCCGTGCTCACCGACCCCGCCCGCGGGCCGGTGCTGGTCCTCGCCGAGGACGAGCGCCGCGTGCGGGTGCCGCTGCACGACCTCGCCGAGGACATGACCGACGCCGGGGTGGCCCCGACCGCCGACGGCGTCGCCGCCGCGCTCACCGCCTTCGTCGCCGCCCGCCCGGTCAGCGACGCCGCGGCCGCCGGCGCCGGCGTCGCCGTCCTCGACTGGACCGGCCCGGCGTGCACCGCCGTCGGCTGGCGGGTGGTCGTCCGACGCGGGGAGCACACCGTCGCGTGGACGCCGTCGGACCGCGCGGACGCCGCCGCGGTGGCCCGCACCCGCACCGCCGCCACCGCCCGCGCCGCCGAGGCGGGGGGCGTGCTCCGCGTCGAGGGGCCGGTGGCGCTGTGGTCGCACCCCGGCGCGCCGATGCTGGCCACGGCCGCGCTGGCCGATCCCGAGCGGCTGCTCGGGCGGATCGCCGAGGCCGGGCTGCGGGTGGCCGAGCCGCACGTCGTCGTCACGCCGCTGCGGCCGCTGGCGTGCGCCTCCGCGGGCGTGACCGACCGCCTGGCCGGCCTGACCGGCGAGGCGTGCGTGCGCCTGCCCTGGGCCGCCCTGCCCGACCTCCGCTGGCTCTGAGGCGGCCCCTCTGCAGGGTCCCGCCGCGGGCCTGCCAGCGGTGGGGGGCAGAGGGGTCCTTCCTCAGGCCAGGTGACCGAACTCCCAGTGCCAGGGCTCGGGCTTCTCGGCGCCGGGGCGGGCCCAGTCGGGGTTGACGAAGCCGAACTGTCCGGCGTGCTCGGTCATCCACGTCCACTGCGGCGTGCCGGCCACGTTCACCCCGCCGCACAGGTCCACCGCCAGCGCCCAGCCGTGGTTCGACGTCCCCGGCACCGCGGCCAGCGCCGGCTTGCGGCGGAACGCGTCCACCTGCGCGGCCATCGGCCGGTAGGAGTCGGTGATGCACAGCGGGCCGCCGAACGCCGCCTCGTAGGCCCGGCCCAGCGCGGCGTAGCCGGCCGCGGCGTCGCAGCGCAGGGCGTGGCCCCGGGCGACCGGGCACAGCGCCTCGGCGGGGATCCGGCCGTTGGACCAGCCGCCCCACGCGGGGCTCACCGGCCCGGCCGGCGCCGGGGGAGCGCCGCAGGCCCCGCGGCCGGACGCCGACGGCGGCAGCGGCGCGTTCGGCGTCGCGGGCGCGGGCAGGGTGACCCGGACGGCGCGGGCGTCGCCGGGCATCGAGCGGACGCCGACCTGGTAGGTGGCCGCCGAGGCGCCGAGCACCTCGCCGTCGCCGAGGTGGACGCCGACGTCCGCGCCGCCGTCGGAGACGACCAGGTCGCCGACCTGCAGCTGCGAGGCGGGCACGACGGCCGCCGCGGCCCACTGCTCCGCGGCGCCGGCCGGCAGGTCGTAGCCGGCCAGCAGCCACGCCGCGGCGGTGAGCCCGCCGCAGTCGAAGGCGTCCGGGCCGGTGGCGCCGGCGGCGTACGGCCGGCCCAGCTGGGACAGCGCGCTGCTCACCGCGGCGACGGTCTCCGCCGGCAGCACGGTCACCGGCCGGTTGCCGACGACGGCCCACGCCACGCCGGGCACGGCCTGGCCGGCGGCGTCCAGCGCGGGGGAGAAGCCGTCGGGCAGCGTCGCCGGGTCGGCCAGCTCGGCCGCGGACGGCGGCTCGATCCCCGCCGACGCCAGCTCGGCGAGGTGAGCCTGCCAGCGCCGCAGCGCGGCGGTGTTGCGCTCCTGCTGCGTGCCGGCGGCGGGGACGGTGCCCAGTGCGGCCAGCTGCGCGGAGACGTCGAGACCGAGGTCGTCCACGGTCGCGCGGACGCCGGCCAGCACGGTGCGGGCCTGCGCGGCGGCGGCGTCGACGGCGTCCTGCGCGGCGGCCACGCGGGCGGCCGCGGCCCGGGCGGCGGCCGCGGCGCGCTCGGCGCGGACGACGGCGGTCTCCCGCTCCCGGGCGGCGCGGTCGGCCAGCGCCTGGCGGTAGAGGACGTCGCCGGTGGTCGCGGGTGCCACGGCGGACAGGCCGAGGACCGGCATGCGGGTCTGCGCAGAGGCGCGATAGAGGTCGGCCGCGGCCGAGCCGACGGTCACCTGCTCGGCGGCGACGGCGGCCCGGGCGGCCTGCTCGGCCTCGACCGCGGCCTGCAGCTCCGCCTGCCGCGTGGCGACCTCGGCCTGCAGCCGGCGGTAGGCGTCGGAGTCCTGCAGCAGGGTGCTGCGGGCGGCCAGGGCCAGGCCCGCCGGGTCGCGAGCGACGGTGGCCGAGCCGGGCGCGGAGGTGGCCGGGGCGAGCAGGACGGTCAGGACGGGCACGAGCAGCGTGGCCAGGCCGACGACCAGCAGCCGGGTGCGCCAGGGACCGCGCCCGCGCGGCGTCCGGGCGGCGGGCCGGCGGCGGGCGGGCGGCTTCCGGCGCTTCTTCCTCGTCCCGGTGCCGGTGCCGGTGCGGCGCGGGGGAGCCGGGGCGCCGGTGGCGGCGCGGGCGGCCAGCAGGGCGCGCAGCGCCTCGGCCTCGCGGGCGGTGAGCGCGCGGCGGGGAGCGGTGCGGGCGGCGGCGGTGCGGGACGGGGCGGCCGTGCGCGCGGGAGCGGGCGTGCGTGGTGCGGGCACGGCGGGGTCCCCCGGGCGGTCTCGGTCGGCTGGCCGCGCTCCGGTGCGGAGCGCTCGCCGTCAGATCGACCGCCGGGGGGCCCCGGAGGAGGGACGGGAGGGGAGGCCTCACCCGCACGGGGGAGGGGATGCGCCCGGCCGGGGACCGGGTCGGGCGCGCCGTGCCGCGCCACCAGCGGGATGCGGTGCTCGGCGCCGTCCTCGGTGAGCACGACCAGCTCGACGCCGGTGATCGGCACCGGACGGTCGTCGTCGTCGCGCAGCAGCCGCCCGGTGGCCAGCGGGATCGGGGGCAGGACCAGCAGGTCCTCGCCGGGCGGCTCGCTGCCCATGGCGGCCCGGGTCAGCGCTCGGCGAGCGGGACGAACGCCCGCTCGGTCTCACCGGTGTAGACCTGCCTCGGGCGGCCGATCTTCGTCGTCGGGTCGGCGATCATCTCCCGCCACTGCGCGATCCAGCCGGGCAGCCGGCCCAGCGCGAACAGCACGGTGAACATCCGGGTCGGGAAGCCCATCGCCCGGTAGATCAGCCCGGTGTAGAAGTCGACGTTCGGGTAGAGCCTGCGCTCGACGAAGTAGTCGTCGGAGAGCGCGACCTCCTCCAGCTGGCGGGCGAGGTCGAGCAGCTGGTTGTCCCCACCGAGCTTGTCGAGCACCGTGTCGGCGGTCTTCTTCACGATCGCCGCGCGCGGGTCGTAGTTCTTGTAGACCCGGTGGCCGAAGCCCATGAGCTTGACGCCGGGCTCCTTGTCCTTCACCCGGGCGACGAACCGGCCGATGTCCCCGCCGTCGCGCTGGATCGCCTCGAGCATCTCCAGCACCGACTGGTTGGCCCCGCCGTGCAGCGGCCCGAACAGCGCGTTGATGCCGGCCGAGACCGAGGCGAACAGGTTGGCCTGCGACGAGCCGACCAGCCGCACCGTCGACGTCGAGCAGTTCTGCTCGTGGTCGGCGTGCAGGACGAAGAGCATGTCGAGCGCCTTCACCAGGTCGGGGTCCTGCTGGTAGGGCTCGGCGGGGAAGCCGAAGGTCATCCGCAGGAAGTTCTCGACCAGCCCGCAGGAGTTGTCCGGGTAGAGGAAGGGCTGGCCGACCGACTTCTTGTAGGCGTAGGCGGCGATCGTCGGCAGCTTGGCCAGCAGGCGCAGCGTGGAGATCTCCACCTGCTGGGGGTCGAAGGGGTCCAGCGAGTCCTGGTAGAAGGTCGACAGCGCGCTGACCGCCGAGGACAGCACCGGCATCGGGTGCGCGTCCCGCGGGAAGCCGTTGAAGAACATCTTCAGGTCCTCGTGCAGCAGCGTGTGCCGGCGGATCCGCGTGTCGAACGCCGCCAGCTGGTCGGCCGTCGGCAGCTCGCCGTAGATCAGGAGGTAGGTCACCTCCAGGAAGCTGGAGTGCTCGGCGAGCTGGTCGATCGGGTAGCCGCGGTAGCGCAGGACGCCGGCGTCGCCGTCGATGTAGGTGATCGCCGAGGTGCACGAGGCGGTGTTGACGAAGCCGACGTCGAGCGCCACCTGGCCGGTGGTCGTCAACAGCTTGGAGACGTCGAGCCCGGAGGGGCCCTCCGTCGCCGGGACCGTGCGCAGCGGGAGGTCACCCCCCGCGTGTCGCAGGGATACCTCGGGGGTGCTGGCTGTCTCGGTCATGGTGGCCCGACGCTACTGGCGTCGGGCCCCGAGGACGACAGGGACCGTCCCCGTCCGGGTGGGCCGGGTCCCCGGCCCACCCCGGACGGTCAGGGGTGGGTCATCGAGAGGACGTCCAGGGCCTCGTCGAGCTGGGCCTCGGTGAGCTTGCCCTGCTCGACGTAGCCGCGCTCGAGGACCACCTGGCGGATCGTCTTCTGCTCGGCCAGCGACTGCTTGGCGACCTTCGCGGCCTCCTCGTAGCCGATGTACTTGTTCAGCGGCGTCACGATCGACGGCGAGGACTCGGCGTAGGTCCGGCACTGCTCGACGTTGGCGACGATCCCGTCGACGCAGCGGTCGGCCAGGATCCGGCTGACGTTGGCCAGCAGGCGGATCGACTCGAGCACGTTGCGGGCCATGAGCGGCAGCGTGACGTTGAGCTCGAAGACGCCGGTGGTGCCGGCGTAGGTGACCGCGGCGTCGTTGCCGATGACCTGGGCGGCGACCTGGATGACCGCCTCGGGGATCACCGGGTTCACCTTGCCGGGCATGATCGAGCTGCCGGGCTGCAGGTCGGGCAGCTGGATCTCGCCGAGGCCTGTGCGCGGGCCCGAGCCCATCCACCGCAGGTCGTTGGCGATCTTCACCAGGCCGACGGCGATCGTCTTGAGCTGGCCGGAGGCCTCGACGAGCGAGTCCCGGGAGCTCTGCGCCTCGAAGTGGTTGCGCGCCTCGGACAGCGGCAGGTCCAGTTCCTCGGCGAGCGTGTCGATGATCGCGGCCGCGAACCCGGGCGGGGTGTTGATCCCGGTGCCGACGGCGGTGCCGCCCAGCGGCAGCTCGCCGATGCGCGGCAGCGAGGCCTCCAGCCGCTCGACGCCGTACCGGATCGCCGCCGCGTAGCCGCCGAACTCCTGGCCGAGGGTGACCGGGGTGGCGTCCATGAGGTGGGTGCGGCCGCTCTTCACGACCTCGGCGAACTCCGTCTCCTTGCGGGTGAGGGAGGACTCGAGGTGGCGCAGGGCCGGGACCAGGTCGCGCACGATCGCCCGGGTGGCGGCCACGTGGATCGCCGAGGGGAAGACGTCGTTGGACGACTGCGAGGCGTTGACGTGGTCGTTCGGGTGCACCGACGTCCCGGCGGCCTCGGTGGCGAGGGTCGCGATGACCTCGTTGGTGTTCATGTTGCTCGACGTCCCCGAGCCGGTCTGGAAGACGTCGATGGGGAAGTGCTCGTCCCACGTGCCCGAGGCGACCTCGGCCGCGGCGGCGGCGATCGCCCGTGCGACCTCGCCGTCGAGGACGCCGAGGTCGGCGTTGACGCGGGCCGCGGCGCCCTTGATGGCGGCCAGGGCGGCGATGAGCTCGCGCTCGATGGGGGTGCCGGAGATGGGGAAGTTCTCGACGGCGCGCTGGGTCTGGGCCCGCCACTTGGCCCACGCGGGGACACGGACCTCCCCCATGGAGTCTCGTTCGATGCGGTGGTCCTGCTCGGTGGCCACGCTGGCTCCCGTGTGGTGTCGGTGGGATCGCTGCTGCACGCGTGACCCTAGAAGGGCCCCGTCCTCCCCACTGCTCGCAGGCTCGGAGTGGGACCCGGGACCGGGTGGCTCCGGGTCCTACGGTGCGGCGACGCCCTCGGCCCGAGGAGGCCCCCGTGACCCACCCGCATCCCCCGGATGCGCCCGGCACCGTCCCCGTGGGCGGCTGGACGCCGTGGGGCACCTGGGACCCCACCGCCGGCCGGGCACCCGCCGCCCCGCCGGCGCCCGCGCCGGTCGCGGGCCCCGCGCCGGCCTCCCGCGTCCTCCCCGCCGCCCTGCTCGCGGGCGGCCTCGCCCTGGGGCTGGTGCTCGCCGCCGTCGTCGGCGCGCTGGTGCTCCGCGGCGCCGCGGACGACGCCGGCCGCGCGGCCGGCGAGGCGGTGGGCGAGGCGGTGGGCGACGCCCTCTACGGCGGCGGCACGTCCGAGTACCACGACCACGGGACCGGGGGCGGGCTGGGCGAGGTCGATCGGTCCGAGCCGGTGCCGCCCGGCGTCCTCGGGTCCGACCCCGTCCTCGACGCCCACGCCCAGGGCTGCTTCGACGGCGACCTGCAGGCCTGCGACGACCTGTTCGCCGAGTCGCCGCCGCTGTCGGAGTACGAGGAGTACGCGCTCACCTGCGGTGGCCGCGTGAAGGCGTGGTCGGTGCCGCTGTGCACCGACCTCGACTGACCGGGCCCGTCCGTGACCTGCCGGTGCTGGTCGCCGCCACCCGGCCCACCTAGCCTGACCGGCGCATCTACCTGAACCGAGGAGTTCGCACCATGTCCCAGCCGCCGTATCCGCCGCCGGGCGGCAACGACCCCCAGGGCGAGCAGCCCGGCCACCAGGGGTGGGGGCAGTCCGACGACCCGACGAGGCAGATCGGCCAGCCGGCGCCCCCCACGTCCCAGTTCCAGCCGGGCCAGTACGGCCAGCCGGGCGAGCGCGACCAGACCTCGCCCTTCCCCCAGCCCGGTCAGCAGCCCTACGGTCAGCCGGGCCAGGACCCCACGCAGCAGTACGGCCAGCAGCAGTACGGCCAGCAGCCGTACGGGCAGCAGCCGTACGGGCAGCCCGGCTACGACCCGAACCAGCAGTACGGGCAGCAGCCCTACGACCCGAACCAGCAGTACGGCCAGCCCTACGGCCAGTACGGGCAGCCCGGCTACGGCCAGCAGCCCTACGGGCAGCCGGGCTACGGGCAGCCGCAGCAGAAGGGGAACAGGAGGAACGTCGTCGTCGCCTCGGTGGTCGCCGGCGTGCTGCTGGTCGCCGCCGCGGCCGTCGGGCTGTTCTTCCTCCTCCGCGACGACGGCAGCTCGACCGTCGCCGACCCGACGCGGACCAGCACCTCCTCGTCCGCGTCCAGCTCGTCGTCCTCGGGCCCGTCCTCGTCGTCCTCGCCGAGCAGCTCCTCGTCGTCCTCGTCGTCCGGCGGGGGCGGCGGCGCGGGCTCGACGTCGGCCCCGGTGCCCCCGCAGGGGCTCGGCTCGGACCCGGACGGCGAGTTCCAGCCGCTGGCCGAGGCCTGCTTCGCCGGTGACTTCTCCGCCTGCGACGAGCTGTGGGTCTCGACGCCGGTCGACTCGGCCTACGAGCAGTACGGGGGCACCTGCGCCGGCCGGGCGCCGTACGAGGCCGGCCAGTGCGTGTCGCGGCTCGGTGAGGGCGCGCCGGAGCCACAGGGCGACCCGGTCCCGCCGCAGGGCCTCGGGGAGGACCCGGACGGCGAGTTCCAGCCGCTGGCCGACGGCTGCTTCGCCGGCGACTGGGTGGCCTGCGACGACCTGTGGGGCTCCTCCCCGTCGGGCTCGCAGTGGGAGCAGTACGCCGGCACCTGCGCCGGCCGGGTGCCCTACGAGGTCGCCAACTGCGAGGGCCGGCTCGGCTGACGCCGGTCCCGCGACGCACGACGGCCCCGGGGCGCTCGCCCCGGGGCCGTCGTCGTCAGTCGTCGTTCACCCGTCCTCGGAGCGGTCGAAGGGCACCGCGGAGTAGGCGCGCAGCTTCTCCAGCGAGTGCAGGCTGTCGATCGAGCGGATCGTGCCCGAGCGCGAGCGCATGACCAGCGACTGCGTGGTGCAGCCGCCGGCCCGGTACTGGACGCCGCGCAGCAGCTCACCGTCGGTGATGCCGGTGGCCACGAAGAACACGTCGCCGCGCACCAGGTCGTCGATGGTGAGCACGCGGTCGAGGTCGTGGCCGGCGTCGACCGCCTTCTGCCGCTCCTCGTCGTCCTTGGGCCACAGCCGGCCCTGCAGCGCACCGCCCATGCACTTGAGCGCGCAGGCGGCGATGATCCCCTCCGGGGTGCCGCCGATGCCCATGAGCATGTCGACGCCGGTGCCCTCGCGCGCGGCGGCGATCGCGCCGGCGACGTCGCCGTCGGTGATGAACTTGATCCGCGCGCCCGCCTCGCGGACCTCGTGCACGAGCTGGTCGTGCCGCGGCCGGTCGAGGATGCAGACGGTGACGTCCTCGGGCCGGCTCCGCTTGGCCTTCGCGACCCGGCGGATGTTCTCGGCGACCGGTGCGGTGATGTCGACGACGTCGGCGGCGGCGGGGCCGGTGGCGATCTTCTCCATGTAGAAGACGGCCGACGGGTCGTACATGGCGCCGCGGTCGGCGACCGCCATGACGGCGATGGCGTTGGGCATGCCCTTGGCCATCAGGGTGGTGCCGTCGATGGGGTCGACGGCGACGTCGCACTCGGGGCCGTAGCCGTCGCCGACCTGCTCGCCGTTGTAGAGCATCGGCGCCTGGTCCTTCTCGCCCTCGCCGATGACGACGACGCCGCGCATGCTCACCGTGCCGATCAGCGCCCGCATGGCGTCGACGGCGGCGCCGTCGCCGCCGTTCTTGTCGCCGCGGCCGACCCAGCGGCCCGCGGCCATCGCGGCGGCCTCGGTGACGCGCACCAGTTCGAGGGCGAGGTTGCGGTCGGGCGCCGGGCGGTCGGTGCGGAAGGTGCTCTGGCGGGGGGCGGGTGGCACGGGGCCGTCGGGTACGGGCAGGGTCACGTGGCCTCCTAGTCCGGCACCGTTGCCGGTGTCCGCCGCCCGCGACCCGTCCCCGGGGCCGGTCGGGCGCGCGGGGCAGTCCGGGAGCGGGGCGGCGGGGTGGTGGATCGGTGCTGCGATCCTAGGGGCATGACCAGTTCCGGCCCGTCGGGCCAGCAGGCCCCCGAGGAGCAGTCGCCGCCGGCGCCGACCGCCGCGGAGCGCGCGAACCGGATGAGCGCGGCCAACATGCTCCGGTCGCTGCTGCCGCTGGTGGTCATCGTCCTGCTGGTCGCCGGCTGGGTCGCCTTCCGGCAGAGCGGCATCGACCCCGTCCGCCCGATCGACCCGACCAGCAGCGTCCGGCTCGCCGCCGAGCGGGCGTCCTACACCGTCGAGGTGCCCGCCGGGCTGCCCGACGGCTACCGGCCGACCAGCGCGCGCACCGACGCGGCGGACGCC
This sequence comes from Geodermatophilus sp. SYSU D01036, assembly GCF_054050435.1. Lineage (NCBI taxonomy): Bacteria > Bacillati > Actinomycetota > Actinomycetes > Geodermatophilales > Geodermatophilaceae > Geodermatophilus > Geodermatophilus sp. SYSU D01036. The sequence goes on along the minus strand of NZ_JBJGZJ010000001.1, from coordinate 233,003 downwards.
GGTGAGGGGGAGCCGGTGACCCTGGAGATCGGCTACGTGACGCCGTCGGACGAGTACGCGGGCTTCCTCACCACCGACGACCCCGACGCCGACCGGTTGCGTGCCGTCCTCGACGGCGCGCAGGACGACGGCAGCGTCGACCTGGCCGGGCGCACCTGGACCCGGCAGACCAACGGGCGCGGGGAGACCGTGCTGGCGCTGGAGGCCGGGGAGGTGACCACCGTGGTCACCGGCTCGGCCGCCGACGACGAGCTGGAGACCGTCGCCGCCGCCGTCGCGCCGGTCAGCGTCCCCAGCTGAGACCCGGCGGGGTCAGCCCTCCTGCTCGGCGGGCGTCGCGGCGGCCAGCCGCTCGCGGGCGCGGTCGAGCCAGTGCTGGCACAGCTGCGCGAGCTGCTCGCCGCGCTCCCAGAGGCCGAGGGACTCCTCGAGGGTGAGGCCCCCGGCCTCGAGCCGGCGGACCACCTCGGCCAGCTCCTCGCGGGCCTGCTCGTAGGTCTGCGTCGGCTGCTCGGTCGTCGGCTCGCTCACGGTTCCCCATCCTGCCCGTCCACCCGGACGCCCAGCCGCCCACCCGCGACGCGCACCGACAGCCGCTCGCCGTCGGCCACCTCGGCGGGGTCGCGGACCAGGGCGCCGTCGGCCCGCTGCACGAGCGCGTAGCCGCGCTGCAGCGTCGCCTGCGGGGACAGCGCGGCCACCCGCGCGCGGGCGTGGTCGAGGTCGCGCTCGGCGGACTCGACGCGGTGGGTGAGCGTGCGGCGGGCCCGGTCGCGCAGCGCCGCGACGTCGTCGGCCCGGCCGTGCAGCAGCCGCTCGGGGTCGGCGAGCACCGGCCGGCTGCGGACGCTCTCCAGCCACCGCTCGGACTGCTCGAGGCGCACGGTGAGCAGGTGCCGGGCGCGGGCGCGCAGCCCGTCGACCAGCCGCCGCTGCTCGCCGATCTCGGGCACCACGCGGTGCGCGGCGTCGGTGGGGGTGGCCGCGCGGACGTCGGCGACGTGGTCGACCAGCGTGGTGTCGGTCTCGTGGCCGACGGCGGTGACCACCGGCGTGCGGCAGGCGGCGATCGCGCGGACCAGGCCCTCGTCGGAGAAGGGCAGCAGGTCCTCGACCGACCCGCCGCCGCGGGCGATGACGATCACCTCGACCTCGGGGTCGCGGTCGAGCCGCTGCAGCCCGTCGATCACCGACGCGGCGGCGTTCACGCCCTGCACCAGGCTGTGGTGGACGGCGAAGCGCACGGCGGGCCAGCGGCGGCGGGCGGTGACCAGCACGTCCCGCTCGGCGGCGGAGTCCTTGCCGGTGACCAGCCCGACGACGGCGGGGGCGAACGGCAGCGGGCGCTTGCGGGCGGGGTCGAACAGGCCCTCGGCGGTCAGCAGCCGGCGGATCCGCTCGATGCGGGCGAGCAGCTCACCGAGGCCGACGGCGCGGATCTCGGTGGCGCGCAGGGAGAAGGAGCCGCGGGCGATGTAGTAGTCCGGCCGCGCGCGGACGATGACGCGGGCGCCCTCGGTGAGCTCCAGGCCGGGCCGGTCGGCGACGTCGCGGGCGCAGGTGACCGGCACCGAGAGGTCGGCGGCGGGGTCGCGCAGGGTGAGGAACACGGTCGCGGCGCCGCTGCGCCGGTTGAGCTGGGCGACCTGCCCCTCGACCCAGACCTCGCCGAGCCGGCCGATCCACTCGGCGACCTTGCGGGCCACCGTCCGGACCGGCCAGGGCGACTCGGGGGACGAGGGCGCACTCACGGCCCCGAGGGTGCCAGGCGGGACCGACGGCCCCGCCCGGCACCCCGGGGTGGGTCCCCGTCCGCTAGCCGCGGGGCTGCAGCGGGCTGGTCTCGACGGCCTGCTGCTCGAGCTTCTCCAGCCGGTTGCGCAGCATCGTGAGGAACGGCGCCCGCGCGCGGGTGGCCTCCTCGTAGGCGAGCAGGTCCGACACCGTGGCCAGCTGGTAGCCGCGGAGCCGGCCGCGCAGCTGGGCGACGGTGAAGGAGTCGTAGCCCTCGATCGGGGCGGCCCCGGCGGCCTGCGAGCCGGACAGTTCACTGCCGCCCTGCGCGTCGTCGGTCGGGGCGGCGGAGTCCCCGCCGACGGCGTCGACGGCCGCGCCCTCGGCGATCGCCGCGTCCTCCTCGGCGGTGTCGGGCTCACCGACGTCGGTGCGCACGCCGGTGGCCGCGGCGACGGTCGTGCCGCCCTCGTCGGTGGCCTCGGCGGCCGGCTCGGGCTCGACCGTGCCGGTGGCCGCGCCGCTGTCCTCGCCGGGGGCGGGCTCGGCGCCCAGCTCCTCGTCGACGCGGGCGTGCTCCCCCGTGACGACGTCGCTGGCCTCGCCGGTCGCGGTGCCCTGGGTGGCGGCGGCCTGCTCGCCGCCGTCCTCGGGGGCGACGACGCCCTCGTCGGTGACGGTGCCCTCGACCGTGGTGACCTGGCCGTCGGGCGTGATGACGTCGACCTCGGTCGCGGCGTCCTCGGCCGCGGCCGCGTCGGCCTCCGCGTCCTCACCCAGCACGCCGGCGTCGGGGGAGCCGGCGGCGCCGTCGGCGAGGCCGATGCCGGTGTCGGGCACGCCGGAGTCCGCGGCGTCGGGCACCACCCTGTCGTCGGTGCCCACGTCGGGGGCGCCGGCCAGTTCGCCGACCGGGGAGCCGCCCGGGTCGCTCGCGGCGGGCGTGCCCTCGGCCTCGAGCAGCGCGCTCTCCAGGGCGTCCTCGGCGGTCAGCGCGGAGTCGGCGGCGTCGAGCGCGGACGCGGCCTCCTCGGCGCCCAGCACCTCGTCGTTGACGTCCTCGACGGCGGCGACGACCGCGGCGGGGGAGGGCTCCGGGGGCAGCCCGGCGAGCTCGTCGTCGACCAGGCCGGCGGCGTCGGTGTCGACGTCGACCTCCATGACGTCGACCTCCATGACGTCGACCTCGGCGGCGTCACCGACGGTGTCGACGTCGGGGGCGCGGTCGAACGCGGAGTCGCGCAGCACGTCGATCGGCTGGGCCACGAGGGGAGCACCGCCGGCGGCGGCCTCCTCGTCCTCGTCGAACGTGGCCAGGCCCGGCTCGCGGTCACCGCGCAGCCCGGTGAGGACCTCGTCGCCGCGGGCGACCAGCCCCGACCACTGCTGCTGCAGCTTCATCGCCGCCTGCAGCGCGATGCCGACGATGCGCACCGGCAGGCCCGGCAGCGTCTGCGGGAGGCTGCGGACGTCGTCGAGGACGGTGGCGGCCAGACCGACGGTGGCGCGGATCGGCTCCGGGATCTCACGGGACATGCGCCCAGACTGCCGCAGCGCGCGTCGAACGGCACAGCGGCCGGTTCCCGGCCCACCCGGTCGGGCGGCGTGCGGCTCGTCACGCTCCCCGCGACGGCCGGGCCGCGGGCCCGGCGCCACCTACCATGGGGTCATGGCTGATCAGCGCGGACGGGTCCTGCTGGCCGATCCCCGGGGCTACTGCGCCGGTGTCGACCGGGCGGTGGTCGCCGTCGAGCGGGCCCTGGAGATCCACGGCGCCCCGGTGTACGTCCGCAAGCAGATCGTCCACAACAAGCACGTGGTGGCCACCCTCGAGCGGCGGGGCGCGGTGTTCGTCGACGAGACCGACGAGGTGCCCGAGGGCGCGGTCGTCGTCTTCAGCGCCCACGGCGTCTCGCCGGCCGTGCACGAGGAGGCGGCCGCCCGCAACCTGCGCACCATCGACGCCACCTGCCCGCTGGTGAGCAAGGTGCACCAGGAGGCCAAGCGGTTCGCCAAGGAGGACTACGACATCCTCCTCATCGGCCACCGCGGGCACGAGGAGGTCGAGGGCACCTCCGGCGAGGCCCCCGAGCACATCCAGCTCGTCGACGGCGCCGACGACGTCGCGAACGTGCAGGTCCGCGACCCCGAGCGGGTCGTGTGGCTGTCGCAGACGACGCTGTCGGTCGACGAGACGCTCGCGACCGTCGACCAGCTCCGGACCCGGTTCCCCGGGCTGCAGTCCCCGCCGAGCGACGACATCTGCTACGCGACGCAGAACCGGCAGCAGGCGGTCAAGCAGATGGCCGCCGAGTGCGACCTGGTGATCGTCGTCGGCTCGACCAACTCGTCGAACTCGGTGCGGCTGGTGGAGGTGGCCCTGGAGGCCGGCGCCCGTGCCGCGTACCTGGTCGACTACGCCGCCGAGATCGACCCCGCGTGGCTGGAGGGCGTCGGCACCGTCGGCGTCACCAGCGGCGCGTCGGTGCCCGAGGTGCTGGTCGGCGAGGTGCTCGACCTCCTGGCCGAGCGCGGCTACCCCGACGTCGAGACGGTGAAGGCGGCCGAGGAGCGGCTGGTGTTCGCGCTGCCGCACGAGCTGCGGCCCAGGCGCGGCGAGACCGCCCGGCCCGTCCGCTAGGACCTGCGGACGCAGCGAGCCCCCTCCCGGCCGGGAGGGGGCTCGCTGCGTGCTGGAAGGTGGGTCAGCGGCGGGCGGCCCAGCGGACGACCGCCAGGACCAGCGCCACGGCGGTGGCGACGGCCATCGTGGGGAAGCCGCGGATGAGCACCGTGGCGAGCGTCGGCAGGCTGAACGTCGCCGACGGCGCCAGGCCGATGTTGACCAGCGCCACCGCCACGAACACCAGCGGCGGCGCGACGACGACGGAGAGCAGGTCGCGGCGGCGCACCAGCAGCGTGCCGACGGCGGCGGCCGCGACGAGGGTGACGAGGGTCAGCGTGCCCAGGCCCGTGCCGAGGAACGAGTCGACGGCGCCCCCGGCGAGGGTGATGACGAAGACGCCGAGGACGACGAGCAGGCCGCGCATCCGGCTCCCCTGGGTCGGCTCCGCGGCGGCCCGCTCGGCCGCGCGCGCGGCGGCACGGGTGCCGTGGGCGCGCGGCGGTGCCGCGGGCTCGGGACGCTCGGCGAGCGGGTGGACGCCCGGGTACGGGGTGCGCTGCTGCGCGGGACGCGCGGCCGGCGGGCGGGCCATGGGCCGGGCCTCGACGGGCGGGCGCGCCGGGACGGCCCCGCGGCCGGCGCCACGGTCACCGGGACGGCCGCGCGGCGGGGGCGGCGGCACCGGCGGGAGGCCCATGCGCATCGAGCGGTCCGGGCCGGTGGCGTCGGGACGCCCCGCCCGCGGGCCGGCGTGGGGGCGCTGCGCGCCCACCCCGCTGTCCCGCCAGGTGTCGGCAGTGCTCGCCGAGGCCATGGCGTACCTCCCCGTCCGGACGTCCTGGCCCCTCCGGGCCGCTGTCGGACCTCACGGTAGCGACGGGAGACCGCCCGCAGGGGGAGTTCCCGGGCTCGACGCGCGACAGGTCGCCCTGTCGATTTGGCAACTCTCGGTGAGCCGCGGGGTGGGTGTGACGGACGTGTCCCGCGGGCCGGACGGGACGTCCCGCGCTCAGCGCCCCTCGGGCAGCCGCCAGCGCAGCGGGGTGGGGTCGTCCTCCCCGGCGTCGTCGAGGGGTGCCGGTTCCTCACCGGCCGGCCGCAGCTGCCGCACCACCGCCTCGACCTCCGGCGGGGTGGGCACGGGGGTCTCGCCGACGCCGAGGTCGTCGAAGCGGCGGGCGGCGGCGAGCACGGAGCGCTCGTAGGAGCCGACCGTCTCGTTGTAGCGGGTCAGCGTCGAGCCCAGCGCCGAGCCCAGGCGGGCGAGGTGGCCCGAGAGCGTGGTGAGCCGGGCGTGCAGCCGGCGGCCGGTCTCGATGACCTGGTCGGCGTCGCGGGCCAGGCGCTCCTGCCGCCAGGAGTGCGCCACCGTGCGCAGCAGTGCGAGCAGCGTGCTCGGGGTGGCGATGACGACGTCGCGGCCGAAGCCGTACTCGAGCAGGCCCGGCTCGGCCTCCAGGGCGGTGGTGAGGAACCCGTCGGAGGGGACGAACAGCACGGTGAACGGCGCGGCCGGGCGGAACGCGGTGGGGTAGCGGCGCTGGGACAGGGCGTCGACGTGCGCGCGCAGCTGCCGGGCGTGCGCGGCGACCCGCTGCACCCGCACCGTCTCCTCGGTCGCCTGGGTGGCCTCGATGTAGCCGGTGAAGGGGACCTTCGCGTCGACGACGACCTGCCGGCCGTCGGCGAGGGTGACCACGAGGTCGGGCCGGACGCCCGCGCCCTCGTCGTTGGTCGACGACGGCTGCTCGACGAAGTCGCAGTGCTCGAGCAGGCCGGCCACCTCGACCACCCGGCGCAGCTGGATCTCGCCCCAGCGGCCGCGGACGTGCGGCGTGCGCAGCGCGGTGACCAGCGCCGCGGTCTCCTGGCGCAGCATCGCGCTGGTCTGCCCGACGGTGCCCATCTGCTCGCGCAGCTCGCCGTGCGCGGTGGCCCGGGCCTGCTCCATGCCGGCGAGCAGCCGGTGCAGGTGGTCCAGCGACTCGTGCAGCGGGTCCAGCCCGGCCTCGGCCGGCCGGCGGCGGGCCAGCAGCGCGACTCCCCCGAGGGTCACGGCCGCCCCCAGCAGCACCCCGAGGAGCAGGCCGAGCAGGAGGGAGGCAGCGTCCACGGACAGCAGGGTGCAACACCCGACCGACAACTCCCGGGAGGCGGCCCCGTCCCACCCCCGCGGCCCCCTGCAGGGTCCCGCCGCGAGCCTGCGGGCGGCGGGGGCACGGGGTCCTCCCTCAGGCGTCGACGGGGACCGGGGCGTGCGCCGCCTCGTGGTCGAGCAGCCAGCGCTTGACCGGCGTGCCCCAGCGGAAGCCGCCCAGCCCGCCGTCGGAGCCGAGCACCCGGTGGCACGGGACGAACAGCGCGGCGGCGTTGCGGGCGCACGCGTTGGCCGCGGCCCGCACCGCCGAGGGCCGGCCGCAGCGGGCGGCGAACTCGGCGTAGGTGTCCGGCTGCCCCGGCGGCACGGTGCGCAGCACCTCCCAGGCGTCCTCGAGGAACGGCCCCGACCGCTGCCGCACGGGGACGGCGTCGATCGCGCCGACGTCGCCGGCGGCATGCGCCTCCACGACGTCCAGGACCGGCAGGTGCTCCACCCGCTCGACCCAGGTGGGCCGCAGCGCGCGGTGCACGACGGGCAGCAGCTCGGCGACGTCGCCGGTCCACCCGGCGGCCAGGACGACGTCGCCGCCGTCCGGCCCCGGTGTGACGACGACGGTGAAGGGACCGGGCGGGGTGGCCACGGTCGCGAAACGGGCGGACGGGGTCATGACGCACTCCGATCGGCGGGGGAGCGGGTGAACAGTGTGGGCGCCGCGAGCGCCCAGAGGTGCATCGCGGCGTACGAACGCCACGGCCGCCAGCGGCCGGCGGCCTCGGCGTCGGAGCTGCCGAGGGCGGCGAGGGCGCGGCGCAGCGCGAGGTCACCGGGCAGCCACACGTCGGGGTCGCCCAGGCCGCGCATCACCACCAGCGCCGCGGTCCACGGGCCGATGCCGGGCAGTGCCAGCAGGTCGCGGGCCGCCTCCTCGCGGTCGCAGCCGGGGTCGAGGACCACCCGCCCGTCGGCGAGCGCGGCGGCCAGGCCGCCCAGCGTGCGGCGGCGGGCGCCGGTCAGGCCGACGGCGGACAGGTCGGCGCCGGCCAGGGCCTCGGGCCGCGGGAAGGCGTGCGTGAGCGTGCCGACCGGCTCGGCCAGCGGCGTCCCGGCCAGGGCCAGCACCCGCGCGGTGAGCGTGCGGGCGCCGGCCACCGACACCTGCTGGCCGAGCACCGCCCGCGCCGCCGCCTCCGGGGCGTCGGGGGAGGCGGGCACCCGGCGGCCGGGCGCGACGGCGACCAGCGGGGCCAGCGCCGGGTCGGTGCCGAGGACCTCGTCGACGGCGGCCGGGTCGGCGTCGAGGTCGAGCAGCCCCCGGCAGCGGGGGACGGCGGCGCGCAGGTCGCGCAGGTCGGTGAGCAGCAGCCGGGCGGTCACCGCGGCGCCGCCGTCGGCGGAGGGGGACAGCCGGACGACGCCGGGGCCGGCGGGCAGGTCGAGGACCCGGGAGAACGTCGTCCCGTCCCACTCCTCCAGGCCCGGGACGGCGTGCGCGCCGAGGAAGTGCAGCACCTCGGCGGCGTCGAACGGGGCGCGGGCGGCCAGCCGCAGGGTCAGCCAGCCCGGCGTCCCGCCGACCGTGCCCGGCCGGCGGCTGCGCAGCTCGGTCGGCGTGCAGGCGAACACCTCGCGGACGGTGTCGTTGAACTGGCGGATGCTGGCGAACCCGGCGGCGAAGGCGACGTCGGCCATCGGCAGGTCGGTGGTCTCGATCAGCACCCGCGCGGTCTGCGCGCGCTGGGCGCGGGCCACCGCCAGCGGGCCGACGCCGAGCTCGCCGACCAGCAGGCGGTGCACCTGCCGCTCGGAGTAGCCGAGCCGGGCGGCCAGCCCGGGCACGCCGGTGCGCTCCACCTCGCCGTCGGCGATCAGCCGCATGGCCCGGGCGACGACGTCGGCGCGCACGTCCCACTCGGGAGAGCCGGGGACGGCGTCGGGCCGGCAGCGGCGGCAGGCGCGGTAGCCCGCGGCCTGGGCGCCGGCGGCGGTGCCGAAGAAGGAGACGTTCGCGGCCGCGGGCGTGCGCGCCGGGCAGGAGGGGCGGCAGTAGATGCCGGTGGTGCGCACCGCGGTGAAGAACCAGCCGTCGAACCGGGCGTCGCGGCTGGCGACCGCGCGGTAGCAGCGTTCGGCGTCGAGGGGGGAGAGCACGACACCGAGCATGGCACCGGGCAGGGCCGGGGACTGGCGGTTTCCGGACGCGGCCGTGGGGCCGCCGGGGACCGCGGGGGATCTCCGCGGCCCGCCGTCCGTTGGCCGGGGTGTGCAGACGACGCAGGCCGCCGCCCCGCCCCGGCGGCGGCAGGGAGCGGCCCTCGTCGTCGGCGTCCTGGTGCTGCTGGCGGCGTTCGTCGTGGTGCGCCAGGTGACGACGCCGTCGCCGCGGTCGGCGGACTGCGCGGCCGCCGAGCCCGGGGTGCGGGTCGACCCGGCCGCCGTGCCCGACGGGCCGGTCGCCGGGTACCGCGGGGAGCAGCTGGCCAACGCCGCCGCGATCGTGAACGCGGCCGCGGTGCTGGGCCTGGACACCTGCGCGCAGGTCGTCGGGGTGATGACGGCGATGGGGGAGTCCTCGCTGCTGGTGCTCGACCGCGGCGACGCCGCCGGGCCCGACTCCCGGGGGCTGTTCCAGCAGCGCGACAACGGCGCCTGGGGCTCCTACGAGGACCGGATGGACCCCACCACCAGCGCCACCAACTTCTTCCTGGCGCTGCAGGAGGTCCCCGACTGGCAGTCGCTGCCGCCGACCATCGCCGCGCACCGCACCCAGCGCAACGCCGACCCGGACCACTACCGGCGCTGGTGGGACGACGCCGTCGAGGTGGTCAGCGCGCTGGCCGGCCGCCCGGTCCTCGCTCCGCGTCCCTGACCCCGCCGTCCACCGGACGGTGGACGGCGGACCCACCGCGCGGCCGTCCCGGCCGGCGCGGCGCGCCGACAGGCTCGGGGCCATGACAGCGATCGAGACCGCGCCGCCCCCCGCGGCGCACGGGTACGAGCCGGCGGTCCGCGTCCGCGGGCTCGTCAAGCGGTACGGCGCGCGGGCCGTGGTCGACGGCGTCGACCTCGACGTCCGGCGCGGCGAGGTGTTCGCCCTGCTCGGCCCGAACGGTGCGGGCAAGACGACGACCGTCGAGGTCCTGGAGGGCGTGCGCCGCCGCGACGGCGGGGAGGTCGCCGTCCTCGGCGAGGACCCCGCCCGCGCCGGCCGGGCCTGGCGGGACCGGCTCGGCGTCGTCGGCCAGGCCACCGGCGCCGGCAACGCGCTCACCGTGCGGGAGATCCTCGACCACTTCGCGCACTACCACGCCACGCCGGTGCCGACCCGGGAGCTGCTGGCCGACGTCGGGCTCGCCGAAGCCGCGGGCACCCGGGTGGACCGGCTCTCCGGCGGGCAGCGGCGGCGGCTGGAGGTGGCCCTCGGCGTGCAGGGCCGGCCGGAGCTGCTGTTCCTCGACGAGCCGACGACCGGCATGGACCCGGTGGCCCGCCGGCAGTTCTGGACGCTGGTGGAGGGGCTGCGCGACCGCGGCACCACGGTGCTGCTCACCACGCACTACCTCGACGAGGCCGCGCACCTGGCCGACCGGGTCGGCGTCATCGCCGCCGGCCGGCTGGTCGAGGTGGCCCCGCCGGCGGGACTCGGCGCCGCGCTGCGCCGCCAGGCCACGGTGCGGTGGACCGAGGACGGCCGCGGCCGCGAGGTGGTGACCGCGACGCCCGCGGCCGTGCTGCGCGACCTGCTCGCCGCCGCACCGCACGGCGAGGTGCCCGGCCTGACCGTCACCCGCCCCGGCCTGGAGGACGTCTACCTCCGGCTGGTCGCCGCCGCCGAGGGGGAGCCCCGATGACCGCCACCGCCACCCGTCCCGCGCCGCCGTCGGCCGCCGCGATCGGGCTGGCCCGCGCGGGGATGGAGCTGCGCCTGTTCGTCCGCGACCCGGCGCAGGTGGTGTTCTCGTTCGCCTATCCCGTCGTGATGCTGGTGATCTTCGCGTCGGTGTTCGCCGGCGAGGACCGGCCGGGTGGCGTGCCGTTCGCGCAGTACTTCCTCGCCGGGATCGCCGCCACCGGGATCATGCTGACCAGCTTCCAGGCGGTCGGGACGGCGATCGCGGAGGAGCGCGACCGCGGCGACCTGGCCCGGCTGCAGACGCTGGGCACCCCGGCGCTCGGCTACTTCCTCGGCAAGGCCGGGCAGGTGCTGGTGACGACGGTCCTGCAGATGGCGCTGCTGCTCACCGTGGCCGCGACGGCCTTCGGCGTCCCGCTGCCCACCGACCCCGGCCGCTGGCTGACCTTCGCCTGGGTGGCCCTCGGCGGTGCGGCGGCCGGCACGGTGCTCGGCGTCGCGGTCGCCTCGGTCGGCAGCAGCCGGTCGGTGGGCAACGGGATCGCCGCCTTCGCCGTCGTCCTGCAGTTCTTCTCCGGCGTCTTCTTCGTCTTCTCCGAGCTCCCCCCGTGGATGCAGGAGGTCGCCTCGGTCTTCCCGCTCAAGTGGATGGTCCAGGGGATGCGCTCGGTCTTCCTGCCCGACGCCGCGGCGGTCGCGGAACCGGCCGGCAGCTGGGAGCGCGGGACCACTGCCCTGGTGCTGGCGGCATGGGTGATCATCGGCGCCGTGGTGTGCGCCCGGACCTTCCGCTGGCGCCGGACGTCGTGAGCCTGACCCGCCGCCTGGCCGCCGCCGTCGTCCCCCCGCGGGACGACGGCGGCGAGCCGCTGCCCGAGCGCGGGTGGCGGGCCACCGTCACCGGCGTGCACGTGATCTCCGCCGTCGTGTGGGGCCTGGCCGTGGTGTCCGCGGCCGCCGGGGACGCCGTCGACGACGACCGGCGCGCGGCGGCGCTGGCGGTGCTGGGCGCGCTGGCCGTCGCCTACGCCGTCCTCGGCGTCCCGGCGGTCAGCCGGGGGGCGCGGCGGCGGGCGGTCGCCTACCTGGCCGTGCTGGTCACCGCGTTCGCCCTGCTCGGCTGGGTGGCGCCGGGGCTGCTGTTCCTGCTCTTCCTCGCCTACCCGCAGGTCTGGTTCGCCGTCCAGGGGACCCTCACCGGCGTCACCTGGACCCTGCTGCTCGGGCTGGCCAGCGCGGCCGGCCCGGTGCTGGGCGCCGCCTCGGAGCGCAGCACCGCCGACGTGCTGCTCGAGACCGGCATCGGCATCGGGTTCAGCCTGGCGCTCGGCGTCTGGATCAGCCGGGTGCTGCACGAGAGCGCCGAGCGCGCGTCGCTGATCGCGCAGCTGGAGGCGACGCGGTCGGAGCTCGCGGCCGCCGAGCGCGAGCGCGGCGTGCTGGCCGAGCGGGAGCGGCTGGCGCAGGAGGTGCACGACACCCTGGCGCAGGGCTACACGTCGATCGTGGTGCAGGCGCAGACCGCGGCGGCGCTGCTGGACGCCGACACCGGCGCCGTCCGCGAGCGGCTGGCGGTGATCGAGGAGGTCGCCCGCGACAACCTGGCCGAGGCGCGGGCGGTGGTCGCGGCGTTCCGGCCGGTGGCGCTGGACGGCTCGACCCTGGTGGAGGCGCTGGAGCACCTGGCGGGCCGGTTCGCCCGCGAGACCGGGCTGCCGGTGCGGGTGGACACCGGGGCACTGGACGGGGGGACCGGGCTGCGCACCGACGAGGAGGTCGTGCTGCTGCGCGGGGCGCAGGAGGCGCTGACCAACGTCCGGCGGCACGCGGGCGCCACAGCGGTGGTGCTGCGGCTGGCGCGGGTCGGCGGGCAGGTGTCGGTGCACGTCGAGGACGACGGCGTGGGCTTCGACCCGTCGTCGGTGGCGGTGTCGGGGCTCGACGGCCTGCGCGGGCGGGTGGCGCAGGTGGGGGGCGAGGTCGACGTCGCCTCGGCGCCGGGCTCGGGCACCCGGGTGACCGTGCGGGTGCCCGGCCCGTGATCCGCGTGCTCGTGGTCGACGACCACCCGGTGGTGCGCGGCGGGCTGGTGGGCTGGCTGGCCGCGCAGGCCGACCTCGACGTCGTCGGGGAGGCCGGCGACGGGCAGGAGGCGCTGGCGCAGGTCGCCGCGACGCGGCCCGACGTCGTCCTCATGGACCTGCGGATGCCGCGGATGGACGGCGTCACCGCGATCGAGCGGCTGGCCGGCACGCACCCCGGCGTCCGGGTGCTGGTGCTGACCACCTACGACACCGACGCCGACATCGTGCGCGCCGTCGCCGCCGGGGCGACCGGCTACCTGCTCAAGGACGCGCCGCTGCCGCAGCTGGCCGACGCCGTCCGCGCGGCCGCCCGGGGGGAGACCGTGCTGGCGCCGCCGGTGGCCGCCCGGCTGGTGTCGCGCATGCGGGCGCCCGCGGCGGAGGAGCCGACGCCGCGGGAGCTCGAGGTGCTCGCCGGGGTGGCGCGCGGGCTGACCAACGCCGAGATCGGCCGGGAGCTGTTCATCGGCGAGGCCACGGTGAAGACCCACCTGCTGCGGGTGTTCGCCAAGCTCGGCGTCGACGACCGCACCCGCGCGGTGATGGTCGCCGTCGAGCGCGGCCTGCTCCCCGGCCCCGGCCACCGGTAGCCCCGATCCGGTGGTGCCCCGGTTCAGTGCCCATCGGGCCGGGCCGCAGGGCTGGAGGTCTCTTGTCACGCGGGAACGGAGGAGCCGATGGTCGCCGGGTGAGCGACACGCCGGCCGACCCGCCCGGGCGCACGCGGCGCCGGGTCCGCGTGTCGGGTCCCTCTGAGGGGAGCCGGGCATGACCCTGGGCGGCCCTCCGCCGCTGGTGGGGGCGGAGCTGCCGGACGCCCTGGTGCAGGTCGCGCCGGTCGGCCTGGCCGTGGTCGGTCCCGACCTCCGGATCGCCTGGGTCAACCCGGCGATGGCCGCGCTGGCCACCGGCACGGCCGGGACGGGGTCGTCTCCGCTCGTCGGGCGGGGACTGCGCGAGGCGCTGGGCGACGCGGCCGACGCCATCGGGCCGGCCTGCCGGCAGGCGCTGACGCTGCAGGAGCCGGTGACCGGCCTGGTGGTCGGTGGCGGCCGGCGCCTGCGGCCGGGCGCCTCGAGCTGCTGGCGGGTCGGCGTCCACCCGCTCGCCGCGGCCGGTGCAACGGGCGAGACGGTGGCCGTGGTCGTCGAGGACGTCACCGACCTCCGCCGGGTGCAGGACCGTGCTGCGGCGCTGCAGGCGCTGACCGCGGAACTGTCGGGAGCGGTCACCCTGCCGGAGGTGCTGCAGGTGGCGCTGGAGCGGGCCAGCGCGGCGGTGGGCGGTGCTGCGGCGTCCATCGGGATCCTCGAGCCGGACGGGCGCTGGCTGCGGACGATCACCACCGGCTTCCCCGAGCAGGTGGCCGCCGGGTTCGCCCGGCTGCCGGCCGACGCGTCGCTCCCCGGTCCGCACGTCGCCCGTACGCGCCGGTCGCTGTTCCTGCCCGACCGGGCCGCGGCCGCGGCCGCGTTCCCCGACGCGGTCGCCATCACCGACGGCACTCCCTACCAGGCCGCCGCGGTGCAGCCGTTGCAGCTCGACGACACAGCGGTGGGCTACCTCAGCGTGCACTTCACCGAGTCCGGAGAGGTCGACCCGGCCGATCGCGACCTGCTCGCCGGGGTCGCCCGCGCGTGCGCGGCCGCGATCGACCGGGCCCGCCGCGGCGAGGCGGAGCGGGCCGAACGCGAGCTGACCCGCCATCTGCAGGCGCTGGCCGGGGCGCTGGCGGTGGCCTCCACCGTCGAGGAGGTCGCCGCCGTCCTGACGCGGCAGACCCCGGCGTTGCTGGGTGCCACGCTGGCCATCGTCGGCCTCTACGAGCCGGAGACCCGGACCTTCCACCTCGCCCAGCCCACGGGCAACACCCCCGCCGACATCCGGACCCGGTTCGCCCGGTGGCCGCTGGAGGCGCCGCTCCCCTCCCGCGACCTCGTCGCGACCGGCCGGCCGGTGCTGCTGCGCTCGCTGGCGGAGCGGGACCGGCGCTATCCGGCGATCGCCGGTGTACCCGTCACCGAGCAGGCGTGGGCGCAGCTGCTGCTCCAGGTCCGCGGGCGGCCGCTGGGCACGGTCTCCTTCGGCTGGCCCGAGCCGCGCGACTTCCCGCCTGACGAGGTGGAGCGGATGCAGGTCATCGCCGACCTGTGCGCGGGTGCGCTGGAGCGGGCCCGGCTGGCCGACGTACAGCGGCAGATCGCCGAGACCCTGCAACGTCACCTGCTCCCACCCCGGCTGCCCGACCTGCCCGGCGTGCGGCTGGCCGCCCGCTACCACCCGGCCGGCACGGCGGCCCGTGCCGGTGGCGACTGGTATGACGCCTTCGCGCTGCCCGGCGACCGGATCGGGCTGCTCATCGGCGACGTCGCCGGCCACGGTGTGGGCGCCGCCGGGTTGATGGGCCAGGTGCGGGCGCTCGCCCGCGCCCAGGCCCGCGACGGCGCGGACCCCGGCAGGGTGCTGACCGCGCTCAACGCGGCCGTCTGCGACCTCGACGCCGGCGACGGCTCCGTGTTCGTGACCGGCTGCTACGTGCAGCTCGACCCTGGCAGGGGACGGCTGTCCGCGGCCAGCGCCGGGCACCTGCCGCCGTTCCTGCGACCACCCGGCCGCCCGGTGACCGCGGTGCGCGTGTCCCCGGGCCTGCCGCTGGGCGTGCGGTCCGGCGCCCGCTACGCCACCGCCTCCTCACCGCTGCCCGCCGGGAGCACCGTACTGCTGTACACCGACGGTCTGGTGGAGCGCCCGGACCGCTTCATCGACGACGGGATCGACGCTCTTGCCACCCGGCTCGATGTGGCCCCGGAACCGGTCGAGGAACTGTGCGACCGCGTGCTGGACGCCGTTCTGGCCGACGGCGCACCCGCCGACGACATCGCCATGATCGCCGCGCAGGTCTGGTCCGGCGGCCCCGCGGCAGCCCGCGGGGCCTGACGGACCCGCCCACGAGCGCTGCGTTCTTGCACGGGATTGGCACGCTCGCGGTTGCCCGAGCTGCCAACTGCTGCGCTTGCCAATCGGGAGTTGCACCCTGCCAGTCGCCGCCAGATTGGCAGACGCAGCGATTGGCACACGCAACTCCTGGCAGCTGCAACCGCCCCGGCGGCCTGGCTGAGGACCGGCATCGCTGCGGACAGCAGAGACCTTGTGCTCTGGGGCACCTCTGTGGCCTGGGTCGATGGTTGTCCCCCCTTGATGCCGGAGGCGGACACGACACGTCGACTTGCGAGAGCCGCGGTGATCGGCGGCGCCGGGTTGATGCTCGTGACGGCAGTGCCCGCGTCGGCGCAAGCAGCAGCACTGGTGTTCATCACCAGGGATGCCGTGGACTGCTGGACCGACGAGGAAGACGTCCCCTTCCTTCCGCCATTCCCGATCGGAAACTCCACGGTCGTCGAGACTCCGTCAGGCGGCATCAACGTGAGCTGCTTCGGCCGACTGCCCGAGGACCTGGCGGCACCTGCCCAGACCTACGTGGGCTCCGTGCCCTGCTACGGCCCCACGACCACGGTCGAGGGACGCATCGTCATCACGACCAGTGGTCGCGTGTCGCTGCAGTGCCACTTCCCGTCGGCGTGACGGCCGTCGCCCGCGGTACCGACCCCGCGGTCGGGTCCCGCCAGCCACGGGCTTAGTTCGGTCGAGCGGCCCCCGGATCCCCCGTGGCCGGCGCGGCCCCGACGAGCCACCGCAGCCCGCCGCCGGGTGGCTGTCCGCAGAGCCGGCGGCCGGGCTAAGTGTGGCGGTGGCCGAGGTCCAGCTGTGGCCGCCGGTAGGTGTGCCACCGCCCGTCGGCGGTGGAGTCCACCCCGAGGAACTCGGCCCGCCCGAGCGGGCCGTCGGGGTCGTGCCAGACGATCCGCACCGGGATGCCGTCCGGATCGGGGATGTCCACGCCGGCTGCGTATCCGGGGGCGCGCCGCACCTCGGTATGCCCGATGCCGAGCCGGTCGCAGCGCTCCACGACGTCGGTCAACAGTTGCTCGGTGGGTGCGGTGAGGGCGAACACGTCGAACCCGGCGAGGTCCGGTCGGCCGGCGCAGAACTCCCGCTGGCGCAGGTCGATCTCGATCTCCCCGTCCCGGTCGCGCATTGACACCCCGCGCACCTCGCCGCCCTCGGCGTACTCGGTGACCAGGACTAGGTCGAACAGCTCGGCGTACCAGGCGGCGCTGCGCTGCAGGTCGGTGACCGGCAGCTTGACGTGCTTGATCCGGCTCAAGCCGATGCCCACGGCGCACTCACCCCCGCTGTGGGGTCGGCGGATGTGTGGGGCCGCGCGCGCCCGTCGGCCCAGGCGCCGCCGACCACGACCGCCGTCACCCGCTGCAGGGCGGCCGGGTCGGTGAGTGGGTTGCCGGCGACCAGCAGGAGGTCGGCGTCGAGGCCGGGCCGCAGGCGCCCCTTGCGGCCGGCGAGCCCGAGGTGTCGGGCCGGCACGGACGTGGCGGAGGCGAGCGCCTCGGCCGGGGAGAACCCGCACTCGGTCAGCTCGGCGATGGCGTCGGGGAGCAGGCCGTGCGGCTTGGCGGCGCCGATGCCGGCGTCGGTCCCCGACACCAGCACGACGCCGGCGCGGTGCATGGCGGCGACCGCGGCCAGCCGCTCGGCCCGGCCGCTCTCCGGGGTGAGCCCGGCCCGGGCGAACATCGCCACCAACGGCGCGGGCGCCGGCTCGCCGGCGGCCCTACCCAGCGTCGGGCACACGACGACCTGCCGGCGAACCAGAGCGGCCAGCACCTCCGGCGGCGGCCGCAGCCCGTCCGGGGTCAGGCAGGTGCAGTGCTCGACGCCGTCACTGCCGACGGCCAGCGCCTGCTCCACGGCGGGCAGCCCGTGCGCGTGGATCGTCACCGGCAGGCCGGCCGCGTGCGCCGCGTCGACGACGAGTCGCAGCTCCTCGGTGGTGAACTGGCAGGCGAGGACGTCGGTGCCGGGTGTGGTGCCACCGCCGCTGGCCATCACCTTGACCACGTCGACGCCGCGCTCCGCGCGCTCGGCGACCGCGGCGCGCAGCTGCTCGGGCCCCGCGGCCTCCCCGCCCATGTGCCAGCAGTGCCCGCGCACGCTGGTGATCGGCGGCCCCGAGGCGACGATCGTCGGCAGGCCCGCGGTGCCCTCGTCCCGGCGGTCGAGCACCGCCCAGCGGCGGTCGCCCAGGTCGCGGACGGTGGTCACCCCGGCGGCCAGCTGGGTCCGCAGCGAGTCGTCGACGACCCCGGCGAGCTCGTCGTCGGCGAGTCCCGGCAACCGCTGGAGCGCGCCGTTGCGGCCGTCGGCGCACAGGTGCACGTGCACGTCGACCAGCCCCGGCAGGACCGTCGCGTCGCCGAAGTCGTGGACCGGCCAGCCGTCCGGGACCGATGCCGCTGCGGGCTCGACACCGGCGATCCGGTCGTTCTCGACGAACACGGCCGCGCCGCCGGGGAGCGCCCGCTCGCCGTCGAAGGCCCGGGCTGCGCGGATCACCGACCTGCCGCTCACGGGAGACCTCCTGCCCTCGAAGCCGCCCGCGCCCCGCGCGCCGATCCGGCCGACCGCTGAGCCGGCTGCCGGGCGCGCGGCCCGGACCTCCGGCCGGTGGGCACGGCTCCCGGCACGCTCACTACGCCGTGGCGTCCCCGGCGCGATCGGCGGTGCGGACCAGCGCGTCCAGGATCGTCGGCCACACCTCCCGCGGCAGGGAGTGGCCCACGCCCGGCAGCACGAGCAGCTCGGCGCCGGCGATGGCCGCGGCGGTGGCGCGGCCACCGGCGACGGGGAAGACCGGGTCGGCCTCGCCGTGCACCACCAGCGTCGGGACACGGATCCCGCGCAGTTGCTCGGTGCGGTCACCGGAGGCCAGCACGGCCAGCACCTGGCGCACGGCGCCGGCCGGGTCGTAGGCACGGTCGTAGGACCGACCGGCGACGTCGGCCAGCCACGCCTCGTCGGTGCGATACCCCGGTGACCCGACGCGCCGGAACAGCTGCAGCACCTGCTCGACGTACTCCTCCCGGCTGGTGGCCGGCGGCTGAGCCTCCGCTCCCATCCGGTCCACCGGCAGCGCCGGGGCCGACATCATCGAGGTCAGGCTGCGCACCCGGGCGGGCTGCCGGACGGCGAGCGTCTGCCCCACCATCCCCCCGAGAGAGACGCCCGCGATGTGCGCGCTGTCCAGCCCGAGGGCGTCCAGCAGCCCGGCGACGTCGTCGGCCATGTCCTCGAGGGTGTAGGCCGCCGAGGACAGGTCTCCGGCGGCGGCTGCCGCCACGTCGGGCACCGCGTCGTGCAGGTGGGTGGACAGCCCCGTGTCGCGATTGTCGAACCGGATGACGAAGAAGCCGCGGTCGACGAGCGCCTGACACGTGTCCTCGTGCCAGAGCAGCATCTGCGCGCCGGCACCCATGATCAGCAGCAGTGGCCGGGCCGACGGGTACCCGAAGGTCTCGTACGCGATCTCGATGCCGTTGGCCTGGGCGACCTGCACGTCCGTGCCGGCCGCGGTCTCCGACGTGCTCATGGCAGTTCCCGCCCCCGGTGTCGTCGTCGAGACCGATCACGTTGCCGCTGGTCGGCTGCGCGGCCCAGAGTCCGAGTGCCTCTCCCGTGATCATGGGCGGCACCCGGGGCACCGGTTCTTCTGACACCGCTGTCGGGACGGAAGACACCTGCGACCGGTTGAGGGGAGTCGGTCGCGGTGTTGGGCTGCTCGTGCGGCCTCAACTGGGGGCCGGTGGCCGTCTGGGGTCGATGTGTTGCATGGGCCGGGGCTCCGGCAGCAGGTCAGCGCCGTTGTCCACAGCTGCTCTCGGCAGGCCGCTGAGAACGGCCCATAGCCGCTGCGTGTTGCGCGAGCAGAGCCGGTCTTCTCGGGGGCTCGCGGCGCCCGGTCATGCGGAGAATCGGACGCACGGCGCACGGACCCGTTGCACGTAGCGATGACGGGGGAACGGTCGTTAGCATCCAGCGTGGATGCAGAAGCGGGGCCGAGCCGAACCGCGATGTCGGCCGCGCTAGCGCGTTCGGCTCATCTGATCCACCGCGGCCCGCGCGCAATCATGGCCGACTGGATGGCCTGGCCTCTGGTGGGTGCTGATGCGGACGCGGTCATCGCCGATGTCCGCCCCCTGCTGGGTGAGGACGAGATCCCGTTCGCGGCGTGGTTCGCGGCGCGTCAACGCCTGGCTGAGGAGTGGCTCGCTGCGTCGGGAGCCACGCAGTACGTCGTGCTGGGTGCTGGGCTGGACTCCTTCGCGTGGCGGCAGACGGGCTCAGTCCGCGTGTTCGAGGTAGATCACCCGTCGACGCAGGCGTGGAAGGCGGCGCGCTTGGAGGCCATAGGTGCGCCGGTGCCGCCCGAGCTTGTGCGCGTACCGGTCGACTTCGAGCGCGAGCGCATCGGTCCTGCGTTGACGGCAGCCGGTCTCGACCCTGCGCGTGACGTGTTCGCCAGTTGGCTAGGGGTGATCCCGTACCTGACACCAGACGCCATCGCGCAGACACTGAGCGACCTCCCCGCTGGGTGCTCACTAGGAGCCGGCTACGTCCCCCCGGTTGCAGCCCAGGACACCGACGCGCAGCGGCTCGGCGCGGTCGTCGAAGCCCGGGTAGCTGAACTCGGCGAGCCCTACCTGACGACCCCGACCCAGACCGAGTTCGCCGAGCTCATGACCAGGAACCACTTCGCTGTCATCGAGGACGTCGGTCCGCACGACATCGAGGACAGGTACGGGCTGCGGGCGCTGAACCACGAACGCATGGCTCTCGCACGCAAGGACGCCTGAGCGCCAACCTGCGGGAACCCGCACGCGTATCACCTGCACAACCGCAGGCCCCCTGAACGAGCCTTCGCAGAGGGCGAGCAGCGGATGTTCGTTCGGGCCAATGATCAAGTGTTGGCTCGGTCGGCGGCGAACACTCTCAGCAGCGCACCACGTCCCCGGCCGTGGCCGAGCGGACCGAGTGCTGGACGTGTTCGGTCATGCCGGCGAGGGTCCTCGCTGGCCGGCCGCTGCTCCAGGGATCTGTGTCCCGCTCTTTGCCCCGGCCAACCGGGTGGCGTGTCTCAAGCCCAGGCTGCGCGCCTTGTTGCTGGAGCAGTTAGCCCGTCGCCAGCCGGGACGTCCGGCCAACACGCCAGCTGCGATCACACTCTCACCGCAAGGGGGGCAGGCCCTGTGTGTGATCACCTGGAACGCCGACTCGATCCGACCGTGGGTGTCCGCCGTACGGCCGCAGGTCCTCGGCGACGGCTCGCCGTGGCAGCACCTCACGCCCGAACTCGATCGCGTCGTAGTGCAGGCGCTGACTGACCTGACCGCGACGATCAACACAGCAACACCATCACGGCCGGCTACGAGAAGGACGAGGTGGCCAGCGTTCTCCTCGCCCTGCACGACGCCGGCATCAAGCTGGACGGCAAGCCCATGCAGGGATGGGCGCTTGCCCACGGGTGGTCGGGCAGCAACCGCAGCGGCTGGCCAACTACGTCGCCGACATCAACGCCGGCAAGCGCCCGCGGTGCCGGCCCGTCCTGCGCCGCGACTACGTCGCCGACCTCATCCGCCGCGCTGCTGAGCCTGCCGAGCAGTAGCGCCCCGCGACGAAGGACGCCGCGCCAGTGGGCGTGTGAACGGCGAGGCAACCGACCTCGTGGCTGTTGCGGGCATCGGCCGACGACGCTGCGCTGTTCATCTGGCGGCGGGCACGACGTTGGCCCCGGCGTGCGACGCCGACGGCATCAGACGCGTCCGCTGGCGGCAAGGGCCTGGTGTGCCTCCCGTCAGCTGCCCGGCCGGCCGGCTGCACCGGCGGGCCAGCTCGCGCACCGCCATCGCCTGCAGCGGTCCCTCGCCGAAGAGCTCGGAGCCGGTGATGTAGGCGCCGGCCAAGTCCAGCGGCTGCCCCACGGCGGTCAACGGCACCAGAAGGCCGTTGTGCCGGGCGGTGAATCGGGTCTGCAGCGCCGTCACTGACGTGCCGACCAGCATGTCGCGGCCGTTCTCCACCGGTGCCAGGCCCGACCGCAGTGCGGCCGGCTCCCCGCCGATGAACAGCCTCTTCAACCGCTGCAGGCCGACATGCAGCTCGGCCGGTGTCCGCGGCAGCGCGGGCCCGGGGTTCTGCGTAGCAGCCCGCGGCGGTGCGGGCAGCAGAACCGCCGCCGGGGCGGCGCGCATCGCCGCCTCGGTGCGCCGCTCCATGTGCACCCGCCCCCCGATCGATCGCTGCTGCCCGCGCGTCACCGTAAGCGCGCGGTCTGACTGCTGACCGTCATCGCCCGAGCACCAGCGCGGCCCTTGTGCGGCAGCACCCGCGGTGCACGCCGGATGGCGCAGGGACGGCTTGAGGCCGCTGACGAGATGGGCCTGCCGCAGGTCTGACGGGTTTGTCAGGTGCAACTGATGGCGCGGCCAAGGATTGGCATGACGCAAGCAGTGACACCGGTACAAGGGTTGGCGCGGTCGCAACACGTGGCACGCGCAAGATCCCGTGCCAATCCCGTGCAACAACTCAAGCGCCGGAGGTCCTCAGCCGGCCGCGTCGAACAGGGCCTGGCCGGCGTCGCTGCGCCAGTAGAGGACCTCGCGCCCCGACCGGCGGCGCTCGAGCAGGCCGGCGTCGAGCAGCACCCGCAGGTGCCCGCCGACGCTGCCCAGCGGCAGGCCCGTCCCGGCGACCAGCGCGCTGGTGCTCCGCGGCGCGTCGAGCGCGGTGAGGACCCGCGCGCGGTTGCGGCCGAGCAGGCGGACCAGCGGCTCGGGCAGCGGAGCGGGGTCCGACGCGAGCGTGCCGGACACCGGGTAGACGACGGCGTAGGTGTCCGGCAGGCGCCAGCTCACCCAGCCGCCGCGGCTGTGCGCGGCGATGAACAGCAGGTCGCGACCGCGGACGTCGCGCGGCGGGTACGGGTGCGCGTTCACCTGCAGCCGGCCGTCCCGGAGCCAGCGGACCCCGGGCGCGATGCCGTCGAGCGCACCCGACCAGCCCTCCCGGCTCAGCCGGGCGGTCCGCGCGACGACGTCGGCGCGCAGCACCCGCAGCCGCCGCGGCCAGTCGTCGCGGATCGTGTGCTCCCACGTCCAGCGCAGCAGGCCGGCGGCGGTGCGGGCGAGGCCGGTGCCGTACAGCTCCGGCGGCACCGGTCCGGTGGCCACCTCCAGGTCGGCGCGGACGGCGTCGTCGTCGAGGGACTCGAGGTACGCCAGTTCCTCGTCGAGCGCGAGGTCGGGCGCGGCGGGCGGCACGGTGAGGAAGTCCGCGGTCCAGGTCGCGCCGAACGCGGCGCGCAGCAGGGCGGCGCCGACCGGGTCGGCGTCGAGGCGCTCGCGCAGCGCGGCGGCGTGGGCGTCGCGCCAGGGCCGGTGCCACGGCGGGACCTGCGCGGCGAGCAGCAGCCGCAGGCCGGCGAGGGTCTCGGTGAGCTGGGAGGTGCCGAAGCGGGCGCGCGCCATGACGTCGGCATCGACGATGAACTCACCCACTTTTCGACCGTAGGCGAAAGTGTGGGACGGCGGCGGCCCGCGCCGCACGGTCCTGACGTGCTCACCTACCGGGCGCTGTTCGCGTCCCCCGAGTTCCGGGCGCTGTGGACCGGCACCGCGCTGACGACGACGGCCGCGACGACGTCGTCGCTGGCGCTGGCCACGCTGGTGCACCGGCAGACCGGGTCGGCGCTGCTCACGGCGGTGGCGATGTTCGGCCCGTCGGTCGCGCAGGCCCTCGGCGCGACGACGCTCATGTCCGCCGCGGACGCCAGCCCGCCGCGGCGCACGCTGGTGCTCGTCGGGGCGCTGTCCACCGCGGCGCTGGCCCTGCAGACGCTGCCCGGACTCGACCCCGCGGCACGGCTGCTGCTCGTCGTCGCCACGGCGTACGTGGTCTCGGTCGGGTCGGGGGCGCGCTGGGGGCTGCTGTCGGAGCTGGTGCCCGCCGAGGCGTTCCCGCTGGCCCGGTCGACGGTGAACGTCGCGGGCGGCGCCTTCCAGGTGGTCGGTTTCGCGGCCGGCGGCCTGCTGCTGACCGCCCTGACGACGACGCAGGTGTTCGTGCTGGCCGCGGTCGTCTCCGCCGCCGCCGTGCCGGTGCTGCGGTTCGGGCTGGCCGAGCGGCCGCCGCGCCGGCACGGGCGGGCCGGCCTGGCCGAGACGCTGCGCGGCAACCGGCTGCTGCTGGCGCGGCGGGACACGCGGACGCTGCTCGTGGCGCTGTGCGTCCCGAACGGGCTGGTGGTCGGTTGCGAGGCGCTGTTCGTGCCGTACGCGGGGGAGCGGGGCGGCTGGCTGCTGGCCGCCGGCGCCGTCGGCATGATGGCCGGCGACCTGGTGGTCGGGCGGTTCGTGACCCCGGCCGGCCGGCGGCGGTCGAACACCGCCCTGCGGCTGCTGCTGGCGGCGCCGTTCCTCGCCTTCGCGCTCGGGCCGTCCGTGCCGGTCGCCGTCGTGCTGGTGGCGCTCGCCTCTGCCGGCTACGCCGCGTCGCTCGCGCAGCAGGAGTGGCTGGTCGCGCTGACGCCGCCCGGACTGCGCGGACAGGTGCTCGGCGTCGAGTCCGCGACGCGGATGACCGGGCAAGGGGTGTTCGCGGTGCTGGCCGGGGCGCTGGGCGACGCCGTCCCGCCGGGGACCGCGATGGCGGTGTTCGCGGCGACGTCGCTGGCCGTGTCCCTCGCGCTGACACCCGGGCTGCGGCGGGTGGCCGGCCGGGCGTCCGCGGTCGAGTCACGTTCGGGCGGGGTCCCCGACCGGGTGTGAGAGGTGCGCTGCGGCCGTCGTGTGAGTTGACCGGAGGGACAGCCCCGGGGGTGACCGGCGAGACAGACCTGGGGTGCGATCCCCCGCTCGGGGCTGCTGTCAACGGCTGGCGTTGATCTGTGGACAGGCTCCTGACCTGCGGGTTCGCACTGCGTGAGGCTGTCGGATCCGCTAGACTTCGATCATGTGTTCGGGTGATTCTGGTGGCGGTGACGTCCTCGACGACGTCGCCGCGCTGGTCGCCGAGCGCAGCCGGATCGACGCCCGGCTGGCCCGCGCGGTCCGGACTGCCGAACTCGAGCAGGCACCGGAGCGGGACGGGCTGAGGTCGATGGCCTCGTGGCTGCGCGGGCACTGCCGGCTGTCGCCGGCGGAGGCTGCGCGGCTGGTGCGCAACGGCCGCGCGCTGGAGCACCTGCCGGCACTCGCCGAGGCCCACGCGGCGGGGCTGGTGTCCGCCGAGCAGGTCGCCGTCGCCGCGAAGGCGGTGACGCCCGAGCGGCTGGCCGCGGCTGCGGCCGCCGGGGTGGACCTGGCCGTCATCGACGCCGTGTTCACCGGAGTCGCGGTCGAGCGGGCGCACGCCGACCTGGTCCAGGTGGTGCAGCACTACTGCACCGACCTCGATCCCGACGGACCGGAGCCGGATCCGACCGAGGGCCGGTCGCTGACGCTGTCGAGGCACGCCGACGGCTCGCTGTCCCTCCGCGGGCACCTGGACGCCGTGGGCGGGGAGAGGCTGCAGAGCGCACTGGAGGCCCACGTGCAGTCCGACCGGCCCGCCGGGGACGAGCGCAGCCGCGCCCAGCGGCTAGGGGATGCGCTGGTGCAGGTGGCCGACAACGCCCTCGCCGCCGGGACGCTGCCGGTGCTGCGCGGGCACAAGCCGCAGATCGCCGTCGTCATCGACGTGGAGGACCTGGTCGACCCGGCCGGGAGTCCCAACGCGGGGCGGATGGGGTTCGGGGCGACCATCTCCGCCGCGAGAGCCCGGTGGCTGGCCTGCGACGGCGCGGTGTCCCGGGTGGTGTTCGGCCCCGACGGCGCCCCGCTGGACCTGGGCCGGGAACAGCGGCTGATGAGCCGGCACATCCGCAAGGCAGCCGAACTCCGGGACGGCGGCTGCGTGTTCGCCGGGTGCGGTGCGCCGACGTGGTGGTGCGACGTCCACCACCTCGTCCACTGGATCGACAGTGGCGACACCTCCCTGGAGAACGCGGCGCTCCTCTGCGAACGCCACCACACCAAGGTCCACCACGGCTTCCGGGTCGAACGACAACCGACCGGCACCTGGCGCACCTGGCGCCCGGACGGATCGGAGATCACCGTCCGGCCGCCCCTCCTCGCCCCCGCGGCCTGACCGCGCCCCGGAAAGCGACGGCGGTGTTCGCGGGGAGGTGACGTGGGTCACGGGTGACTACGCTCGCCCAGCACCCGGACCGCACCCGGAGGTGCCCCATGGACGCCGGTGTCGACACCCTGCAGAAGGCCCTGCAGATCAACCTGGACCTGCGCTGGTACGGCACGATCGCCGAGATCGGGGCCGGGCAGGAGGTCGCCCGCTGGTTCTTCCGCGCCGGGGGTGCGGCGGGCACGGTGGCCAAGTCGATGTCGGCCTACGACATGGCGGTCAGCGACGCCGTCTACGGCAAGGCCGACCGCTACGTCTCCAAGGGCCGCCTGCAGGCGATGCTCGACCGCGAGTTCCAGCTCAACGTCGACCGGCTCGCCGACCAGCGGGGCGACGACACGTCGTTCTTCGCCTTCGCCGACACCGTCGTCGCGCGCAGCTTCCGCGGCGGCAACGAGTGCCACGGCTGGATGGGCGTGAAGTTCCAGGCTCACCCGCGCGACGAACCCAGCCAGGTCGTCGTCCACGTGCGCATGCTCGACGACGAGGCACCCCAGCAGCAGGAGGCGCTCGGGATCGTCGGCGTCAACCTGCTGCACGCCGCCTTCTTCCAGCACCACGAGCCCGACCGCCTGGTGGAGAGCCTGCTCGACCGGCTGACCACCGGCCGGATCGAGATCGACCTGCTGGAGATGAGCGGCATCGAGTTCCGCATGGTCGACAACCGGGTGATGGCGCTCAAGCTCGTGCAGGTCGGGCTCTCCGGCGCGGCGATGTTCGGCCCCGACCGCCAGGTGCTGCAGCCCAGCGAGGCGCTGCGCAAGAAGGCGATCCTGGTCGAGCGCGGCAGCTTCCGCCCGCCGACGGTGGTCAACCTCGACATGCTCGAGGCGGCCCGTACCGCGTTCGAGCGGGACCCGGCGGTCGCCGAGCGCGACGTGCTCGTCCTCGCCGAGCTCACCATGGCCAACCTGCGCGCGGGCGGGGACGTCGTCGACCGGCGGGACTTCCTCGCCCGGGCCGACCTGCTGGCCGCCTGCGGCCTGCCGGTGCTGATCTCGGACTACCTGGCCCACCACCGGCTGGCCGCCTACCTCGCCTGGCGCACCGACGGCCGGATCGGCATGGTCATGGGGCTGCCCAGCCTCCTCGAGCTGTTCGACGAGGAGCGGCACGCCGGGCTGCCCGGCGGCATCCTCGAGAGCTTCGGCCGGCTGTTCAAGAACGACCTGCGGCTGTTCGTCTACCCGATGCTGCGCGACGGCCAGGTGGTCACCGTCGACACCCTCGAGGTGGCCGAGCAGCTGCGGCCGCTGTTCGACTACCTCAACCGGCGCGGCAGCTTCGTCGGGCTCGAGCACAAGCCCGACCACCTGCCGATCCTCAGCCGGGACGTGCTCAAGCGGATCCCGACCGAGGACACCGGCTGGGAGGCGATGGTGCCGCCCGAGGTGGCCGCGCTGATCAAGAAGCGCGGCTTCTTCGGCTACGACCGGTCGCGCTGAGGCCCCGTCAGGCGCTCCGCTCCTCGACGACGGGCGCGGCGTCCGCGGCGAGGGCGCGGTCGACCAGCGAGAGCAGCCGGCGGCTGACCTCGGGACGGCGCTCCAGCTGCACCATGTGGCCGGCGCCCGGGTAGACGGCGAGCTCCGCGGTGGGCAGCGCCGCCGCCAGCGTCCGGCTGTGCTCGACCGGGCACAGCCGGTCGGCGTCGCCGACGACGACCAGCGTCGGGACCTCCGCCAGCGCCTCGAGCGCCGTGGCGCGGTCGTGGTCGGAAAAGGTGGGCAGGAAGGCGGCCACCGTCTCGGCCGAGCAGGCGCGGTGCACCTCCATCGCCGCCCGCAGGTCCGCCGGGTCGGCCGCGGCGCTGAAGATCAGCCACATGTCGGCCTTCCCGACCGCGCGCGGCCTCCCGGCCTGCTCGGCCCGGACCGCCCGCTCGTTCAGCACCGGCAGCGCCCGCTTGACGACCTTCGCCACCGGCCCGGGCAGCCCGTAGGTGACCGCGTCCAGCCCGCCGGAGCTGGTGCCCACGAACGCGACGCCGGCGACGCGGTCGCCGAACAGCCCGGGCCGCTGCTCGGCCAGCGCCATCAGCGTCATGCCGCCCATCGAGTGGCCGCCGAGAACGACCGGCCCGTCCGGGGCGACCTCGTCGAGCACCCGGGCCAGGTCGCGGCCGAGCTGCTCGATCGTGGCGCGGTCCCGCGACGTCGGGCCGGAGGCGCCGTGCCCGCGGTGGTCGTAGGTGACCACCCGCAGGTCGGGGCGGGCCCCCAGCAGGTCGCGGACCTGGCCGGCCCACAACCGCGAGGACTGCACGTAGCCGTGCGCGAGGACGACGGTCGCCGTCGGCCGCTCGGCGCCGAACTCCTCGACGTGCAGGTCGACGCCGTCCTCGGTGGTCACGGTCCGGACGCGGCCCTGCGGCGGGGGAGCGGGGGTGGCGACGGGTGCCTGGGCGCCGGCGGGACGGGTGGCGCGGCGGCGGGCGACGACGGCCCCGGCGGCGAGGACGGCGAGACCGGCGGCGGCGGTGGAGGTGCGCATGGGGGTCGGGGGCTCCGGGTCAGGCGGGGACGGGATCAGGCGGGGACGGGGACGCGCGGGGCCGCGCGCAGCTCGTACGCGTCGGCGTCGAACCGCTGCATCTCCCGCATGAACGTGTACGTGTGCGTCGGCCACAGGGTGAAGTTGCGGCCCTGCTCGTCGCGGTACCAGGAGCGGCAGCCGCCGGCGTTCCACACGGTGTCGGTGAGCTCGGCCTGCAGCCGGGCGTCGTAGGCGTCCTGCGCCGAGCGGCGGACCTCCAGCGCGCCGGCGCCGGTCTCCCGCATCCGCTCCAGCGCCGCGACGAGGTAGCCGATCTGCGCCTCGATCATCAGGACGACGGAGGTGTGGCCGAGCGCGGTGTTCGGCCCGAGCAGCAGGAACAGGTTGGGGAAGCCGGCGACGGTGGTGCCGCGGTGCGCGCGGACGCCGTCGCGGTCCCACTCCTCGCGCAGGGTGCGCCCCTCGCGGCCGACCAGCCGGTGCCCGAGCGGGATGTCCATGGCGCGGAAGCCGGTGCCGTAGACGACGACGTCGACCTCGTGCTCGGTGCCGTCGGCGTCGACCACCGCGTGCGGGCGGACCTCGGCCACCGGCGAGGCGACCACCTCGACGTTCGGCTGGGTGAGCGACCGAAGGTAGTCGTCGCTGACGATCACCCGCTTGCAGCCGATGGCGTAGTCCGGCGTCAGCTTGGCGCGCAGCTCGGGGTCGGGCACCTGCTGCTCGAGGAACGCGAGCGCCTGCCTGGTGACGAAGCCGCGCAGCCGGCCGCCGCCGGTCCACACGCCGAGCCGGGCCTCCCGCGCCAGGTACTGCCCGCCCCGGGCCAGCCGGAGCAGCGCCGGCACGCGCGCCCACCGCCGGTGCTCGCGCTCGGTGTAGGCGCGGTCCTGCCGCGGCACCACCCACGGCGGCGTCCGCTGGAACACGACCACCTTCGCGGCCACCTCCTGCAGCTCGGGCACGAACTGCGCCGCCGAGGCGCCGGTGCCGACGACGGCGACCCGCTTGCCGGCCAGGTCGACCGAGTGGTCCCACCGGGCGGAGTGGAACGACGGGCCGGCGAACGTCCCGATGCCCGGCACGTCGGGCAGGTGCGGCTCGACCAGACCGCCGGCGCCGCTCACCACGACGTCGGCGGTGAGGCGGCCGCGCGAGGTCTCCAGGTGCCAGACCAGCGCGTCGTCGTCCCACCGGCCGGAGACGACGTCGGTGCCGCAGTGCAGGTGCGGCAGCACGCCGTGCCGGGCGGCGACGTCCTCCAGGTAGGCGCGGATCTCGGGCTGCCGCGAGTAGACGTGCGACCAGTCCCGCTTGGGCGCGAACGAGAACGAGTACAGGTGGCTGGGGACGTCGCAGGCGGCGCCCGGGTACTCGTTGTCGCGCCAGGTGCCGCCGAGGCTGTCGGCGCGCTCCAGGACGACGAAGTCGTCGATGCCGGCGCGCTGCAGGGCGACGGCGGTGCCGATGCCGGAGAAGCCGCTGCCCACGATCGCCACGCGGGTGTGCGCGGGCAGCGGGCCGGTGGCGGTGGCGTGTCGCGACGTCGTCGTCAGGGTCACGGGACCTCCTGGTCTCGGTGGTGTGACGAGCGTCGCACGTGTTCCACCGGAGCCGACAGGGACCCGCCGCGCGGCGTCCCCGTTCCGGGGTGCCCCGTAGGCTGGACTCCCGTGAGTCTCACCATCGGGATCGTCGGGCTGCCCAACGTCGGCAAGTCGACGCTGTTCAACGCGCTGACCAAGAACGACGTCCTGGCGGCCAACTACCCCTTCGCCACCATCGAGCCGAACGTCGGCGTCGTCGGCGTGCCCGACGAGCGGCTGGGGAAGCTGGGCGCACTGTTCGACTCGCAGAAGGTCGTCCCGGCGACGGTGTCGTTCGTGGACATCGCCGGCATCGTGCGCGGTGCGAGCGAGGGGCAGGGGCTGGGCAACAAGTTCCTCGCCAACATCCGCGAGAGCGACGCGATCTGCCAGGTCATCCGCGTGTTCAGCGACCCCGACGTCGTGCACGTCGAGGGCAAGGTCGACCCGGCCGACGACATCGAGACGATCAACACCGAGCTCGTCCTCGC
Organism: Geodermatophilus sp. SYSU D01036; assembly: GCF_054050435.1. Lineage (NCBI taxonomy): Bacteria > Bacillati > Actinomycetota > Actinomycetes > Geodermatophilales > Geodermatophilaceae > Geodermatophilus > Geodermatophilus sp. SYSU D01036. The sequence goes on along the minus strand of NZ_JBJGZJ010000001.1, from coordinate 202,886 downwards.
CGACCTGCAGACGCTGGAGAAGGCCATCCCGCGGCTGGAGAAGGAGTCGCGGAAGGACAAGGAGCGGGCGGCGCTGCTGGCGGCGGCGCAGTCCGCCGTCGAGGTGCTCAACACCGGGAAGACGCTGTTCGCCGCCGGGGTGGATCCCGCGCCGCTGCGCGAGCTGACGCTGCTGACGACCAAGCCGTTCCTGTACGTCTTCAACGTCGACGCCGACGAGCTGGCCAACGAGGAGCTGATCGGCGAGCTGCGGACGCTGGTCGCGCCGGCCGAGGCGATCCTGCTCGACGCCAAGACCGAGGCCGAGCTCGCCGAGCTGCCCGCCGAGGAGGCCGCCGAGCTGCTGGAGTCGATCGGGCAGAGCGAGCCGGGCCTGGACCAGCTGGCCAAGGTCGGCTTCCGCACCCTCGGCCTGCAGACCTACCTGACCGCCGGCCCGAAGGAGGCGCGCGCCTGGACCATCCCGGTCGGCGCCACCGCCCCACAGGCCGCCGGCGTCATCCACACCGACTTCCAGCGCGGCTTCATCAAGGCCGAGGTCGTCTCCTACGACCAGCTCATGGAGGCCGGCTCGATGACCGAGGCCCGCTCCCGCGGCTGGGTGCGCATCGAGGGCAAGGACTACGTCATGCAGGACGGCGACGTCGTGGAGTTCCGCTTCAACGTCTGACCCCGGACGGCACCGGGCCCCGCTGGTCGTGGTGACCAGCGGGGCCCGGGACGCGTCGCCTACTCCTCGAAGCCGGAGTTCGGGTTGCAGGCCTCACCGGCGCTCGGCAGGTACGGCTTGAGGCCCTGGCGCACGAGCTGCCCGTAGTTCTGCGTGCGGCTCGGGTCCTCGTCGGTGTCGTCGTTGAGGCCCGAGAACGAGCAGACCGACGCGGCGTGCTGCGGCGCGTGGACCACCTTGCCGTTGCCGGTGATCTCGCCGGCCGAGGCGACGCCGGCGCCGGTGACGACGAGGGCGGCTGCACCGAGGCAGACGACGCTGAGCTTCCTGAGCATGGAGGGGTCCTTCCGACGGGTTGGGGGCCGCGACTCAAGCGGTCCGCCCGGTCGGGGTCAACGGGCTGCGTCGCCGGTACGAGACTTTCTCGTTCCGCTTTGCACGCCGCTGACCAGCGGGTCCTCCCGGTGCCCGGGGTCCGCCGACCGCCCCGTCGCCGTCACCGCCTCGAGGCGACCTCCCGCCCGTGCACGGTGACGGCGTAGATCACGACGACGTCGAACGCGATCACCAGCACCGACCAGAACGGGTAGGCCGGCAGGAACAGCAGGTGCACGAGCGCGCTGAGCCCGGCGAACGCGACCGCCAGCACGCGCGCCACGCGGTTGCCCCGCATGAGACCGGCGCCGACGAGGATCCCGACCACCCCGAGGACGAGGTGCACCCAGCCCCAGACGGCGTAGTCCGCGTCGACGAACAGCGCCTCGGCCCGCACCACGTAGAAGTCCTCGCTGACGAGCGCGGTGACGCCCTCCATCACCGCGAACAGGCCGGTCAGCACCAGCAGGACCCCGGCGAAGAGGATCCACGACGCCCAGCCCGTGGGCCGCTCGTCGTAGCCGTAGGCGCCGACGTGCGCCTCGGCCTGCCAGTTGACCTCCGGCCGACTCTGGAAGGCACTGGTCATGGCGCCCACCCCCTCCCGGGCGGGACCGTCCCGCCCGGTGCAGCAGCCTGACCGCCGCCGGGCGCGAGCGCCTCGCACCGGGCGGACGATGCGCCGGAGCCCCGGCGCGGGTGCACGGAGGGGAGGAGGCCGGCGTCGTGCTCCTGCCCGGGCCGCCCCTCGGCCGCCGGCCGCCTCGGGTCGCGCGCGGTCCCCGGCGGTGGGATCTTCGCTGGTGGCGGCGACGTCCGTCGCCCGTGGTGACTCCCGGCGGCCGGGCCCACAGCCCGGGGTCGGGGCCGCAGGCGAGAGGTGGTCGGTGATGCGACTCGGTACGGCGATCGTGCTCCTGGCCCTCGGCGCGATCCTGGCGTTCGCGGTCACGGTCGACGTCAGCGGCGTGGACCTGCGGGTGGTCGGCTGGATCCTCATGGCCGTCGGCGCGCTCGGGATCGTCCTCGAGGTTGCGCTGTTCGCGCCGCGGCGGCGCCGGGTCACCCGGACGGACGCGTACGGCACCGCCCCCGACGGCGGCCCGGTCCGGCGCACCCGCACCGACGAGACCTTCTGACCCCCGCCGTCAGCGCCGGAGGTCCGCGGGCTCGTCCAGGCGGCCGAGCTTGTGCGGGTTGCGCATCGCGTACATGCGGCTGATCCGGCCGTCCTCGACGACGACGGTGATCGCCGTGTCGAACTCGCCGCCGGGGTCGATCCGCAGGGCGACCGCGCCGTTGACCAGCGGCGTGGTGATCTCGACGTCGGGCACGAGGTCGGCGAACCGGGAGAGCGCCCGGGCCAGCCGCTCCCGGCCCGCGATCGGGCGCAGCACGGCCGGCGCCAGGCCCCCGCCGTCGGCGACCGCGACGACGTCGGGCGCGAGCACGTCCATCAGGCCCTGCAGGTCGCCGGCGGTGAGTGCAGCGAGGAACCGGTCGACGACGCGCTGCTGCTCGGCGCGGCTGACCGTCGTCCGCGGACGGCGGGCGGCCACGTGCTCCCGCGCCCGGTGCGCGATCTGCCGCACCGCGGCGGCGGACCTGCCCACCGCCTCGGCGATCTCGTCGTAGGGCACGTCGAACACCTCGTGCAGCACGAGGACCGCGCGCTCGGTCGGCGACAGCGTCTCCAGCACGGTGAGCATCGCGATCGACACGCTCTCCGCCAGCTCGACGTCCTCGGCGACGTCCGGGCTGGTCAGCAGCGGCTCGGGCAGCCACTCGCCGACGTAGTCCTCGCGGCGGCGGGCCACGGTGCGCAGCCGGTTGAGCGCCTGGCGGGTGACGATCCGCACCAGGTAGGCCCGCGGGTCGCGCACCGCCGCCCGGTCCACCTCCGCCCACCGCAGCCAGGTCTCCTGCACCACGTCGTCGGCGTCGGCGGCGGAGCCGAGCAGCTCGTAGGCGACGGTGAACAGCAGGCCGCGGTGGGCGACGAAGGGGTCCTCGGTCATGCCGTGGCGAGGCCGTCCCCCGACGGGGCCGCCAGCGGCGGCAGGCCGCAGGACGCCGAGAACTCCTGCGACCGGATGCCGAGGGCCACGTTGCTGCGCGCGCTGGAGTTCATGAAGGCGATCCTGGCGGTCAGCTCCACCAGCGCGGCCGGTCCCAGCTCGTCCAGCAGCGCGGCCGACATCTCGTCGGTCACGGCCGGCGGGGTCAGGCTCATCGCCTCGGCGTACTCCATGACCCGCCGCTCCAGCGGGGTGAAGACGGCGGACTCGCGCCAGCGCGGCACCTCCCGCACCTTGGCCTCGTCGAGCCCGCGGTCGTGGGCGAGGAAGTGGTGCAGGTCCAGGCAGAAGCCGCAGCCGACCGTGGCGGCCGCGGACATGGCCGCGAACGTCGCGAGGTGCGGGTCCAGCCGGTTCCAGGAGTCGACCTTGCGGCCGAAGGCCATCGAGTCCTTGAGCACCGCTGGGTGGTGCCACAGGACCCCGGCGCCCTCGGGCACCTGCCCGAGCACCCGCCGGCTCATCGTCTTCAGCAGGGCCCCGTACAGGCCGGTGATCTCGGTCGCGGGGACCCGGGTGCTGCTCGCCATGTCTCCTCCAGGGTGTGCGGTGGCGTCGACATGGAGACACCGGCCGCGCCCCACGTGTGACACCCCGGAGGAGACGGGGCGAGCAGCCGCCCGGCTACTGGCCCGACTTGGCGGGCGGGATGAGCGGGTCCGGCACCGGGTCGGTCGTTGCGCCGGTCGTCCGCGTGTCCGCGGCGGGGGTGGTCGGCGTCTCGACGTCGGCGTCCTCGAGGACGAACGCCTCCGCGACCGTCGGCGGGGTCGGGGGGACCACCGCGTCGGCGTTGCTGCCCGCGGCCACCGTCCCGGCGTCGACGGTGCCGCTACCCGTGCTGCCGCCCGCGCTGCTGCCCCCGGACGCCTGGCCGGTGAGCTTGTCGATGCTCCCCTGCAGCGGGGCGGGCGCGGCCTCGCGGGCCTTCTCCAGCGTCTGCTGCACCTCCGGCCGGCCCAGCAGGTCCCGCGCCGTCTTCGCGATCTGCTCGTACCGCTCGCGTCCGGCCCGTGCGCCCAGCACGAACCCGACACCGAGGCCCAGTCCCAACGACAGCTTGCCCATGTCCGTCCTCCCTCTGGTCGGTCGCTCCCGCCGCCGCTACCCAGCAGGCGGCGGACCAACCCGTTCCGGCGGGCCGCTCACACGAGCTGGGGTACCCGCTGCGGGCTGAGGGCCTCGAGCGCGGCGTCCAGCTCGGCCACCGGCCGCCCCGGCGGCAGCACGACGACGGGCAGCTCGGCGCCGGCCGCACGCCAGGCGTCGAGCGCCGCCGCCGCGGAGCCGGCGTCGCCGGCCAGCAGCAGCTCGTCGACCAGCACCTCCGCGCCCGCCGGCACCTCGCCGGGCCCGGCGGCGAGCACCGCGTCGACGGCGGCACCGAGTCCGGCGCGGCGCATCGTCCGCGGGTAGAGCGGACCCATCGCCGTGAGGTAGGTGGTCAGCCACCACGACGCCGTCGCCCGCGCGACCGCCGGGTCGTCGGCCACCGCCACCGGGATGCCGGGGCTGACCAGCGGCACCGGACGGCCCGCGCCCGCCGCGCCCTCCCGCAGCAGGGCGCGGCCCGCCGCGAGGCCGGACCGCGGGAGCAGGAACGGGTACCAGGCGTCGGCCACCTCCCCGGCCAGCCGCACCGCCGCCGGCCCGAGCGCGGCCAGGTGCACCGGGAGGTGCGGCCGCGGCGGCACGGCCAGCCGCAGCGGCCGCTGCTCGCCCGGTCGCGACGGCGTCATCCGCTCGCCGGCCAGCAGCGCCCGCACCTGCCGGGTGACCGCGCCGAGGCGGGCGACCGGCGCGGTGAACGGCTCGTCGTGCAGGCCCTCGGCGAGCTGCGGCGAGCCCGCGCCCAGACCGAGGACGAACCGGCCGCCGGACAGCGTGCCCAGCGACGACGCGAGCATCGCCAGGTGCGCGGGGCTGCGCCCCCACACGTTGAGGACACCGGTGCCGAGGCGGATCCGCCGGGTCCGCGTGGCGATCGCGGCGAGCAGGACCGGCGCGTCGTGCGCCCAGCCCTCGGCCAGCAGGAACGCCTCGTAGCCCAGCTCCTCGGCGCGGTCGGCGAGGTGCAGGACGACGTCGGGGCGGGTCTCCACCGGGGTCACGCCGACGGCGAGCCGCCGGGTCGGTGCGGTCATGGTGCTGCCTCCTCGTGCAGGTCGGGAGCGGGTCCGCGTCTGGTCGCGCTCCCGGGGCCGCCGCTAGGGTCGGCCGCGCCCGTTGCAGTCCGCTTGCAGGCGAGGCAGCGATGACCGGTGCGACGCACCTGCACTTCCGGGTCCTGGGCCCGCTGCAGGTCGAGGACGGCTCGGGGCCGGTCGCCGTCGGCGGGCACAAGCCGCGCACCCTGCTCGCGGCGCTGCTGGTCGCCCGCGGCGAGGTGGTGCCGGCCGACCGGCTGCTCGCCGCGGTGTGGGGCGACGCGCCGCCCGACGGCGCGGTTCCCGCGCTGCGCGCCTACGTCTCCCGGCTGCGCGGCGTGCTCGGCGACGCCGCGCCGCTGCGGCACCGCCCGCCCGGCTACTGCCTGGACCTCGACGGCGCGACGCTGGACGCCGCCGAGTTCGAGCAGCGGGTCCGCACCGCCCGGGCGGCGGCCGCCGCGGGCGACCCCGCGCGGGCGCTGGCCGACCTCGACGCCGCGCTGGCGCTGTGGCGGGGCGACGCGCTCGCCGAGTTCGCCGACGACGACTTCGCCGCCGCGGAGGCCGCCCGGCTGACCGAGCTGCGCGTCGGCGCGGCCGCCGACCGCGCCGACGCGCTGGTCGAGCTGGGCCGCGCCGCCGAGGCGGTGCCCGAGCTGGAGGCGCTGGTGCGCTGGCACCCGACCTGGGAGCGGCCGGCGGTGGCGCTGATGCGGGCCCGGTACGCCACCGGGCACCAGGCCGACGCGCTCGCCGCCTTCCACGAGCTGCGCACCCGCCTCGACGACGAGCTGGGGGTGGAGCCCGCCGCGCCGGCCCGGGAGCTGTACCGGCGGATCCTCGTGCACGACCCCGCCCTCGCCGCGCGGCCGCCGCCGGGCAACCTGCCCCGCCGGGCCAGCGGGTTCGTCGGCCGGGAGTCCGAGGTCGCCCGGGTGCTGGACGCGCTGCGGGCCGGCCCGCTGGTGACGCTGACCGGCGTCGGCGGGACGGGGAAGTCCCGGCTCGCGGTGGAGGTCGCCGCCCGGGACCGCGCGCGGTTCGACGACGGCGTGTGGCTGTGCGAGCTCGCCGCCCTGCCCGACGGCAGCCCGGTCGGGGACGCCGTCGCCGCGGCGCTGCGCATCCGGCAGCGGTCGGGGCTGTCGGTCGAGGAGACCGTGCTCGAGTACCTGCGCGGTCGGTCGCTGCTGCTCGTCGTCGACAACTGCGAGCACGTGCTGCCGCACGCCGCGGCGCTCGTCGCCGAGGTGGTGCAGCGCTGCCCGCGCGTGGTGGTGCTGGCGACCAGCCGGGAGCCGCTCGGCGTCGACGGCGAGCAGGTGTGGCCGGTGCCGCCGCTGCCGCTCGCGGACGCCACCGCGCTGTTCGTCCAGCGCGCCCGCGCCGCGACGCCGGACTTCCGCCTGGACCCCGCGGCCGCCGACGCCGTCGCCGCCATCTGCAGCCGCGTCGACGGCCTGCCGCTGGGCATCGAGCTGGCCGCGGCCCGGATGCGGGTGATGAGCCCCGGCGAGGTGGCCGCCCGGCTGGAGGACGCCCCGCTGCTCGGCGGCGGCCGCGGGCCCGTACCCCGGCACCAGAGCCTCGTGGCCGCGATCGAGTGGTCCTACCGGCTGCTGCCCGAGGACGAGCAGCGGCTGTTCCGCGGCATGTCGGTCTTCGCCGGCGGGGCCGACCTGCGCGCCGTGCACGCCGTCGCCGACCCCGCCGCTCCGGAGGACGACGTCCTGGACCGGCTGACCCGGCTGGTGGACCGGTCCATGGTGGTGGCCCGCAGCGGCGTGCACAGCCGCTACGGGCTGCTGGAGACCCTGCGGGCGTACGGCCGGTCGCAGGCCGCGGCGGCGGGCGAGTCCGCGGAGCTGGCCCGGCGGCACGTCGCCCACCACGTCGACTACGCCGAGCGGGCCGGTGCGGGGCTGCAGGGACCGGACGAGCGGGCGTGGGCGGAGGAGGCCCTCGGCGTCTACGACGACCTGCGCGCCGCGTTCACCCGCGCCGCCGCCGACCGGGAGTGGGACCTGGCCGTGCGGCTGGTCGCGGCCGTGCCCGAGCTGGTGCACCTGCGGGTCGGCTACGAGGCCTACGCCTGGGCCGAGCAGCTGCTGCCCGTCGTGGACCCCGGCCACCCGCTGTACCCGGCGGCCGTCGGCGCCGCCGCCCGCGGCGCGTGGAACCGCGGCGACTTCGCGCACGCCCGGGCCACGGCCCGCCTGGCCGGGGGCCGGCTGCCGCTGCCCGGCACCGCCCGCATCGCCTACCCGGGCGACGTGCTCGCCGACGTCGCGCTCTACGAGGGCGACGTCGGGACCGCGCTGGCGCACTACGCGGCCGAGGCGGAGCGGGCCCGGGCCGACGGTGACCGGATCCGGCTGGTGTGGACGCTGTACTACGTCGCCGTGTGCCAGGCGGTGCGCCGCCGGCCGGAGGAGGGGCTGGCCGCCGCCCGCGAGAGCCTCGACGTCGCCGAGGCCACCGCCAACCCGACGGCGCAGTCGATGGGCCGCTACGCCCTCGGCCTGGTGCTCAAGAAGTCCGACCCCGGCCGGGCGCTGGCGCTGTTCGACGAGGCGGGCGCGCTGGCCGCGGCCGTGCACAACTTCTGGTGGCACGGCATCGCGCTGATGGAGGCGGCCGCGACCCGGGCGGTGCACGGCGACCCGGCGGCGGCCGCCCGCGCGCTGCTCGCCGTCATCGACCACTGGGACCGGGTCGGTGACTCGACGCAGCAGTGGCTGGACCTGCGCTACGTGGCCCGGCTGCTGCAGCGGGTGGGCGCGGAGGCGGACGCCGCGGCCCTGCACGCCTGCCTGGTGGCGGCGGGCAAGCCCTCCCCGCTCGGCCCGCCCGCCGAGGGCGCACCCGCCGGCGACCCCCGCGCCGCCGAGGCGGCGGGGGTCGCGCAGGCCCGCGTCGCGCTCGCCCGGGTCGTCGCCGGGGAGACCGGCGCGTGACCGGTGCACGTCCGCTGCATCCGCGGTGCACGCGGTCTGCAACCCGCCGGCACCAGCGTCGTCGGCACACCGCGGGGACGCACCCCGCACGACGACGAGGAGCACCAGCGATGACCGACACCATCGACGCGACCGCCGACCGTGCGCTGAAGGCGAGGCACCGGGCGATGTGGGCGCTGGGCGACTACCCCTCCGTGGCACGGGACCTCATCCCGGAGCTGGGGCGGGTCCTGGTCGCCGCGGCCGGCGTGGGCCCCGGGGACCGGGTGCTGGACGTCGCGGCCGGCAGCGGCAACGCCGCCGTGCCCGCCGCGCTGACCGGCGCCGAGGTCGTGGCCTCGGACCTCACGCCGGAGCTGTTCCCGGCCGGCCGCGCGTTCGCCGCGCGGGAGGGCGCCGAGGTGACGTGGGAGGAGGGCGACGCCGAGGCGCTGCCCTACGCGGACGCGAGCTTCGACGTCGTCCTCTCCTGCGTCGGCGTGATGTTCGCGCCGCACCACCGGCAGGCCGCCGACGAGCTGGTGCGGGTGTGCCGCCCCGGTGGGCGGATCGGGCTGGTCAGCTGGACGCCGGAGGGCTTCGTCGGCGAGATGTTCCGGACCATGAAGCCCTACGCGCCCCCGCCGCCGCCCGGTGCGCAGCCGCCGCCGCTGTGGGGCGACGAGCAGCACGTCCGCGACCTGCTCGGCGACCGCGTCACCGACGTCGTCGCCCGCCGGCAGACCGTGACGGTCGGCGGCTACCCGTCGCCGGAGGCGTGGCGGGACTCGTGGAAGGCGGTCTACGGGCCGACGATCGCGACCTACCGCAACGTCGGTGACGACCCCGAGCGGGTCGCCGCGCTCGACCACGACCTCGCCGCGCTGGCCGCCCGGTACGACCGCGGCACCGACGGCGTCGTCCTCGACTGGGAGTACCTGCTGCTCACCGCGCGCCGCGCGTGAGGGCTCCCGGCCGGCGCCGGGGAGCCCGGCGCCGGCCGGCACGGAGAGGGGAGGGACGGCGTGGTCGACGTCCTCGTCCGGCGCGACGACCTGCGGACCGTGCGCTGCGACCCGGGGGAGCCGCTGCGGACCGAGGTGTCGCAGGGAACGGTGCAGTTCGCCGTCGAGCGCTTCGGGCTGACCGCGAACAACCTCACCTACGCCGTCCTGGGCGACTCCTGGCGGTACTGGGACCACTTCCCCGCACCGGAGGGCTGGGGCCGGGTCCCGGTCTGGGGGTTCGGCCGGGCCACGGCCTCCGGTGTCGACGGCGTCGCGGCGGGGGACCGCTTCTTCGGCCTCTGGCCGATGTCGAGCCGGGTCACCCTCGAGGTGGCCGCGGGCCCGGGCGGCCTGGCCGACCGCTCGGCCGCCCGCGCCGCCCTCGCCCGGGTCTACGGCCGCTACGCCCGCGCCCTGCCCGAGACGGGCTTCCCGCCCGGGCTCGACGACGTCGCGGCGGTGCTGCGGCCGCTGTTCCAGACCGGGTGGCTGCTCGCCGACCGCGTGGCCCGGGCCGGGGCCGGGGTGGTGGTCCTGACGTCGGCGTCGAGCCGCACCGCCGCGTGCACCGCGGCGGCGGTCCGGGCGTACGGGGACCCGCCGGAGCTGGTCGGGCTGACGTCGTCCCGGCACGCCGCGGCCACGGCGGCGCTCGGCCTGTACGACCGGGTGCTGACCTACGGGGAGGTCGACGCCCTGCCGGCGGACCGCGGCGTCGTGCTGGTCGACCTCGCCGGCGACCCGGACCTGCGCGCGGCGGTGCACCGCCGCACCGCGGGCGTCCTGCGCGCCTCGGTGGTGGTCGGCGCGACGCACTGGACGCGGGCGTCCTTCGCGAGCAGCGGCCTGCCCGGGCCGGAGCCGGAGGTGTTCTCCGCGGCGGAGGCTGCGGCCGCCCTGGACCCGTCGTCCGCCCGCCGGATCGGCGCCGCTTGGCCGGAGTTCGCCGCGACCCGGGCGCCCGGGCTGCTGACCGTCGAGCACCGCACCGGCGCGGAGGCGGTCACCGGGGCGTGGGCGGCGCTGCTGGACGGCGACGCCGACCCGCGCCGCGGGCTGGTCCTCTCCCTCTGAGCGCCCTCAGCCCGGCTCGTCCGCGGTCCCCGGCTCCGGTGGGCGGGGCGCGGACGCCCGCTGTCCCTGCAGCTGCCGGCCGAGCTCGTCCCGCATCCGGTACAGCTCGGTCAGCACCTGTCCCCGCGCGGAGTCGCCGAGGGCGGCCGCCGCGTTGCGCAGCGCCGGGCCGTGGTCGCGCCAGTAGGCCCCGACCGCCCGCGCCACCTCGCCGGGGTCGGCCCGGTCCCGGCCGGCCCGCTGGAGCAGCTCCTGGAGCCGCTCCAGCTCCTCCGCGGCGGCCGTCGCGGGCCCGGGGTCCTGCGGGCCGGTCACGCCGCGGCCTGCTGCGCGACCGGCGCGGTGCCGCCACCCCCGCCGCCGCCCCCGCCGATGCCCTCGAGCAGGCGGATGAGCGCGTCGATGAGCTCCTGCAGCAGGTTGCCCAGGACGCCGCCGAGGTCGACGCCGTCGAGCAGCCCGGCGATCGCGCACAGCAGGTTGCCCAGCAGGTTGCCCGGGCCGGGGATCGCCTCGATGTCGAGCACCACCTCGTTGAGGTGCACGTGCAGGCCCAGCAGGTTCAGGTCCAGGGGCCCGAGGTTGAGGTCGAGGATCGGGCAGGGGGTGGGTTGCGTCATCGGGAGCACCTCGGCTCTGAGGAACTGCCGCGGGTGCGGCAGGTGCCCGACGCAGGGCGCGCGGGAAGTGTGGGAGCGCCCGCGCCCGGCTCACAAGGACCCGCTCCGTCGCGGTGGGCCCGCGGGAGTGCCGCCGCGTGTGCCCGTCACCTTGCGCGCGCGAGCGGGCTCGCCCGGTGAGACGCCGTCGTCCGGAACGGGGCCGCGCCGCTCCCGGCCGGCCGCCTCAGCCGGAGACGGCGGCGACGACGGCGCTCACCCGGCGGGCGCGGGTCTCGGGCCTCTTCGCGTCGGCCACCGACCGCGCGTGCTCCTTGCGGTGCGTGGGGGACAGCCGGTCGAAGGCCTCCCGCACGCCCGCCGCGGCCAGCGCCTCGGCCAGGTCCGGCGGCACCTCCACGGTGCGTTCGGTCCGGTCGAGGGCGACGACGACGTCGACGGTGTCGCCGGTGCTCACGCCGAGGACGCCCCGGCGCTCCCTGCTCAGCCCGATGAGGTTCTCGCCGCCCATCCGCGCGACCCGCCCCTCCACGGTCACCCCGCCGACGGTGACCCGGACGGGGAACGCCCTGGCGCCGCCGCCGAGGCCGGCGGCCTGCTCGTCGGTCAGCACGATGGCGGCCGCCGGGCCGCGCGGGGCGAGGGTGGTGGTCAGCCGCAGCTCCTGGGTCACCCGGTCACCCTGGCGTCCGGGCGGTCGCGGCGGAAGCCCCCGTCATCCCTCCGGCCCACCGGCGGCCCGCTCGGCGAACCGCCGCTGCGCGTCCTCCAGCGCCGCGACGGCCTGCGCCCGCCGCTCCCACCCGCGGGTCTCGGCCGACTTCTCCGGCGTCAGCGCCTCGTAGATCTCGAAGAAGTGCCAGATCTCCGCGACCTGGTGGATGGGGACGTCCTCGAGCTCCTGCAGGTGCTCCATCCGCGGGTCGCTCGCCGGCACGCACAGCAGCTTCGCGTCCGGGCCGCGCTCGTCGTGCACCCAGAACACGGCGATGACCCGCGCGCGCACGAGGCAGCCGGGGAAGGTCGGCTCGCCGAGCAGCAGCAGGGCGTCGATGGGCTCGCCGTCCTCGGCGAGGGTGTCCGGGACGAACCCGTAGTCGCCGGGGTAGCCGGTGGCGGTGAACAGCATCCGCAGCAGCCGGATGCGGCCGAGCCGGTGGTCGTACTCGTACCTGTTCCGCGAGCCCTTGGGGATCTCGACGATCACGTCCGCTTCCACGCGCACCCTCCTCCGGCCGGGACCGCGAGGGCGACCCTGGCCCAGGACCCGCTCCCCGGCAACCCGAGGGTCAGCGCAGGGGGACGAGCCCGGACTCGTAGGCGGCGATCACGGCCTGCGTCCGGTCCCGCGCGCCGAGCTTGCGCAGCAGGCTGCTGACGTGGGTCTTCACCGTCTGCAGGCCCAGGTACAGCTCGCCGGCGATCTCGCCGTTGGACAGCCCGCGCGCCACCAGCAGCAGGACCTCCCGCTCGCGCGCGGTCAGCTCCGGCGCCGGCCGGGTCCGCTGCGCCGGCGCGTGCTGCGCGGCCAGCTCCCGGATCGCCGCCGGGAACAGCAGGCTCTCGCCCCGCGCGACCACCCGGACGGCGTCGGCGATCTCGGCCGGCCGCGCCCGCTTGGGCAGGAACCCGTCGGCGCCGGCGGACAGGGCCGCGTAGACGTTCTCGTCGTCGCCGAACGTCGTCAGCACCAGCACCCGCGGCGGGTCCGGCAGCCGGCGCCGCAGGTCGCGGGTGGCCTGGATGCCGTCGACCAGCGGCATCCGCACGTCCATCACGACGACGTCGGGACGCAGCCGGGCGGCCAGCGGGACGACGACGGCGCCGTCGGCGGCCTCGCCGACCACCTCGACGTCGTCGCGGGCGCCGAACACCGCCCGGAGCCCGCTGCGCACCAGCTCCTCGTCGTCGACGAGCAGCACCCGGACGGTCACACCGGCCCGGCCAGGGGGAGCCGCACCTCGACCCGCCAGCCGTCGTCGACCGGACCGGCGACGGCGGTGCCGCCGAGCCCGGCGGCGCGCTCGCGCAGCCCGCGGACGCCGCTGCCGCCGCCGCCCGCGGCCGGCACGGGCACCGGCACCGGGTTGCCGACGACGATCGCCAGCGCGTGCGGGCCGGCGTCGACACGCAGCCGCACCGGCACGGGGCCGGCGTGCCGCAGGGCGTTGGTGAGCGCCTCCTGCACGATCCGGTAGGCCTCCCGGGACAGGACCCCGGGCAGCTCCGCGACCGCGCCGGTGACCCGGACGTCGACCCGCGCCCCGGCCGCCTCGGCGGAGCGCACCAGCACGCCGACGTCGGCCAGCGTCGGGGCCCGCGGCGGCGGGGCGCCGTCCCGCAGCAGCGCGAGGACCCGCTCCAGGTCGCCGAGCGCGGACCGGGCGCTGTCCTCGATGGCGGCGAGCGCACGGCCGGCGAAGGCGGGGTCGGAGCCGGCGACGTCCCGGGCGGCACCGGCCTGCAGCAGCGTGACGGTGAGCGCGTGGCCGATCGAGTCGTGCAGGTCGGCGGCCAGCCGGGTGCGCTCGAGCAGCCGCGCGGTGCGGACGCGCTGCGCGGCCAGCCGCTCGACGGCGGAGGGGTGCAGCAGCGCCCGGGCGGCCGCGGCGGTGAGCGCGCCGAGCCCGGCCAGGGCGTAGGCCCAGGCCGGCGCCACGACGGCCGCCAGCGGCCACCGGGCCGCGACCGACCACACGGCGAGCGCGGTGACCTCGGCGGCGAGCACCCCGAGCTCCACCCGGACGACCAGCCAGGCCAGCAGCCGGCCGCGCTCGGCCCAGGTGCGGGCGGGCTCCACCGTCACGTCGTCGTCCCCGGGCAGCAGCAGCGCCCGCGCCTGCACGCCCTCGCTGCGGCGGACCGCCGGGACGCAGGCCAGCACCACCAGCAGCGGCAGCGGGGCGAGGTAGAGCCCGGCGAGGGTGCGCGGCGAGGCGTCGTCCAGGCCGGGCCACACGAGCGCGCAGGCGACCGCGAGCCAGGCGCCCAGGGCCAGGTGCACCGCGCGCGTCCAGGTCGACCTGCTGGTCACCGGACGGAGGACCGCGCGCATGCCCCGATCATGGCCCGCCGCCGGCCGCCCGGACCTCCCGCGCGGGAGGGAGGCGGCCGGACCGCGCGGGGGAGGTGCGCCGCCCGCGCCGGGCGCGACGGTGGGCCCGTGATCGAGGTGCGGAGCCTGACCAAGCGGTACGGACCGGTCGTCGCGGTGGACGACCTCACCTTCGACGTCCCGCCGGGCAGCGTCACCGCCCTGCTCGGCCGCAACGGCGCGGGCAAGTCGACGACGCTGCGGGTGCTGCTCGGCCTCGACCGGCCCACCGCCGGGACCGCGCGCGTGGCCGGCCGCGCCTACGCGGACCTGGCCGCGCCGCTGCGGACGGTGGGCGCGCTGCTCGACAGCGCCGCGGCCCACCCGGGGCGCACCGCCCGCCAGCACCTGCGGTGGCTGGCCGCGAGCAACGACCTGCCCGCGCACCGGGTGCGCGCCGTCCTCGACCTGGTCGACCTGCGGGCGGCCGCCGACCGCCGGGTCCGCGGCTTCTCGCTGGGCATGCGGCAGCGGCTCGGCGTCGCCGCGGCCCTTCTCGGCGACCCGCCGGTCCTGCTGCTCGACGAGCCGGCCAACGGCCTGGACGCCGAGGGCATCCGCTGGCTGCGGACCACCCTGCGCGACCTCGCGGCCGAGGGCCGCACCGTCCTGCTCTCCAGCCACCTCATGGGCGAGGTGGCGCGCACCGCCGACCGGCTGCTCGTGGTCGGCCGGGGCCGGCTGCTGGCCGACACGTCGCTGGACGCCTTCCTCGCCGAGCACACCGAGCGGCGGGTGCGGGTCCGTACCACCGAGCCCGGGCGGCTGCGCGGCCTGCTCGCCGCCGCCGGGGCGACCGTGGCCCCCGGCGGCGAGGGCGCGCTGCGGGTGGCCGGGGTCGACGCGCGCACCGTCGGCGCGGTCGCGGCCCGGCACGGCGTCCCGCTGGTGGAGCTCGGGGCCGACGGCCGGTCGCTGGAGGACGCCTTCCTCGCGCTCACCGCGCCGGCCGGGGAGGCGGCGTGAGCGCCCTGCGCGCCGAGTGGGCCAAGGCGACGACGCTGCGCTCGACGTGGCTGACCCTGCTCGTCTACGTCGTCGCGGTCGCCGGCATCGGCGCGGGCGTCGTCGCCTCGGTCGGCGACGTCGAGGCCGCCGAGCCTGACCACGACCCCGCGGTGATCGCCTTCTACGGCCTGAACTTCGGCCACGTCGCGGTGGTCGTGCTCGCGGTGCTGCTGACCGCGGGGGAGTACGCCCGGCAGACGGTGCACACCTCCCTGCTCGCCGTGCCGCGACGGGGCGCCTTCCTGGCCGCGAAGCTGACCGTGGGCGCGGGCCTGGTGCTGCCGACCGCCGCGGTCACCGCCGTCGCCACCCTGCTGGTCACCCAGGCGGTGCTCGGCGCGCCGGGCGTCTCGCTGTCGACGCCGGGGATGCTCCGCGCCACCGTCGCCGCCGCGCTGTACCCGACGCTCCTCGCCGTCGTCTGCATGGCCGCGGGCCTGCTGCTGCGCGACCAGGCGCTCGCGCTCGGCCTGCTGGTCCCGTTCCTCTTCCTGGTCTCGCCGCTGCTGGAGCTGGTCCCCGGGCTGCAGCGGGCGGCGGTGTTCCTGCCCGACCGCGCCGGTGCCGTCGCCGTCCGCCTGCACGCCCGCCCGGTCGACGTCTTCGGCCCGCTCGCCGGGCTGGGCGTCCTGGCGCTGTGGGCGGCCGCCGCCGCGCTGCTGGCCTGGTGGGCGCTGCGCCGCCGCGACGCCTGAGGTCAGCCGGCGACGCGGACGGCGACCTTGCCCCGCGCCGCGCCGTCGAGGAGGTGCCGGACGGCCGCGGCCGTCTCCGCCAGCGGGAACACCCGGTCGACGGCGGGGGTGAGCGCGCCGGCCTCGACCAGCGCCGAGAGCTCCCGCAGGTCCGCCCCGTCCTCCCGGGCGACGAACGTGCCCAGGTGCTGCCCGACGAACGGCGAGAGCGCCTGGGCGCGCAGCTGGCGGTCCGTCCCGCCCAGCCACCGGCCGCCGTTCTCCCCGCCCACGATCACCAACCGCCCGTGCGGCGTGAGCGCGCGGCGCAGCGCGCGCAGCGGGCGGTTGCCGCCGGTGTCGAGGACGACGTCGTAGCGGACGCCGCCGTCCAGCGGGTCCTGCCGGGTGTGGTCGACGACGGTGTGCGCGCCCAGGCCGCGGACGAGGTCGACCTTGGCGGTGCTCGCCGTCCCGGTCACCTCGGCGCCGGCGGCCCGGGCGACCTGCACGGCGAAGCCGCCCACGCCGCCGGACGCACCCAGCACCAGGACCCGCTGCCCGGCCTCGACGCGGCCGTGGTCGCGCACCGCCTGCAGGGCGGTGAGCCCGGACACCGGCACGGTGGCGGCCTGTTCGGGGGTGAGGCCGGGCGGCAGCGGCGCGAGCTTCCGGGCGGGCGCCACGGCGTACTCCGCGAAGGTGGCCCGGCCGATCCCGTACACCCGGTCGCCGGCGGCGAGGTCGGCGACCCCGCTCCCCGTGGCGACGACCTCCCCGGCCAGGTTCAGGCCCGGGTTCGGCGCCTTCGGCCGGCGCAGGCCCGACACCGCCCGCATCGGATAGGGGAGACCGGCCATCAGGTGCCAGGTGCCGCGGTCGACGCTGGAGGCCAGCACGCGCACGAGGACCTCGCCCTCGCCCGGCCGCGGTACGGCCGCCTCCCCGACGGCGAGCAGGCCCTCGGGATCGCGCCCGTAGCGCTGCTGCAGCACGGCGGTCATCACGGACGGGACGACGGCGGACTGTCCGGACATGGCTCCTCCTCACGGCGGGTGACTTACGCCGTAAGGCTTCACCTTACGGCGTAAGGTCGTCAAGGTGCCGGGACGTCGTTCGAACGGGAAGGCCCTGAGCCGGGACC
The DNA here is from genome assembly GCF_054050435.1 of Geodermatophilus sp. SYSU D01036. NCBI lineage: Bacteria > Bacillati > Actinomycetota > Actinomycetes > Geodermatophilales > Geodermatophilaceae > Geodermatophilus > Geodermatophilus sp. SYSU D01036. The sequence goes on along the minus strand of NZ_JBJGZJ010000001.1, from coordinate 186,056 downwards.
GGGTGCTGCAGGCCGCCGTGGCGCTCGCCGACGAGCACGGCGTCGGCGCGCTGACCATGCGGCGGCTCGGGGAGGCCCTCGGGGTGGAGGCGATGTCGCTGTACCACCACGTCACCGGCAAGGACGACCTGCTCGACGGCATGGTCGACCTGGTGTTCGCCGAGGTGCCGGTGCCCGATGCCGGGGCCGGCTGGCGGGCGGCGATGTGTGAGCGCGCCGACGCCGTGCGGGCGGCGCTGGCGCGGCACCGGTGGGCCGTCGGGCTCCTGGAGTCCCGGCGCTCGCCCGGGCACGCGACGCTGGCCCACCACGACGCCGTCCTCGGCTGCCTGCGCGCGGCCGGCTTCCCCGTGGTGCTGGCCGCGCACGCCTACTCGGCCATCGACAGCTACGTGTACGGCTTCGCGCTGCAGGAGCGCGCGCTGCCGTTCCAGACGCCGGCGGAGACCGCCGAGCTGGCGGCGGAGCTGATGGTCCGGTTCGCCGAGAGCTACCCGCACCTCGCGGAGTTCACGACCGAGCACGTGCTGCGGCCCGGCTACGACTACGGGGCGGAGTTCGGCTACGGCCTCGACCTCGTGCTCGACGGGCTCGAGCGGGCGCTGCGGGACCCGGCCGCCTGATCAGCCGGTCACCGCGACCCGTCCCGGCACGCCGTCGCCGAGGAAGGCGGCGAGGTCGGTGCCCTCGGCCTCGACGTCGTCGCGCTCGGTGGGGGTGAGCGGGCGCAGTGGCTGCACGGTCACCGCGACGCCACCGTCGTCCCGGTCGCGGGTGGTCCAGGTGCCGGCCACGGTGCCGTCGACGAGGACGAGGCGGGCGCCGGCCACGCTCAGGCCGCGGTGCTCGTCGGCGATCAGTCGGGACCGGTCGTCGTAGCCGAGCACCGCGTTGTCGAACGCGGGCAGGAAGCGCACCGGCGCGGGCTCGTCGCGGTCGGGGAGGAGGCCGTCGGGGACGTCGAGCAGCTCGCGGCCGCGCTCGTCGCGGGCGGTCCGCAGCCGCGGCCGCAGCCGGGCGACCACCGCGGGCAGCCCGCTCAGGCCGGACCAGGACCGCAGGTCCGCGGTCGCCGCCGGCCCGTGGGCGCGCAGGTAGCGCAGCACCAGGTCGTCGAGGACGGCGTCGGGCGGTCCGTCCTCCGGGTCGCGCCCCAGCCAGGCGCCCACCGTGGTGTTCCGGGCCGGGGCGCGCTGCCGCCACAGCCCGCGCGGCGGGACCTGCACCAGTGGCACCAGGCTGGACAGCGCGTCGCCGAGGTCGCGGGCGGCGGCGTCCGGCCAGCGGTCGCCGACCAGCCGGCCCACCTCGGACAGCAGCCGCGGCGCCTCGGCGAACCGCGGCTCCCCGGCCGCGGCGAGCTCGCCGAGGTCCACGCCGGGCAGCCGGCGCCCGAGCGTGCCGCGCGCGCGGGCGACGAGCATCGCCTGGTGCACCGGCCGCAGGCGCAGGCAGTCGCCCGCGGTGACCAGGTGCAGCGTCCGGCGCATGAGCAGGGTGCGGACGACGCGGCGCGACCCGAGCAGGTCGTCGAGCCCGGCCGGCCGGAACGCCGTCAGCCGCGACCACAGCCCGACGAAGGGTTCCTGCGGCTCCTGCGCCTGCAGGCCGACCAGGTGCTCGACCGCGTCGAGGGTGCCGCGCCCGTCCCGCCGGAGCAGCAGCTGCCGGGCGAGCGTGGCGCGGCCGAGCGCACGCCGGTCCAGCACCTCGGCTCCCGCACCCCGGCCCACGAGCGCTGTCTACCGCAGGGGGACGACGACGAGCACTCCATTCCCGCACGTCGGACGCTACGGTCCGGCCTCCCAGGAGGAGTGACCCGGATCACCTCGAGGTCCGGGCGACACCACGGAGGTCCTCATGCGCCCGTCCGTCCGCGCTGCCGTCGTCACCGCCGGCGTGCTCGCCGCCGTCGGCCTCGCCGCGCCCGCTGTGGCCGCTCCGCCGCAGCCGGGCACCTGCTCGGCGGGGCTGACGCTGGCCGACGCGCGCCAGCTGACCAAGGTCCTCGTGGGACTGAACCCGGACCAGCCGCGGCAGCAGGTCGTGGCGGACGTCGAGGCCGCCTTCGCCACCCTCGACGCCAACGCGAACGGGTACCTCTGCTACCGGCTGATCGGCCGGGAGGGCTACGTCAACGTGGTCGACGACAGGGCGTAGCCGCAGCGCGGCGGTCTTCAGGCGGCCAGCGGGTGGTGGTGGCAGCGGCCGCCGCTGGTGGCGCGGGCGGCGCACGGTGCGCCGGCCCTCGTCACGCCGCCGGTGTCGCCGCAGCGGGCCGGCCGGGCGGCTGGTGCCGCGGGGGCCTGCTCGGCGGGCAGCGCCGGGCGGGGGAAGGGGAGGACGACGGCGTCCCGCGCCACGGCCGGCATGGCCGGCTCGACGGCGGTGTCGACGGCGGTGTCGACGGTGGTGTCGACGGCGGTGTCGACGACGGGAGTCGGGGCCGGGCGGCCGGCGCGGCGGTGCAGCGCGGACGCGGCGGTCAGGCCGGCGGTGAAGGCGGCGAGGGCGGTGGCGACGTGGCTGGCGCGCATGCCCGGCTCATCGGCCGGCGGCGTCCCCGTGGGAAGGCCGCCGTCCCGTGCGTCCCAGGCGTCACGCCAGGTGCGCCTGCTTGGGCGCCAGCCCGCGCTCGGCCTCGGCGGCGACCTGCGCGCGGGAGGCGCCGGTCGACGCCAGCACGACCGCGCCGACCAGCCCCTCCACCAGCGGCGCCGGGGAGAGGGTCACCCGCGACCGGACGTCGTCGTCGAGGAACTCCAGCGCGGTCTCGGCCGAGAGCACCGCGCTGCCGAGGTCCATGAGGACGACGACGCCGTCGCCGGAGTCGGCCTGCCCGACCGCGTCGGCCACCGCGGCGGCGTCGGTGCCGAGCCCGCCGTCCTCGGTGCCCGCCGCGACGGCGATCGCCAGCTCCCGCCCGGGCAGCATCTGCCGCGCCAGCTCGACGGCGGCGTCGGCCAGCGCCCGGCTGTGCGAGACGACGACGAGGCCGACGCTCACGACCGTCCCAGGGTCGCCGCGGCGGCCTCGACCAGCAGCGCCGTCGACGTCGCCCCCGGGTCCTGGTGCCCGGCGCTGCGCTCGCCGAGGTAGCTGGCCCGGCCCTTGCGGGCGACCATCGGCACGGTCGCGTCCCGGCCCTGCGCCGCCGCGTCCGCCGCCGCGGCGAGCGCGTCGGCCAACGGCTTGCCCGCCTCCACCGCGGCGTCGAGGGCGTCGCAGGCCGGGCCCAGCGCGTCGACCATCGTCTTGTCGCCGGGCTCGGCCTTGCCGCGGGCGACCACGCCGTCCAGGCCCGCCCGCAGCGCCCGGGCGAACGCGGCGTCGTCGAGGTCGCCCCCGCCGGCCGCGCCGGCCATCCGCAGGAACAGCGTCCCGTACAGCGGGCCGCTGGCCCCGCCGACCTTGCTCACCAGGGTGGCGCCGGTCTTCTTGAGCAGCGCCGCGGCGTCGGCCGGCGGGGCGTCGTCCAGCGTGGCGACGACGGCGGTCATGCCGCGGTCCATGTTGGCGCCGTGGTCGGCGTCGCCGATGGCGGCGTCGAGCGCGGTCAGCCGGTCACGCTGCTCGTGCACGGACTCCGCGAACCGGCGCAGCCAGGCGGTGAGGTCGTCCACGCCCACCGCCACGCTCAGGCCCCCCACCGCAGGCCCGGGGTGACCACCGGCGCGTCCCACAGCCGCAGCATCTCGTCGTCGGCCTGCAGGAGGGTGACCGAGCAGCCGGCCATCTCCAGGCTGGTCATGTACGGACCGACCAGCGACCGGGCGATCCCGATCCCCGCCTTCTCCAGGATCGCGGCCACCTCGGCGTAGACGACGTACAGCTCGATCAGCGGGGTGCCGCCCATGCCGTTGACGAAGCAGATGACGCCGTCGGTGTACCTCCGGTCGGCGAGGATCGGCTCGACCAGCATCGCGGCGACCTCGCGGGCGGGAGCCAGCGGCACCCGGCGCCGGCCGGGCTCGCCGTGGATGCCGATGCCGATCTCCATCTCGTCGTCGCCGAGCTGGAAGGTCGGCGTCCCGGCGGCGGGCACGGTGCAGGAGGTGAGCGCCATGCCCATGCTGCGGCCGGCGTCGTCGACCCGCTTGGCCAGGTCGGCCACCTCGATCAGCGGCCGGCCCTCCTCGGCGGCGGCGCCGACGATCTTCTCCAGCAGCACCGTGGTGCCGACGCCGCGGCGGCCGGCGGTGTAGAGGCTGTCGGTGACGGCGACGTCGTCGTCGACGACGACGGTGGCCACCTCGATGCCGCTCTCGGCGGCGACCAGCTCGGCGGCCATCTCGAAGTTCATGACGTCGCCGGTGTAGTTCTTCACGATGTGCAGCACGCCCGCGCCGCTGTAGACGCCCGCGGTGGCCGCCTGCATCTGGTCGGGCACCGGCGAGGTGAACACCTCCCCGGCGCAGGCGGCGTCGAGCATGCCGCGGCCGACGAACCCGCCGTGCATGGGCTCGTGACCGGAACCGCCGCCGGAGACGATGCCGACCTTGCCCTGCACGGGCGCGTCGCGGCGGAACACCACCCGGTTCTCGTGGTCGACCCGCAGCAGGTCCGGGTGGGCCAGCTCCATGCCGCGGAGGGCGTCGGAGACGACGTCGGCGGGGTCGTTGATGAGCTTCTTCATCGTGCACCTGACCTCGGGGGAGTCGAGCAGGGACCGCCCCGGAGGCTAGGGCTCATGTGATCCGTGGCACAACGAGGCGGTGCCCCCGGGTGCAGGACGGAGCCTGCACCCGGGGGCACCGTGCGGCGGTCAGCCCCGGCCGGTGACGCGCGCGGCGGCCCGCTGGATCTGCTCGTAGTCGCCGTAGCGGGCGCCGGCGACGTATCCGGTCCCCAGGCCGGCGCCGAGCGAGGTCAGCCGGACGGCGCGCCGGCCGCGCTTGCGGATGCGGTGGCCCACCTCGGCGACCTCCTCGGGCACCGCCTCGACCGCGCCGCTGACCCGCGCGGCCGCGCGGAGGGCGGCCTGCCCGATCTCGGCGCCCGCCTCGGTGGCCCGGGAGACCACCGTGGACGTGAGCTCCGGGAGGGCGTCGAGGGCCTGCTTCGCGGCCTCCGCGCCGACGCTGGCGCCGGTCTGCAGCGCGTGGCCCGTGGTGGCCAGCAGCGGAGCGGCTGCCGCGGCGCCGGTCCGGGTCACCTCGCCGACGCGCTGGGCGGCGGTCGCCAGGACCGGCCCGGCCGCCGACGCGCCGCCGCGGGCTGCCTCGCCGACACCGCGGGCGGCCTCGCTGACCAGGTGCGCGGCGTTGGCCACGGCGGGCCCGGCCGCGGACGCGCCGCCGCGGGCGGCCTCCCGCACCGACGAGGCGGCGTCGGCGACGACCGGCGCGGCCGCGGCCACGAGGTGCTCCACCCGCGCCCGGCCGGCCGCCGGCACCGCGCGCGCCTGCCGGGCGGCCTTCCGCCCGGTCCGCCGGGCGGCCTTCCCCCCGGTGCGCCGGGCGGCCTTCGCGCCGCGCCGCGCCCGGCGGGACACCGGCGCGGCCGGCTGCCGGCGCCGCCGCAGCACCGCGAACAGCAGGCCGCCGAGCGCCAGGAGCGCGGCGAGCCCACCCGCGGCCCCGCCGGCGCGGGTGGCCAGCGACCGGCCCTGGGGCTGGTCGGCGCGGCCGAAGTCCGTGTCGCCGGGCTGGGCCACCGGCGGCGGGGGCGGGAGCTCCTCGTCGGCGTCGGGGGTGGGCAGGGGCGCCACCTCCTCGGCCGGCACCGCCACCGCGGTCGTCGCCGGCGGCTCGGCGTCGGGCGCCGGCAGCAGGCTCTCGGAGGTCTCGGTGGTCGCCTCGATGCCGTAGTGGCGGTAGAGCGCCGCCTCCTGGTCGGTGGTCAGCTCGCGGCTCTCGCCGAAGCGCGGGGCGCCGTCGACCAGCCCGCGGTCGACCACCACCTGCACCCGGTCGCCCTCGCCGGTCGCGTCGAACAGCGGGACGACGACCGTCGTGCCGGCCATGTCCGCGTACAGCCACTCCGGCCGGCCGGTGTCCTCGTCGGCGAGCAGGTGCGTCACCCTGCCGATCTCCGCGCCGTGCCGGTCGACCACCGTCCTGCCGACCCAGTCGACAACTGAGTCCCGTTCGGGCAGTGCCATGGTCGCCTCCCCACTTCTCGGGGCCGGGCCGGGATGGCCCGGCGCTGCCGTCCGGGCGGCCCTACCCCGGTCGTCCCGGCGCCACCCGTGCCGATCACGGGAGCCCGCGGCGGCGGCCCGGACCTCGGTGCACCCCCTCCACCGGCTCGGGGGAGGGCGCGCCGACGCCGTGGCGGGCCAGGAAGGCGAGCACGGTGCCGGCCACCTCCTCCCAGCCGGAGTCCGCGCCGAGCGAGTGCCCGCGGTCGGGGAAGGCCACGAGCTCCACCGCGCGGGCGCACGCGGTGTCGGTGCGGCAGCTGTACCGGACCTGCGCCGCGGGCGGGCGACCGCTCGATCGCCGCGGTCGCCCGGCGCTGGGGCTCTCCCGACGCCTCCTGCTTCGCCCGCCGGTTCCGGGCGGGGTACGGCGTCAGCCCGCGGGAGTGGCGGGACCGCGCACGGGCGGGGGCCGCCGCCGGCTGATCGCCAGCGGGTGCGCGGAGGCCGCGTCCCGGCCCCCGGGACGCGGCCCCGGCGCACCCGCTCAGCCGTCGCGGCCGACGACGGCGGAGACCAGCAGCAGCTTCACCAGCCAGTCGCCGGCGTGGATCGCGGCCTGCTGCCAGGGCACCCGCTCGTGGACGACCGACCCGATGAGCAGCACCAGCGGGAACGCCGCCCACAGCCCGGCGCCGAGCGTGAGCGCCGCGCGCGGACCGCGGGCCGGCAGCCGGTCGGCGAGCACCGACACCGCGGCGGCGACCACCCCGCTGCGCACCAGCTCCACCGGCGCGATGGCCGCCGGGGACGGGCCCGGTTGCGCGTAGGCCTCGTCGAGGCGGGCCAGCCGCTCGCCGAAGGCCGTGTACCAGGCCGAGCTCGCCACGAACGCGGCCGCGGACGCCGCCGCGACCCGCCCCGGCGCCACCCCGCTCACCGCGTCCCGATCCGCTCGAGCAGGTGCACCTCGACCTCGTCGCCGGCCTGCTTGCCGATGGCCTTCCGGATCCCGGCGGCCACCGGGAGCTCGTGGGTCCCGTTGCCGAGCGCCATGAAGGAGGTGCGGAACGGCTCGCCGTCGATCGTCCCGGCCACCTCCACCCGCCCGCGGGTGCCGAACACCCGCACCGACTCCGGCCACACCAGGTAGGTCCACCCGCCGGGTGCCGGGCTCCTCCGCAGGGTCGCCCTGAACCGCTCGTCCACCGTCCGCCTCCTCGTGCCGGGTGCAGGGGAGACCGGCGCCGGCCCCCGCACTCATCGCTCAGCCGCTGCGGGTGGCCAGCAGCGACACCTCGGCGACGTTCGTCGTCGGCGGCAGGGTGAGGGTGAACAGCACGGTCTGCGCGACGTCCTCGGGGAGCAGCGCGTTCCCGCCGTCGGCCGCGGCGGCGGGGGACACCCAGCCGACGGCGACGTGCCGCACCCGCACCAGGGTGCCGCCCAGCTCCAGCCGCAGCGTGCGGGCGAGCTGGGCGGCGCCGGCGGCCGTGGCGGCGTGCACGGCGAACGCGGGCACCAGCTCCGACGCCGCCGCCGACCCGACCAGCACCAGGTCGGCGGCGGAGTCGTTGGCCGCCGCGGTGAGCAGGTCGTCGAGGAACGCGCGCGCCGCCAGCACCGCGTCGCCGGCGCCCTGCTCGATGGTCTCCGCCCACCGCTCGGCCGGCGACAGCCCGAACGGGCCCCCGCCGACGCCGCCCAGCACGGCCACCACCAGGTCGACGCCGCCCAGCCGCTCGCGCACGCCGTCCGCGGCCGCGAGCACGTCGCGCGCGGAGCCGACCTGCTCGACCACCGCCCCCGCCGCGGTCAGCTCGGCGACCACGGCGTCGGCGATCAGCGGCAGCCCGATGACGACGGCGCGGCGGCCGGCGACCGGTCGCACCCCTCCCGGTGCGGTCACGCCACCGGCTCCGCGTCGGCGGTCTCCCGCACCGCCGGCGAGCGCACCGGCAGCGCGTCCTCGGCCGGCGCGTCCGCCGGCGCGGCCGCCCGCACCCGGGACCGCCCGGCGGTCTGCTCGAGCGCGGTCCGCATCGGCCCGACGTCGAGCGGGCCGTCGTAGAGCTGGCCGTTGACGAAGAACCGCGGCGGCTCGTCCAGGGCCATCGCGCGGGCGTCGTCGTCGTCCTCGCGGACGCGCGCGGCGTGCGCGCCGGAGGCCACGGCGTCGTCGACCCGGGCGAGGTTCAGCCCGGCGTCGACGGCGCAGCGGCGGATCGCCCGGTCGTCCAGGCGCCCGGCCCGGGCGGCCAGCGCGTCGTGCATCGGCCAGAACCGCGACTGCGCGGCGGCGGCCTCGGCCGCCTCGGCGGCGCGGGCCGAGGCCGGGTCGTCGGTGAGCAGGTGGCGGTAGACGAAGACGAGGTCGTCGCCGAGGACCTGCCGCAGCTCGTCGACCACCTCGGCGGTGCGCCCGGCGTTGGTGAACACGAACGAGGCGTAGACGACGAGCTCCATCGGCGCGCCGACCCGGCCGCGGACGTGGTCGCGCGTGGCGCTCACCGGCCGGGCCAGCCGCTGCCGGCCGGGCAGCCGGGACCGGTCCACCGCCCGGACGACGGCGACCGCGCCCAGGGCCAGCAGCGCCGCGAGGACCGACGCGCCGAGCACGCCGATCCGCGCCTGCGCGGCCAGCGCCTCGTCGTCGAGGGCCAGGTCGATGATGAACAGCGAGATCGTGAAGCCGACCCCGCTGAGCACGCCGGCGGCGAACACGTGCCGCGGGAACAGCCCCGACGGCAGCCGGCCGATCCCGAGCCGGACGGCGGCCAGCGACGCGGTGGTCACGCCGACCACCTTGCCGACGACGAGCCCGATCACGATCGCCCAGGTCAGGCCGGAGGTCGCGGCGGCGGACAGCGTCTCGGCGCTGAGCACCACCCCGGCGTTGGCCAGCGCGAACACCGGGACGACGGCGAGGTTGACCCACGGCCGGAACAGCCGCTGCCCGCGCTCGTTGATCGACACCGACCGGGTCAGGCTGAGCACCGCCCGGTGCGCCCCGCTGGAGGTCGGCGTGCGCCCGTAGTCCCGGGCCGCGGCCTCGGCGGCGTCGACCTCGTCCGCGCTGGGCGGGTACACCGGCAGCAGCAGGCCGATCGCGACGCCGGCCACCGTCGGGTGCACGCCGGAGGCCAGCACGCCCAGCCAGACCGGCACCGCGACCAGCAGGTAGGCCCCGCCGCGCCACACCCGCATCCGCCGCAGCCACACCACCGCGACCAGCCCGACGGCGGCCACCGCCAGCGGCAGCAGGGTGAGGTCCTCGGTGTAGGCGACGGCGATGACCGCCAGCGCGCCGACGTCGTCGACCACCGACAGCGCGAGCACGAACGCGCGCAGGTTGACCGGCACCGCCCGGCCCACGACCGCCAGCAGGCCGAGCACGAACGCGGTGTCGGTGGAGATCACCACGCCCCAGGCGGCGCGCGCCTCGCCGGGCTGGTCGCTGAGCCCGGTCACCGCGAGGAAGACCAGGGCGGGCACGACCAGCCCGGCCAGCGCGGCGACGACCGGGATGCGGATGCGGCGGGTGTCGCGGAACTCGCCGAGCACCAGGTCCCGCTTGACCTCGAGGCTGATCAGGCAGAAGAACAGCGCCATCAGCGCGTCGTTGACCCAGTGCCGCAGGTCCATCTCGAGGACCGTGTCGCCCAGGCTGACGGCGAACGGCGTGTGCCAGGTCTCCTCGTAGGTCGAGCCCGGCACGTTGGCCCACACCAGCGCCACCAGCGTCGCGGCCAGCAGCACGGCGGCGGCCGCGGCGTCGGAGTCGGCCAGCCGGAGCACGCGGCCGGGCGCCGAGGGCCGCTCCAGCTCGCCCCGCGGGGTGCCCCTCACCGGACCCCCGTCCCGCGCCGCGTGGGCAGGTAGGGGTCCTGGCGGGTGGGCAGCACCAGGAGCTCGGCGACGTTGACCCGCGGCGGCAGGCCGGCGCCGAAGAGCACGGTGCGCGCGACGTCGTCGGGGTCCATCGGGACGACGACCTCGCGGTGCTCGGCCCAGCCGCGCGCGGTGCCGTCGTGGCTGATCTCGGAGCCGAGGTCGGTGTCGGTGAGGCCGGGGGCGACGACGTGCACGCGCACGCCGCGGCGGCCGTACTCGGCGCGCAGCGCCCGGGCCAGCTGGGCGACCGCGGCCTCGACCGCCGAGTAGACGGCGTAGCCGGGGAAGCGCACCTGGCCGGCGAGCGCGCCGATGAGGAACAGGTCGGCCGGGCGGCCGGTCTCGGCGGTGGCCAGCAGGTCGCGGGCGAAGGTCTGCGCGGTGCGGAGGATGCCGCCGAGGTTGACGTCGATCATCTCGATCCACTCGGCGGGCACGCCGTCCTCGAACGGCGCGCCGGTGAGCACGCCGGCACCGGCCACGACCAGGTCGGCGGGGCCGAACCGGTCGTGCAGGGCGTCGAGGGCGTCGGCGAGGTCGAGCCCGTCGGAGACGTCGGCGGCGACGGTGAGGGTGCGGGCGGGGTCGGCGGTGCTGTCGGCGACGGCCTGCAGGCGGTCGCCGCGGCGGCCCAGGAGCGCGACGCGGCAGCCGGCGGCCACCAGCGAGCGCGCCGTCGCGGCGCCGATGCCGCTGCTGGCGCCGGTGACGACGGCGACCCTGCCGTCGAGCGCGCCCGGGGCCGGCCGGATGGCCGGGGAGGGTGAGGACACGGTTCCCCTCTCGGAGGTCAGCAGGGGGCGTCCCGATCATGCCGTCCCGGGGGCGTCCCGGTCGACGTGCGCGGCGAGGCCGCGCAGCCGGCCGGGCACGGACGTCACCGGTCGCCGTCCGGCGGGGTGAACCGGCTGACGGTGAGCTCCGCGCCCTGCGGGTCGCGCAGCAGGGCGGTGCGGGTCCAGGTGTTCTGGGCGGTGCGCAGCACGGTGGCGCCGAGCCGCTCGGCGGTGGCCGCGCACCCGTCCGCCGGGCCCGCGACCGGTCCCGGGGGGGCGGCGCGAGCGCCGTCAGCGCCCGGCCATCGCCTCGCGGACCTCGCGCAGACTCGGGTTGGTCAGGTACCGGCCGCCGACGACGACGGTGGGCGAGACCTCCCAGCCCTGCGGGTGGCGTGCCCGGACCTCGGCGGCCGCCTCCGGGTCGTCGGCGAACCGGACCGCGCGGTGGGGGAGCCGGGTGGCGGTCATCTTGGCCCGCAGCGCGGTGCTGTAGGGGCACCCCGGCTTGTAGTAGACGGTGACGGCCTCGTCGGTCATGGCGGACTCCGCTCTCGGGACGTCGCTGGGTCCCCCGGGCCGCCACGGTCCCAGGGCGGCGGCCGGTGGGGCAACGGGGTTCCCGCGTGCGGCGGGTGGGACGGCGGTCGGGAACCCCGTGGTCCCCGCGGCACGGCCTGCGCTCCTGGCGCGATGCGCTGCCGCTGGGCCGCCGGCCTGGCGCAGGCCATCCGCGGCATCGACGGGGCCGGGGCCGCCCGGGCCCGGTGCGTCGGCCCGGCGACGAGTCCGGAGGTCCGCCCCGGTCTGACCGGCATGACCCCCGAGGACCTCGCGACCACGTTCACCGCGCCGATCGAGAAGGACGGCGCGTTCCCCACCTACCTCACCGTCCCCGGCTCGGCCGAGCTGTTCGGCACCCGCAAGGCGGTGGAGGTGGGCGGCACGATCGACGGCCACCCCTTCACCGCCACGTGCATGCCGTCCGGGGAGGGGCCGCACCGGCTGCCGCTGCGGAAGGCGCTGTGCCGGGCGATCGGCAAGGACGCGGCGGGCCAGGAGGTCTCGGTCCACCTGGAGCAGCGGTTCACCTGAGCGCGGTCGTGCTCTGCCCACAGTCGTGGGCAGAGCACGAGCGGGCGGGGGACAGCAACCGGCGGCTGAGCTCCCGGGCCGCGGCGTCGGCGAGCAGCACCTCGGGCTGGCCGGCCAGCGCGGTGCGCATCGCATCCGCGCCGCCGAACTGGAAGCCGAGCTGGGTGGCGTAGCAGGCGCAGGCGTCGGCCCGCCGGCCGGGGTCCTGCGGCAGCTGCAGCGGGGTCAGCCCGCCGGGCAGGTCCGGTCCGGGGACGGCGTCCGGGGCGCGCAGCACGTACGGCGCGTCGCGCCACCACAGCACCGGCCGGCCGGTCCCGGCGACGGCGCGCAGCACCTGCAGGTGGTCGACGTGCCCGCCCAGCGCCTGCGGGGCCAGCCACAGCTCGCCGGGCAGGCCGGCCAGCCCGGCCCGCACGTCCAGCCACGCGTCGTCGTCCTCGTGCACGCCGGCGAACAGGTCGGCCGCGCTGTCGTAGCCGCGGTGCGGCGCCTCGGCCAGGTCCAGGTGCAGCGGCGTCGCGCCGAGCACGGCCATCGCGGCGGCGTCCTCGTCCCGCCGCAGGGCCATGTAGTCGACGTCGGCCGGCAGGCCCTTGTCCAGCTGGCAGGCCAGCGCGAAGCCCTCGGGGTCGGGCAGGCTGCGGGTGAAGCAGGTGACCACGGTGACCTCGTGCCCGGCGTCGGCCAGGGCGGCGAGGGTGCCGCCCACGGAGAACGCGGCGTCGTCGAGGTGCGGGCTGACCGCGGTCACCCTCACAGCAGGTGCGCCGCGCCGCGGAACCGGCAGGAGAGGTCGACCGTCGGCGGCATCGTCCAGTCCGCGGACGGCGTCGACCCGGCCACGGAGCGGTAGACGTCGTCGATCGAGGCGGCCAGCACCGGCCACGAGTACAGCCGGCGCACCTCCTCCAGCGCCGTCGCCGCCAGCCGCTGCCGAAGAGCGCCGTCGGACAGCAGCCGGTCCAGCGCCGCCCGCAGACCGGAGACGTCGCCCGGCGCGTGCAGCAGCCCGTTCTCGCCGTCGCGCAGGCAGTCGACGACGCCGACCGAGTCGGTGCTCACGATCGGCAGCCCGCTGGCCATCGCCTCGAGCAGCGTGTTGGAGAACCCCTCGCTGTAGGTCGGGCTGACGAAGACGTCGGCCGAGCGGTACACCGCGGGCGCCTCGCCGGGCGGGACGTAGCCGAGGAACGCCGTCCGCCCGTCGGCGCGGGCGCGGGCCTCGTCCAGGTCGGGGCCGATGCCGGAGACGACCAGCCGGACGCCGTCGGGCAGCGCCTCCAGCAGGTCGAGCACCCCCTTTCGGCGGTCCACGCGGCCGTGGAACAGCAGCACCGGCGGGTCCTGCAGCGCGCCCGGCGGCCGCTCGGCCGGGGTGAACCGGCGGGTGTCGGTGGCGCCCGGGACGATCGTGAACCGCGCCGGGTCGCTGCCCAGGTTGCCGACCACCTCGTCCCGGAAGCTGGCGCTGCCGATGAGCACCGCGCCCGAGGAGTCGACGACGGCGCGCATGGCGTGCGCGTGCGTGGCGCAGCAGGTGCCGACCCAGTGCCCGTCGCCGCCCTGGATGCTCACCACCGCCGGCAGCCCGGTCTCCCGCGCGGCGGCGAGCACGGCCAGCCCCGGCGGGTAGCCGTACTGGGCGTGCAGCACGTCGAACGGGCGCTCGCGGTGCAGGCCGACGACGGTGCGCACGAGCTCCTCGACGTCGCCCTCCCAGTCGGCCGGGACGACGGTCTCGCCCCGGCTGGGCAGCGCGTGCACCTCGACGCCGGCGGGCACGCGGTCCGGCGGGGGCGGGCCGCCGCCGTAGACGCGGGTGCCGGCCTCGTCGTCGCGGTACTGGCTGACCAGCACCACCTCGTGGCCGAGCGCGACCAGCTCCCGCAGCAGGTTCTCCGCGTAGACGCTCATCCCGCTCACCGCGGGCCAGTAGCGGCGGCTGACGAAGCAGATCCTCACGCCTGCTCGGCCCTCCTCAGCGTCTCGATCGAGCGCGGCACCATCTCGTGCGCGCGGTGCCCGTCACGGGACAGCTCCAGCGTCACCAGCCGGTCGAACGACACCTCCCGCAGCGCGCGCAGCACCGCCGGCAGGTCGACGTCGCCCTCGTCCAGCGGCAGGTGGTCGTGCACGCCGCGGCGCATCCCCTCGACGGCGACCGTGCCCAGGGACGGCGCGAACCGGGCCACCGCCTCCTCCGGCGCGTACGCACCGGCGACGACGCAGTGCCCGGTGTCGAGCGCCAGCGCGATACCGGGCGCCTCGGCGGCCAGCCGCGCCCAGCCGTCGCAGTCCTCGACCAGCATCCCGGGCTCCGGCTCGACGGCGAGGGCGTAGGAGCGCTCGCCGTGGCTGTCGACCAGCGCGCGGACGCCGTCGACCACCCAGCCCCACGCGGCGTCGCGGTCCACGCCCGGCCTCGGCACCCCGGCCCAGAAGCTCACCGCCTCCGCGCCCAGCACCTCGGCGAGGTCGCACGCCAGCCGCAGGTAGGCCAGCCGCCGCGCCCGCCCCTCGGCGGAGGCGGTGACCAGCGTCGGCTCGTGCTTGGCCCGCGGGTCGAGCAGGAACCGGGCGCCGGTCTCCACCACCACGCCCAGCCCGAGCTCGTCGCACCGCGCCCGCGCCCTCTCGGCCTGCGCGAACGCGTCCGGGGCGAACGGGTCGAGGTGGACGACGTCGAGGGTGAGCGCCACCCCGGCGTAGCCGCAGTCGGCGAGGAAGGGCAGCGCGTCCGACAGCCGGTGCGAGGTCAGCCCGTTGGTGTTGTAGGCGTACCGCAGGCTCACTGCGCCAGGACCTCCGCGACCACGTGCCGGCCCGGCTCCCGGTACAGCGCGTAGAGGGCGCCCACCCGCCGGTCGGCGCCGGCGCGGTCGAACCAGGCCTGCCCGCCCAGGCGCTCCTCGGCGCCGGCGGTCAGGTGCACCCGCGCCCAGCCTCCCGGGTCGGTCCCGACGGCCACCAGCGGGTCGCCCCGCTCCAGCAGCCGGCGCACGCCGCGCTCGCCGATCCGCCCGTAGGACATCGTCTCGACCTCCAGGCCGGTCACCAGCACCTTCGCCGCGACCGCGTCACCGGCCGAGGGCTGCAGCTCCACCAGCACGTCGTGCCCGGCGGCCTGCACCGCGCCGGTGACGTGCGCGTGCAGGTCGTCCCCGCGCCAGGTGTACAGGTCGGCCAGCGCCACGGTGGACCGGCGGGAGAGCACGGTGTCCTGCAGCAGGTCGACCAGCGCGGCCGTGCCCATCCGCGTCCAGGCCAGCATCGCCTGCAGCGCGCGGTCCTCCTCGACCAGCCGCTCCGGCGGGTGCCCGGTGCGCCAGTGCTCCAGGTAGCCCGGCGGCGCCGCCGGCAGCACGACGTCGAACGGCCCGTGCATGAACGCCTTCCGGCTGCGCGCCGAGGCGAACTCGTGCAGCGCCTTGCGGACGGCGGTGTCCCGGTCGGGGTGCGCCGCCTCCCCGCACGCCGTCGCCATGACCGGCACCGGCTCCGAGCCGTCCCGCGAGCAGCCGACCGCGTACACGCCGACGACGCCGAACTCCGTCGAGGCGAGCTTGACCGTCACGTCGATGCCCGCGGCGTCGAGCCGGTCGAGCAGCGCCCGGGCGTCGGGGTCGGCGAGCCCGGCGAGGTCGACGACGACGCCGCGGTCCATCGCGCGGAACGCCGTGGTGTTGCCGTCGCGCTGCAGCACCTCCAGCAGCGCGTGGGTGACCGCCCGGTCGGCGTCGAACGCCGCGCCCTGCCCGTTGGTGATCACCGTGGTCAGCCAGCCGCCGGGCGGCGGGGCGCCGGGCAGGTCGTCGGGCGCCGACGCCACCAGCTCGGCCGGGACCAGCACCCGCTCGCCGTCGCGCAGCCGGGTCATGGGCAGCCACTGCAGCGGCCGGTCGTCGTCGTACGGGCTGCCCGCCTCCAGGCAGAGCTCGCGCGGGTCGGCGACCCGGTCGCGGCCGTGCCGGCGGGTCATCTCCGCGTAGGAGCCCTCCTCGCGGGAGACGCCCTGGTGCGCGCGCAGCGACAGCGCCATCTCGGCCATCTCGCCCATCGCGCCGGTGCGAGCCTCCTCGCGGGTGGCGCCGTAGCCGAGCCCGCTGCCGCCCGGGTGCAGCTCCGAGGGCGGCAGCACCGCCGAGTGCAGCGGCACGTCGAGGACGTCGATGCCCTCGATCGCGAAGTCCTCGACCGGGACGGGGAAGCTGCCGCGGTACCGCTGCGACGGCGTCGTGCCGACCGCCGTCACAGCTCGTCCAGCGGGACGGGCGCGGCGTCCGGCGGCCCGGACAGCAGCCGCTGCACCAGGTGGACGACGTGGTCGGTGGTGACCCCGGGGACCATCTCGAACGGCGTCGCGACCACCTCGAAGTCCAGCTCCGCGACGACGGCGAGCATCTCCCGCAGCTCCCCGTGCGACAGCGGGATCTGCGCGTGGAACGCCTTGTGCGCGCTCAGCGCGACCGGGTCGCCGTCGGGGGAGAGGTCGACCTTGAGGGAGTCGCCGCAGAAGAGGACCCCGCGGCGCGAGTCGTGCAGCACCGAGTGCCCGGGGAAGTGGCCGCCGGTGCGGTGCAGCGTGAGGCCGGGGGCCAGCGCCAGGACGTCGTCGGCCGGCCAGGTGACCCGGAACGCCTTGGTCCAGACGAGGTCGTGCACGTTGACGCACACCACCCGCGGCTCGAGCTCCTGCTGCAGCTGCCACAGCGCCCCGTAGCCGTGCACGTGCGACGACGCCAGCACCGGGAAGCCGCCCTTCCCGTCGGCCATCCGGCGCAGCTCGGCGAGCATGTCGGCGGTGTACCAGGGCGCGCACTCGAAGCCGACCAGGCCGATGTCGGTCTCGATCACCCAGCCGCGGCTGTCCAGCCCGAAGCGCGGCTCGGTGCCGAACTCGGTGACGCCGTCGACCGGCGCGGCCCGCCAGAAGCCGGTGACCAGCTCGTCGGCCTGCTTGTCGGTGACGAACTCGAAGCCGTGCTCGGGCAGCGCGTTGCGCACGTCGGCGCAGACCGGGCACACGGCGGGCCCCGGCGCCGGCCAGCGCTGCCAGTGCCCGCAGTTGGTGCAGGCGTAGGCGGGCAGGTCGGGCAGCAGGCCGCGGTAGGGGTTGGTGTCGACACCTCCCCGGCGAGCCTGGCTGGCGCCGTGCCGCGCGCCGTCGTCGGCGGCGGGGTCGGTGGCGCGGTCGATGGCGCCGGGGACGTCGGGCGAGCTCACGGTTTCCCTCCGGAGAGAGCGGCGAGGAGCAGGCGGTGCAGAGCGAGGTCGCGGGCGGGGTCGTACGGCCAGGCCGTCGTCGCCGGCGCGCGGCCCGCGACCGCGGCGGTGAAGGCGGCGAACTGCGCGGTGAACGGGTCGCCGAACGGCGGGGTGTCGGCGAACGGCACGTCCACCGGGTCGGGGCGGTACAGCGTGAGCGAGCCTCCCGCCGTCTGGCCCATCGTGTCGACGGTGACCGCCATGCCGCGGGTGCCGACCACCTCCAGGCGGCGGCGGGGGAGCGCGTCGGGGGTGTTGAACGCGACGTGCAGGCTCACCAGCACGCCGGAGTCGGTCGTGCCGGTGAGCAGCGCGCCGTCGTCGACGCCGTAGTCGTGCACCCGGGTCTGCAGCAGCGCCGACAGCGAGGTGACGTCCTCGCCGAGCAGCGTGCCGACCAGGTCCAGCCCGTGCGGGGCGAGGTCGATCGCGGCGCCGCCGCCGGCGCGCGCCGGGTCGACCCGCCAGTTGTCGTGCGGGCGGCCGTCGGGCGTCCAGTCCCCGGGCAGCCAGCAGCAGTAGACGATCCGGACGGCGGTGACCGTGCCGAGCTCGGGCACCAGCTCGCGCAGCCGCACGTGCGCGGGGTGCCAGCGCTGGTCGTAGGCGGTGCCGAGCAGCACGCCGGCCCGCGCGCACGCCTCCACCAGCGCCTGCGCGTCGCCGGCGTCGGCGGCCAGCGGCTTCTCGCACAGCACCGCCTTCCCGGCCGCGGCCGCCGCCTCGACCAGTGGCCGGTGCCCGGCGTTCGGCACCGCGACGTAGACGGCGTCCAGGCCGGGGGTGGCGAGGAACTCCGCGAGGTCGGCCGTCCGCCGGGCGCCCTCGACCGGCATGCGGTCCATCGCCGCCGGGTCGAGGTCGTGCAGCGCCACCACCCGGGCGCCGTCGACGGCGAGCAGCCCGGGCAGCGCGTGGTCGCGGGCCACCCAGCCGCAGCCGGCGACGCCCCACCCGACGCTCACGGCGTCCCCCTCCCCGCCGAGATCGCGTGATCTCGACGCCGGAGGCCCCCGTGGACGGTCGAGATCGCGCGATCTGGACCGGAGGTGGGCCGGGCGCTCACCACGCCTCCGGCAGGTCGACCAGCAGCCGGCGGCGCGCGGCGTCGGCGGGCAGCGGGTCGGGCCAGCGCGGCGGCAGGTGGCCCGAGCGCGGCCCGTACTCGACGGCGTACCGCTCGTTCGGCCAGGTCAGCCGGCCGTCGCGGTAGAGCGGGTTGGGCGCCAGCGGCGGCAGCGGCTCGCCGAGGTCGGCCGGCGCGGGGGACAGCGGGTCCCCGGCCACCAGCGCCACCGCCTCGCTGGCGCGCAGGTCTGCGGGCGGCGCCGGCCGCGGCGGGCGGCCCCCGAGCAGCGAGCGGGTCAGCTCGTCGTCGTCGTAGAGCAGGTCGGTGCCGAGCACCGCCGCGTAGCCCTCCGGCGGCAGCGGCTCCCCGTGCGGGTCGGCGACGTGCGCGTGCCCGACGACGACGGTGCCGCCGTCCCCGGCCAGCGCGCGCATCGCCGCCGCGGCGGCCGGCTTGTCGCGGAGGAAGTAGAAGGCGTCGTGGCACATGACGTACGCGGGGGGGCCGACGGCGAGCGACGGCGCGGCGGTGAGGTCGGCGCACACGTAGCGCGCCGACGGGCAGACGAACCGCCGCGCCAGCCACAGCTTGGCCCAGACGACGTCGACGCCGAGCAGGTCGCGCACCCCGCGGCGGGCCAGCTCGCGCAGGTGCGCGCCGATCCCGCACGCGACGTCGACCACCGGCCGGTCCCCGGGCCAGTGCGCCTGCAGCAGCGCCAGCCCGGCGAGGTGGGTCGGGTCCGACCAGCGGTGCGCGAAGTAGTCGGCGACCCGGCCCATGCCCAGCAGGGCCATCGCCTCGCGCAGCGTGCGCGCGAAGGGGACCAGCGCCAGCTGCTCCGGCGGGGGCGGCGGCGCGGTCCACCAGTCGTCGGCGTCGGCGAGCAGCAGCACCCGCGCCCGGTCGGGCTCCCCGGCGGCCACCAGCCCGGCGACCTCGGCGCGCAGGTCGTCCCGGCCGGCGCGGGCGAACGGGATCCCGTCGACGACGGGCACGTCGAGGGCGAGGCTCACAGCCCGGCCGCCGCCAGGACGTCGAGGTGGTAGGCCTGCACCGGCCCGGCGTGCACGAGCTCGAGGTCGTCCAGCGCCTGCGCGGAGGTGAACGCCGCGGCCCGCGCGTGGTGGTGCACCTGCAGCACCCGGTCCAGCACGTCGGCGGCGTGGAAGGCCCGCGCCTCGGGTACGTCGGCGCCCGGCCGCAGCGCGAGCACCCCGCGCACCCGGCCGGCCAGCGCGTCCGGCAGCGCGGCCAGCTCCCGCTCCTCGAGCGTGCCCACCACCCGGTCCAGCGCGTCGCCGAGCAGCACCTCGCCGGCGAACCCGGCGTCGGGCAGGACGACGTTGTGCAGGTGGTGGGCCAGGCCCAGCAGGAACGGCGCGACCGGGTCGGCGCCGACGACCGGCGCCACCAGCACCCCGTAGACGGCGACGGTCAGGCAGTGGTCGCCGTGGCTCTCCGGCGGCTCGACCACGATCCGCGGCCTGCCCGGCGCGGTCGCGCCCGCCCGCGGCTGGGCGTTGAGCGCCGGGGCCAGGTCCGGCGGGGAGCCGGGGGAGGGCAGCGAGCCGAGCGCGGCGCGCAGCCGGACTCGCAGCCCGGCGTCGAGCGGCCCGGCGACCTCGTCGAAGCCGCGGCGCAGCACCGCGAGCGCTTCGTCGTCGGAGAGCCCGGCGGCGGTCAGCACGCCGGCGTCGATGCCGGCCAGCCGGGCGCGGGCGACCGCGGCCGCCGTCTCCGAGTACGCGACGTCGGCGACGTCCTCACCCGCCACCAGCCGCGCCCAGGCCCGGGCGAAGGCCTGCTCGGCGAGGGAGCCGGCCGTGCCGGCGACGCGCACCCGCTTGGCGTCGCCGACCTCGGCCAGCAGCGGCCGCAGGCCGGCCAGCGCGGTGAGCGTCCCCCGGGAGTCGAGGGCGGTCACCGCGCGGGGGCGCCGGCGGCCAGCCAGTCGATCAGCGTCGCCTCCTGCGTGTGGAACGCGTGCTCGGGGACGCTGCCGTCGGCGGTCGTCGGGGCCTTGAAGAACCAGCCCAGCTGCCGCTGGACCCCGCCCTCGCCGCGCTGCTGCGCGAGGTCGGTGAGCCGGGCGAGCTCGAGTGCCAGCGGGGCGGCGAGGATCGAGTCGCGGCACTGGAAGTCGACCTTGACCTGCATCCGCTGCCCGAGGAAGCCGACCAGGTCGATCGCGTCCCAGGCCTCCTTCTGGTCCCCGCGCGGCCGGTAGTAGTCGATCCGGACGACGTGGTCCTCGACCGGGTAGCCGAGGATCGAGTCCAGCACGCTGCCCTTGGTCTGCAGCTTGCTGTTGAGCGAGTCGGGGTCGTCGAGGGCGAGCCCGTCGCGGTTGCCGAGGATGTTGGTGGAGTACCAGCCCTCGACGGTGAGCGAGCGGGCGCGGAACGCCGGCGCGAGGACGGTCTTCATCATCGTCTGGCCGGTCTTGCCGTCCTTGCCGGCGACCGGGACGCCGCGGGCCTCGGCGAGGGCGACCAGCGCCGGGACGTCGGCGGCCAGCGACGGCGTGAAGTTGACGTAGCCGACGCCCTCGGCGATCGCGGCGTAGGCGTAGACCATCGCCGGGGTGATCGCGCGGTCGTCGGCGTCCAGCCCGGCCTCGAACGCCTCGACCGTCTGCAGCGCGGGCGCCGTCGGGTCCGGCCAGCGCTCGGTCGAGGCGAGGTTGACCAGCACCAGGCCGTCGAGGGCCTCCTCCTCGCGGAACCGCCGCAGGTCGGCGCGGACCGCGTCGACCTGGTCGCGGCGGGTCTCGGCGAGCACCACGTTGCCGCCGGTGACGTTGCGGCAGAAGTCCGCGTCGCCGGCCGCGGGCCACGGGGTCAGCGCCGACAGCGCCGGCCCGACCTGCTCCAGCTGCCGGGAGTCGAGGACCGCGTGCTGCTCGGCGGCCTTGCGCAGGTCCGAGCCGTCGAGGTCCCAGCCGCGGACGACGAGGGCGTCGTAGCCGACCAGGCCCGTCGTCTCCTCGACCGGCCCGCCGGCCACCTCCAGCCCGGCGAGCGGCAGCCCGTCGGTGCCCGCGGCCCCGATCCGGAGCAGCTCCAGCCCGGCGACGGCGGTCGTGGCGACCGCACCCCCGAGTCCGACCACAGCGACGCCGACGCGACGGGACCCTTGCGACACCACGACCTCCGCACATGTGTGAGTGGACACACTCCCCCTGGGGTCGACCCTGGCACAGCAGTTGTGCACTCGCTTGGTGAGGACGAGATTCTTGCGTTCGACCTGGTTGCGCACGGCGTGTCCTGGACGCGGGGACCACGATGGGGGTCAGGACCCGAGCCGGAGGTGCCGCCGTGACCGTGCCGTACGCCGACGAGCCCCGCGCCGCGATGGTCGTCCCGCGCTTCACCGTCCGGCAGCGGATCACCGTGATGGTCAACCGCTACGAGGTCCGCGCCGTCGGGCCGGACGGCGCGGAGGGCGAGCTGCTGGCGATGGCGCAGCAGAAACGGCTCAAGCTCAAGGAGGAGGTGCTGTTCACCGCCGACGAGGAGCGCACCCGGCCGGTCTTCTCCTTCCGCGCCCGGCAGCGCCTCGACGTGCACGCCGAGCACGACGTCCTCGACGAGCAGGGTCGCCCGCTCGGCACGTTCAGCAAGCGGTTCGGCGCCAGCCTGCTGCGCTCGACGTGGGACCTCTCGGTGTCGGGGCTGACCGCCGTCGGCCGGGAGCGGCGGCCGTTCATCGCGATCCTGCGGCGGGTCTGGGAGCTCATCCCGTACCTCGGCGACGTCTGGGTGCCGTTCGTCTTCCACTTCGACTTCGTCGACACCGCGACCGGGCAGCCGGTGCTCGTCGTCGAGCGGCGGAAGTCGGTCCGCGACCGCTACGACGTCACCGTCCCCGACCCCCGGCTGGACTTCCGCGTCGCCGCGTCCATGGCGGTGGCGCTGGACGCGCTGCAGTCACGATGAGCGACCCCGGCGACGTCGTCGACGACTTCGACGGCGACGACCTCGACCGCGACGTCTGGGTCCCGCACTACCTGCCGCAGTGGAGCTCCCGCGCGGCGACGGCGGCCTGCTACGAGGTCCGCGACTCCTGCCTGCGGCTGTACCTGCCCGACGACACGCCCCTGTGGTGCCCCGACGACCACCCGCCGCTGCGGGTCTCGGGCATCCAGTCCGGCGTGTTCTCCGGGCCGGTCGGCAGCACGGTCGGGCAGCAGCCGGTGCGGCCCGGGGCGGTGGTCCGCGAGGAGCAGCCGGCGCACTGGGGCTGGACGCCGCGGTACGGGTGGCTGGAGATGCGCGCCCGCGCCACCGTGACGCCGCGGTCGATGGTCGCCTGGTGGCTGGTCGGGCTGGAGGACGCGCCCGAGCGCTCGGGCGAGCTGTGCGTCATGGAGGTGTTCGGGGACGCCGTCGACCCGGTCGAGGGCGCCGCCGTCGGGATGGGCACCCACCCGTTCCGCGACCCGCGGCTGGCCGAGGACTTCGCCGCGCCCCGGCCCGGCATCGACGTCGCCGACTGGCACACCTACGCCGTCGACTGGCGGCCCGACGGCGCCGCGTTCTCGGTGGACGGGCGGGTGGTGCGCGAGGTCGCGGTCACCCCGGACTACCCGCTGCAGTCGATGGTCGCCGTCTTCGACTTCCCGGAGAAGGCGGTGCCGGGGGAGCCCTACGTCGTCCCCGAGCTCGTCGTCGACCGGTTCCGGGGGAGCCGGGGAACCGGGTGACCGTGGGCGGTCGTGCCGTTCCCGTCGACTCAGACCGGCAGCGGGAAGACCAGCAGCGAGCTCGACGCCGTCGCGACCACCTTGCCGGCGGCGTCGGTGACCTGCCCCTCGGCGAAGGCGACCCGGCGGCCGGGCTTGACCACCGTGCCGACGGCGGTCAGCGGCCCGCTGGCCCGGGTGACCGCCCGCAGGTAGGTCACCTTCAGCTCGATCGAGGTGTAGCCGACGCCGTGCGGCAGCGTGGTGTGCACCGCGCAGCCCGCGACGGAGTCCAGCAGCGTGCAGACGAGCCCGCCGTGGACGACGCCGATCGGGTTGTAGACCGACTCGTCGACGGCGCAGGTGAACTCGACCCGGCCCTCCTCGACGGCGACCAGGTCCATCTGCAGCAGCCGGGCGATCGGGGGCGGCGGCAGCACGCCGTCGCGCACCGCCTCCAGCGTCTCCAGCCCCGAGCGCTCCCGGCCGCCGGCCGCGGTGACCATGGGGTCGAACCAGCTGACCGTCCGGGAGCGCGGCTCGCCCCACCCGGCCGGCGCGCCGGTGACGGGGTCGGTCCCGGTGCCGGCCTCAGTGCTCACGGGTCTCGGTCGCCGGCAGCCCGGACAGCGCGCGGCCGGCGGGGGTGAGCACCCGCTCGACCCGCGAGGAGTTGACCGGCTCGCCGCAGGTGCGGCACACCCACTCGGCGTCGACGGTGTGCTCCTCGTGCCCGGACGGCGCGTGGGTCAGCCGCACCGGCGGCTCCTCGGCGGCCCAGCGGTCGCCCCACTGCAGCAGCGCCTGCAGCACCGGCAGCAGGTCGCGGCCGGACGCGGTGAGGTGGTAGCCCGACCGGGGCGGCGAGTCGCTGTACTGCCGGCGCTCGAGCACCCCGGCGGCGACCAGGGCGTTGAGCCGCGCGGTCAGCCGGTCCCGGGGCGCCCCGGTGCCGCGGGCGATGTCGCTGAAGCGGTGGTTGCCCAGCGAGACCTCCCGGACCACCAGGAGCGACCACCGCTCGCCGACCAGTTCCAGGGCGGCGGCGATGGTGCACGGGCGGCCGGGCAGGTCCGCGAGGTCGTAGAGCGCGGTCACGCCGTCAGTTTGCACCTCGAACCGACCCGGCGCCACCCGCCGGCCCCGCAGACGCCGACGGGCGGGGACCCCGTGAGGAGTCCCCGCCCGTCGGCGGTCGTCAGGGTGCCGGGTTCAGCTCTTGGGACGCGCGCCGGCGCGCAGGGCGCCGAGCAGGTCGTGGTTGAGCCGGGAGATGTTCTCCATCGAGATGCCCTTGGGGCAGCTCGCCGAGCACTCGCCGATGTTGGTGCAGCCGCCGAAGCCCTCGAGGTCCTGCTGGTGGATCATGTTGACCACGCGGTCGTTGCGCTCGGGCTGGCCCTGCGGCATCAGCCCCAGGTGCGTCACCTTCGCGGCCGTGAACAGCATCGACGAGGCGTTCGGGCAGGCCGCCACGCAGGCGCCGCAGCCGATGCAGGTGGCGGCGTCGAAGGCGGCGTCGGAGTCCTTCTTGGGGACCAGGATCGAGTGCGCCTCGGGGGCGGTGCCGGTCGGGGCGCTGATGTAGCCGCCCGACTGGATGATCCGGTCGAAGGCCGACCGGTCGACGGCGAGGTCCTTGATGACCGGGAACGCCGTCGCCCGCCACGGCTCGATGTCGATCGTGTCGCCGTCCTTGAACGACCGCATGTGCAGCTGGCACGTGGTGGTCTGCGGGTGGTTCTCGAACAGGCCGTTGCCGTGCGCGCGGCCGTTGATCATCACGCCGCACGACCCGCAGATGCCCTCGCGACAGTCGTGGTCGAAGGAGACCGGGTCCTCACCGTCGAGGATGAGCTGCTCGTTGAGCACGTCGAGCATCTCGAGGAACGACATGTCCGGGGAGACGTCGGTGACCTCGTAGGTCACCATCCTCCCCTTCTCCGCCGCACTCCGCTGACGCCAGACACGCAGCTTGAGGTTCATTACTTGTAGCTCCGCTGGGCGAGGTGGACGTACTCGAACTCCAGGTCCTCCTTGTGGAGGACCGGCGGGACGCCCTCGGGCGTCCACTCCCAGGCCGCGACGTAGGCGAAGTTCTCGTCGTCGCGCAGGGCCTCCCCGTCGGGGGTCTGGCTCTCGGCCCGGAAGTGACCACCGCAGCTCTCGTTGCGGTGCAGTGCGTCGACGCACATGAGCTCGGCGAGCTCGATGAAGTCGGCGACGCGGCCGGCGTGCTCCAGGCTCTGGTTGAAGCGCCCGGCCTCGCCGGGGACCTTCACGTTGGTCCAGAACTCCTGCCGGATCTCGGGGATCCGGTCGAGCGCCTTGCGCAGGCTCTCCTCCGACCGCTCCATGCCGCACAGGTCGAACATCAGCCGGCCGAGCTCGCGGTGGAAGGAGGCGGTGGTCCGGGTGCCGTTGATCGACAGCAGCTTCTCGGTCTGCGCGCGGACGCCCTCGAGCGCCTCGACGGCGGCCGGGTGCTGCGGGTCGACCTTGTCGAACGGGCCGGAGGCCAGGTAGTCGTTGATCGTGTTCGGCAGCACGAAGTAGCCGTCGGCCAGGCCCTGCATGAGGGCGCTGGCGCCGAGCCGGTTCGCGCCGTGGTCGGAGAAGTTGGCCTCGCCGATCACGAACAGGCCGGGGATGTTCGACTGCAGGTCGTAGTCGACCCACAGACCGCCCATCGTGTAGTGCACGGCCGGGTAGATCCGCATGGGGACCTCGTAGGGGTCCTCACCCGTGATCTGGGCGTACATGTCGAAGAGGTTGCCGTACTTGGCCTCGATGGCCGGCCGGCCCAGCCGCTGCATGGCCTCGGCGAAGTCGAGGTACACGCCCAGGCCGTTGGGGCCGACGCCGCGGCCCTCGTCGCAGACGTTCTTGGCCTGCCGCGAGGCGATGTCGCGGGGGACCAGGTTGCCGAACGAGGGGTAGATCCGCTCGAGGTAGTAGTCGCGCTCGTCCTCGGGGATCTGCCGCGGGTCGCGGGTGTCACCGCGCTCCTTGGGCACCCACACGCGGCCGTCGTTGCGCAGCGACTCGCTCATCAGGGTGAGCTTCGACTGGTACTCGCCGTGCACCGGGATGCAGGTCGGGTGGATCTGCGTGTAGCAGGGGTTGGCGAACAGCGCGCCCCGCTTGTGCGCCCGCCAGATCGCCGTGGCGTTGGAGCCCTTGGCGTTGGTGGACAGGTAGAAGACGTTGCTGTAGCCACCGGTGGCCAGTACGACGGCGTCGGCGAAGTGCGTGCTGATCTCGCCGGTGATCAGGTTCCGCGCCACGATGCCGCGGGCCCGCCCGTCGACGACGATCAGGTCGAGCATCTCGGTGCGCGCGAACTGCTCGACGGTGCCGGCCGCCATCTGCCGCTCGAGGGCCTGGTAGGCGCCGTAGAGCAACTGCTGACCCGTCTGGCCGCGGGCGTAGAACGTCCGCGACACCTGGGTGCCACCGAAGGAGCGGTTGTCCAGCAGGCCGCCGTACTCGCGGGCGAAGGGCACGCCCTGGGCGACGCACTGGTCGATGATGTTGACGCTGACCTCGGCCAGCCGGTGCACGTTGTCCTCGCGGGCGCGGAAGTCGCCGCCCTTGACCGTGTCGTAGAACAGCCGGTGCACCGAGTCGCCGTCGTTGCGGTAGTTCTTGGCGGCGTTGATGCCGCCCTGCGCGGCGACGCTGTGCGCCCGGCGCGGGCTGTCCTGGTACCAGAACGACTTGACCTTGTAGCCGGCCTCGCCGAGCGTGGCGGCGGCCGAGCCGCCGGCCAGGCCGGTGCCGACGACGATGACGGTCAGCTTGCGCCGGTTGGCCGGGTTGACCAGCTTCGCCCGGAAGCGGCGCTCGCTCCAGCGCTCGCCGATCGGGACGTCCCGGGGGGCCTTGGTGTCGGCGATCGGGTCGCCGACGGTGAACAGGTCGAGGGCCATGGGGAGTGCTCCTACTCGATGATGCCGACGAGGACGCTGAGCGGCGGGATCAGGAACCCGGCGGTCAGGACGACGGCGAAGACGGTGGCGAACGCGTTGACGGTCCGCTCGCGCGTCTTGTTGCTCTGCCCCAGCGTCTGGGTGGCACTCCAGATGCCGTGCCGCAGGTGGAAGCCCAGGGCCAGCAGCGCGACGACGTAGACCAGGGTGACGAACGGGTTGGAGAACCCGGCGATCGCGCGCTCGTAGGGCGTGGAGTCGTGGCCCTCGGGGTTCGCGACCCCCAGCGTGAGGTCGAGGATGTGGTAGACGATGAACAGCGCCAGGATCACGCCACCCCAGCGCATGGTGCGCGAGGCGTAGCTCTGGGCCACGGCCTTGCGGGCCACGTACTGGGTGGGCCGGGCGCGCTTGGCCTGCCGCCACAGCGAGATCGCGGCCCACGCGTGGGCGACCACAGCCACCAGCAGGACGACGCGGATGATCCACAGCACCGTCTGGCCCGGGACGGCCGGCTCGCCGATGCGGCGGATCCACTCCGAGTAGCCGTTGAAGGTCTCCGCGCCGGCGAAGAGCTTGAGGTTCCCGACCATGTGCGCGATCAAGTACAGGACCAGGATGATCCCGCTGACCGCCATCACGGCCTTCTTCGCGACCGAGCTGGTCTTCGCGACCTTCGGGGTCCTGCGCTGGCCCGAGTTCGTCACCGTCACCACGGCACAAAGTTAGGCTCCATGCCCCCGTGTCGGCCATGTGAACACGACGTGACTCACCTCTCGTAAGGGAACCCTCAGCCCTGGTCAGGACGTTGGTGTCCGCCTGCCGGGGCGTGGGAGCGTGTCGGCACACCCACCCCCATCGGAGGAGGACGCGTGGCAGGACCGACCAGGGGTTTCCTCGGCCGCAGCCGGCGCGAGCGCGACCCGCGACTGCCCCCCGGCCAGTACGACGTCGGCCGCGACTGGCCCGTGCTGACCGCCGAGCCCACCCCGCGCATCGCGCCGGAGACCTGGAGCATCACCGTCGACGGCCGCGTGGAGAACCCGACCACCTGGACCTGGGACGACGTCCACCGGCTCCCGGCCTCGGACTACCGCGGGGACATCCACTGCGTCACCACGTGGTCGAAGTTCGACACGCACTTCGCCGGCGTCAGCGTGGACACCCTGCTGGAGGCCGCCCGTCCCACCGCCGACGCGCACTTCGTCATCGCGACGTCCAAGACCGGCTACACCACCAACCTGCCGCTCGAGGACGTCACCGGCGGCAAGGCGTGGATCGTCTGGGAGTTCGACGGGAAGCCGCTGCCGATCGAGCACGGCGGCCCGGTGCGGCTGCTCGTGCCGCACCTGTACTTCTGGAAGAGCGCCAAGTGGGTCACCCGGCTGACCCTCCTGCAGCGCGACCAGCAGGGGTTCTGGGAGCAGAACGGCTACCACGACCGCGGCGACCCGTGGCGCGAGCAGCGGTACCAGGGTGACTGAGAAAGGACCTCGTCCTCCTCACCCCTCGCAGGCTCGGGGCGAGCCTCGGGACGAGGCCGACGGGGAGCCTGCAGCGGGGCCGACGGATCCCTCACCTCGCCTCCGCCAGCGGGCGCCCGCCGGTGGCTGGCGCACGGCGACCGTCCGCGAGGTCGGGCGCCCCACCCCGCGCACCGTCCGGCTGCGGCTGGAGGTGCCCGACCGCGTCGACCACCTGGCCGGCCAGCACTACGTCGTCCGGCTCACCGCCGAGGACGGCTACCGGGCCCAGCGGTCCTACTCGCTGGCGTCGGCGCCGGGGGACCCGCTCGTCGAGCTGCTGGTCGAGCGGCTCGACGACGGCGAGGTGTCCACCTACCTCGCCGACGTGGTCGAGCCCGGCGACGAGCTGGAGGTCCGCGGGCCGATCGGCGGCTGGTTCGTGTGGGAGGGCGACGAGCCGGCGCTGCTCGTGGGCGGGGGCACCGGCGTGGTGCCGTTCGTGTCGATGCTGCGGACCGCGCGCGAGCTGGGCCGCGAGGACCTGCTGCGGATCGCCGTCTCGACCCGCACCCTGGCCGAGCTGCCCTACGCCGACGAGCTGCGGGCGGCCGGGGCGCTGGTGGTCACCACCCGCGAGCCCTCGGGCATCCGCCCGGCCGGGCGGCTGACCGCCGCCGACCTCGTGCCGCTGTGGGAGCCGGGTCAGACCGCCTACGTCTGCGGCTCGACGCCGTTCGCCGAGTCGACCGGCCAGCTGCTGGTCGGCCTCGGCGTGCCGGAGCCGGACGTGCGGGTGGAGCGGTTCGGCCCCAGCGGCTCGTCGGGCTGACGCCCCCGCGGCCTCTCCGGCGTCTCAGCGGCGGGAGCGCAGCCAGGCGCCGAGGGCCACGCCGGCCAGGGCCCAGAACGCGCCGGCGCCCACGCCGGCGAGCACGATCCAGAACGGGACGCGCAGTCCGTCGTCCACGGGGCGGGGGACCGGGACGGGGCCGGGAGCGTCGGTCATGCCGGCGAGCCTGGCCCGCGGGCGGGCCGGGGTCCAGGGGCCGGGCGGTCCGTGACGCGCGGCGCGGACGATGATCGGGGGCATGCCGAGCGCCGTGCCGTCCGCCGTGGCCACCGCCGTCGAGGACGTCGGTCCGGAGCTGCGCGAGGCCCTGCTGGCCTGCTGGACCGACGTCTCCAACGCCGGCGGCGCGGTCGGCTTCGTCCCCCCGGTCACCCGCGACGACGTCGCGCCGGTGCTCGACGCCCTGCTCCAGCGGGTGGCGCAGGGCCGCGAGCGGGTCGTGGTGCTGCGCGCCGACGGCGAGCTCGCGGGCTGGGCGGTGCTGTCGCTGTCGGTCAGCCCGCTGCGCCGGCACTGGGCCACCGTCCTGCGGGTGCAGGTCCACCCGGCCCACCAGGGCCAGGGGCTGGGCCGGGCGCTGATGACCGGGGTGCACGAGGCCGCCCGCGGCCTGGGGCTGGAGATGCTGCACCTCACCGTGCGCGGCGGCTACGGCATCGAGGGCTTCTACCAGGGGCTGGGCTACCGCGAGTTCGGCCGGATGCCCGGCGCGATCCGGGTCGCCCCCGGCGACGACCGCGAGGAGATCCACCTCTACGTGGAGCTGTAGCCCGCCGCGGGGTCGGCGCCGTCGACGGTGCCGCGGGTGGACAGCACCGCCAGGCGGGCGAACAGCTCCTCGGCGTACCAGCCCTCCTGCGCCGTCCGCCGGACCACCGCGGCGTGCTCGGGGCGGTCGTAGGCGAAGGCGTTCAGCGCCGCCGCGGAGTCCCAGACGCTGAAGGTGCCCTGCAGGCCCAGCGGCGCCTCGCCGATGCCGACGGCCATGCGCAGGCCCGGCGCCCGGTGCAGGTCGGCCGACACCGGCGGCACCGCCGACCAGAACCGCGCCGCCCGGCGCAGCACCAGCCGCGCCCGGGTCACCGCGGCCACCGGCCCGTCCCAGCGCTGCGGTCGCGGCCGGCCGAACGGCTCGCGACCCGACCACAGCCCGCGCGCCGCGAGCGGGCGCAGCCGCGCCGACCACTCCTCGTCGGCGATCCGCCGCCAGCTCGCGGCGACGGGGGAGTCGTCGAGGGCGTCCGCGGCGGCGTCGTCGTCCCAGACCGCCAGCAGGCCCCAGCGGCGCGGGTCGGCGTCGCGGACGGTGAAGGTCCGCCCGTCGCCGGTGCCCAGCAGCTTGGCGAACCGCAGCCCCGGCAGGCGCGCGAGCGCCGGGCGGACCGAGGCCATCCGCAGCACCGCCCGCGGCACGGCGCGGCCGGGGACGCCCCACAGGTGCAGGGTCACCGGCCCGGGCTCGGATGGACGCACGCGGCCGAGGGTAGGGGCGCGCGGTGACCGACCAGCGACGGATCCAGCTCGGCGACACCGACGCGCCCGCGGAGGACGAGGTCGTCCAGGCCTTCGACCGGGTGGTCAGCCAGGGCGCGCAGCGGCTGCACCGCACCTGGCGGGAGGTGCTCACCACCGGGCTCGCCGGCGGCCTGGAGGTGGCGATCGGCGTCCTCGCGCTGCTCGCCGTCTACGCCGAGACCCGCAGCCACCTGCTGGCCGGGCTGGCGTTCGGTGTCGGCTTCGTCGCGCTGCTGCTGGCCCGCAGCGAGCTGTTCACCGAGGGCTTCCTGCTGCCGGTCACCGCCGTCGTCGCGGGCCGGGCGAGCTGGTCGCAGCTGGGCCGGCTGTGGGCCGGGACGCTGGCGGGCAACCTCGTCGGCGGCTGGCTGGCGATGTGGGTGGTGGTGCACGGCTTCCCGCAGCTGGGGGCGACCGTGGTGGAGTCGGCGCGGCACTTCGTCGAGTCGCCGCTGGACCTGCGCGCGGTGTGCCTGGCCTTCCTCGGCGGCGTCGTCATCACGCTGATGACCCGCATGCAGAACGGGACCTCCGCCGACGGCGCCAAGATCGTCGCCGCGTTCGCCGGTGCCTTCGTCCTGGCCGGGCTGCAGCTGTTCCACTCGGTGCTCGACTCGCTGCTGGTCTTCGGCGCGCTCCACACCGGCACCGCGCCGTTCGGCTATGGCGACTGGCTGGCCTGGTTCTGGTACACGGCGCTGCTCAACATGGCCGGCGGGCTGATCGTGGTCACCCTGCTGCGGCTGGTGCGCAGCAAGGAGCTGCTCCAGCGGGAACGCGCCGCGGCCGCCGACGACTGAGGAAGGACCCCTCTGCAGGGGCCGACCGGACGGGATGACACCCCGCCACCTCCCGGGCGCTGCGGCCCCCGGTCGCCACACTGTCGGCGTGATCGAGGTCGACGGGCTCACCAAGCACTACCGGGCGCGGGTCGCCGTCGACGACGTCAGCTTCACCGTGCACCCGGGCCGGGTGACCGGCTTCCTCGGCCCGAACGGCTCGGGCAAGACGACGACGATGCGCTGCGTCCTCGGCCTGACCCGGCCCACCGCCGGGACGGCGACGGTGCTCGGCGTGCCCTACCGCGACCTCGACGTGCCGATGCGGCGCGTCGGCGCGCTGGTGGACCCGCGGGCGCGCCATCCCGGCCGCACCGCGTACGCGCACCTGCTCGCGCTGGCGCAGGGCAACGGCCTGCCCGCCTCGCGGGTGGACGACGTCGTCGAGCTGGTCGGCCTCGGCGCGGTGGCGCACGAGCGGGTGCGCGGCTTCTCGCTGGGCATGGGGCAGCGGCTCGGCATCGCCGCGGCGCTGCTCGGCGACCCCGAGGTGCTGCTGCTCGACGAGCCGGTCAACGGCCTGGACCCGGAGGGCATCCGCTGGGTGCGCGGGCTGCTGCGCGACCTGGCCGACGAGGGCCGCACGGTGCTGGTGTCCAGCCATCTGATGAGCGAGATGGAGGACACCGCCGACCACCTCGTCGTGCTCGGCCGCGGCCGGCTGCTCGCCGACGTCCCGATGGCCGACCTCCTCGGCCGGCACGCCGCGGTGCGGGTGCGCAGCCCGCAGGCGCCGCTGCTGGCCCCCGCGCTGCGCCGGGCCGGGGCCGGGGTGGCGCTGGAGACCGACGGCGCGCTGCGGGTGGAGGGTCTGGCCCCGGCCGCGGTGGGCGACGTCGCCTTCGCCGCGCGGGTGCCGGTGCACGAGCTGACGCCGGTGGTCGCCTCGCTGGAGGCGGCCTACCTGGAGCTGACCGGCGAGGACGTCGAGTACCGGGCGGGTGCGGCGTGAGGGTCGGCCCGGCGGCGGTGCTGCGCGCCGAGTGGACCAAGCTGCGGACGCTGCGCTCGACCTGGTGGTGCAGCGCCGTCTACCTGCTCGTCGTCGGCGCATTCGGGTGGCTGGCCGCGGCGACCACGCCGACGGCGCCGGACGCGGACGCCGCGGCCGGCGTCGCGCTGATCGGGTTCGCCTTCGGCCAGGTGGTGCTCGTCGTCCTCGGGGTGCTCGCGGTCACCGCCGACCTGGGCGGCGGGATGGCGCTGTCCTCGCTGGTCGCCGTGCCGCGCCGCACCCGGCTGCTGGTCGCCAAGACCGCCGTCGTCGCGGCCTGGGCCGCGCTGCTCACCGCCCTGCTGGTGGCCGCGTGCGCCCTGGCCGCGCGGAGGCTGGTCGCGGTGCCCGGCGGCGTGCCCCTGGGCGACCCCGACGTGCTGCGGTCGGCCGGCCTGCAGGTGGCCGGCGCGGTGCTGGTGACCGTGCTCGCTGCCGGGCTCGGGGCGGTGCTGCGCTCGACCGCCGGCGCGCTGGGGCTGGGCGTCGCGCTGGTGTTCGTCGCCCCGCTCGCGCTGGCCCTGGCCGGCGGGCGGACCGCCGAGCTGCTGTCGCAGGCGCTGCCGGCACTGCGGGTGGGGGAGCAGTCCTTCCTCGCCGTCCCCACGAGCTGGCAGGTCGGCCTGGCGGTGTCGGCGGCGTGGGCGGTCGCGGCCTGGGTGCTGGGCGCGGGCCTGGTCGAGCGCCGCGACGCCTAGCGTCGCGACGCCTGGCGCGGGGACGCCTGGCGCCCCGACGCCTGGCGCGGGGACCGGTCCCCCGGGCAGCATCCCCGCAGCCGCCCGAGCCCCAGGAGCCCGCGATGCCCGTCCCCGCCACCGTCGAGGAGTACCTGGCGGCCCTGCCCGAGGAGGCGCGGACGGCGCTCGGGCAGGTGCGCGCCGCCGTGCTCCGCGGCATGCCCGGGGCCACCGAGACGATCCGCTACGGCATGCCGGCCGCGATGCTCGGCAGCCGCTACGGGCTGCACCACGCCGCGTGGAAGCGGCACGCGGCGCTCTACCCGGTGCCCGTGTTCGACGGCGACCTGGAGGCCGAGGTCGCGCCGCACCGCTCGGGCAAGGACGCGGTCCACCTGCCCTACCGCCGCCCGGTGCCCGAGGACCTCGTCGAGCGGGTGGCCGCGGCGGTCGCGGCCCGGCGCGCCTAGCGGGGACCGAAGGCGGCCGCGCGGAAGGCGTCGAACACCGCCGGCGGCACCGGCGAGGACCACATCTGGTTGGTCAGCAGGACCGCGGTGGTGCCGGTGACCGGGTCGGTCCACCACGTGCTGCCCAGCCCGCCGTCCCAGCCGAAGGAGCCGGCGTGCCGGCCGCCGGGCTCGTCGGTGCGCCGGACGCCGAGGCCCAGGCCCCAGCCGCCGCCCTCGTCGTCGACCGGCCCGGCCTGCTCGGTGAGCATCGCGCGCACGGTCGGCTCGCGCAGCACCGGCTCCCCGCCGGCGAGCAGCACCCGCGCGAGGACGCCGAGGTCGTCGACGGTGGAGACCAGGCCGTCCCCGCCGTCGGGGAAGGGCGGCGGGGACGCCCACTGGCCGTCGGCGGGGTCGTGGACCTGCCGCTCGCCGTGCGCGTCCGGCGGCGTCCAGTGCGGGCCGAACCGGCCGCGGGCCGGTGCCGGCACGCCGAAGCCGGTGTCGGTCATCCCGAGCGGGACCAGCACCCGCTCGGCGAGCACCTCGGGCAGCGGCCGGCCGGCGGCGCGGGCCACGAGGACGCCGAGCACGCTCGCGCCGGTGTGGTAGAGCCAGCGCTCGCCGGGCTGGTGGGCCAGCGGGACGCCGGCCACGCGGCGCAGCCACTCGTCCGGCGGGGGAGCGGCCTGCGGCGCCGGCGGCCCGGCGGGCAGGCCCGCCTCGCCGAGCGCGGCGACGGTCGGGGTGGGCCACGGCGCGGTGAAGTCGATGCCCAGGCCGAGCCGGAAGGTGAGGACGTCGCGCACCGTGACCGCGCGCCGGGCCTCGACCGTGCCGGCCGCCGCGTCGGCGGGGTCGGCGAGCACCCGCCGGCCGGCCAGTTCGGGCAGCAGCCGGTCCACCGGCTCCTCGAGGGCCAGCGTGCCGTCGTCGACCAGGGTGAGCGCGGCCGTGGCCACCACCGGCTTGCTCACCGAGGAGATCCGGAAGACGGTGTCCGGGGCGACCGGGTCGTCCCCGCCCGGGGTGTGCGTGCCCGCCGCGCCGCGGGCCACCTCGTCCCCGCGCCGCACCAGCCACGCGGCGCCCGGCACCGCCCCGGCCGCCACGGCGCCGGACACCACCTGCTCGATCTCCTCGGCCAGACCCATGCAGGGGTGACCGCCCGGGGAGCCCGGGCTCATCGGTCGCGGGCGGCCCGGCGCAGCGTCGCGCGGTAGCGGGCGGTGGCCAGCCGCTGCAGGGCCCAGCTCACCGGCGGCACGAGGCGGGCGGCGGGGGAGGCCAGCCGGGAGAACACCCGGATCGAGGCGACGACGTCGCCGCCGGGGTCGAGGCGGACGGTGAAGCACTCCTCGCCGCTCTCGGGGTGGCCGGGCAGCGAGCCGTAGGCGAAGCCGCGCTCGTCGCCGGTGGTCGACGCCCAGACGACCCGGCAGGGGATGTCGTAGCCCAGCCCCGGCAGCCCCGCGGTGAGGACGACGACCGTACCCACCTCGCCGGGCGAGCCCGTCGCGCGCACCCGCAGGCCGGTGCTGCGCTGCGGCGCCCAGGCGAACACCGCCGCGGCGACCCGCTCGAACGCCGCCCGGCCGGAGCCGACGACCTCGGTCCACGTGCCGGTGCGGTAGCCGGCGGGGAGCTCGGCGGCGCGCGTGGCGCCGACCTCGGCATAGGTGAGCGGCGCGTCGCGCAGGCCCTCGGGCGACACGGCCCGGAACAGGCCCATGGGCACAGTCTGGACCGGCGTAGGTTGACCGGCACTGTGCTGCCCGCCGTCACCGCCACCCGCTACGTCACCCCGCTGCGCGAGGGTGGCTCGCTGCCCGGGCTCATGGAGGCCGACGACCTCGGCACCTACGTGGTCAAGTGGCGGGCGGCCGGCCAGGGCGTGCGGGTGCTCGTGGCCGAGGTGGTCTGCGGCGAGCTGGCCCGCGCGCTGGCGCTGCCGGTGCCGGTGCTGGTCACCGTGGACGTCGTCCCGGAGCTGGCCGTCGGCGAGCCCGACCCCGAGGTGCAGGAGCTGCTGCAGCGCTCGGCCGGGCGCAACCTGGGGCTGGACTACCTGCCCGGCGCCCTGGACTTCGAGGCCGGGGTGGGCGAGGTGGAGCCCGAGCTGGCCGGCCGGGTGCTGTGGTTCGACGCGCTGGTGGGCAACGTCGACCGGTCCTGGCGCAACCCCAACATGCTGTTCTGGCACGGCCGGCTGCAGCTGATCGACCACGGCGCCGCGCTCACCTTCCACCACTCGTGGGCGGGGGCGCCGGCCGCCGTCGCCCGCTCCTACGACGCCGCCCAGCACGCGCTGGTCGAGTGCTCGCCGGACCTGCGCGCCGCCGACGCCGACCTCGCGCCGCGGGTCACCCGGCCGCTGCTGGAGCGCGTGCTGGCCCAGGTGCCCGACGACTGGCTGGAGGGACCGGAGCCCGGCGAGCCGCCGGCCGCCGTCCGGGAGCGCTACGTGTCCCAGCTGCTGGCCCGGCTGGCCGCCCGCGACGCGTGGCTGCCCGGCGTGGTGGCCGCGGCCGCCGCGGGCGCGGGGGGCCGCCGCCGGTCGCCGCGCGGGGAGAACCGGCCGGCGTGGCTGGGCCCGCCCCCGCCGCCGGGGGTGACCCAGCGGTGAGCCGGGAGACCTTCGAGTACGCCGTCCTGCGGGTGGTGCCGCGGGTGGAGCGGGGCGAGGCGCTCAACGCCGGCGTCCTCGTCTACTGCCGGCAGCGCGACTACCTGGGCAGCCGGGTGCACCTCGACGTCGACCGGCTGCGCGCG
This sequence comes from Geodermatophilus sp. SYSU D01036, assembly GCF_054050435.1. Lineage (NCBI taxonomy): Bacteria > Bacillati > Actinomycetota > Actinomycetes > Geodermatophilales > Geodermatophilaceae > Geodermatophilus > Geodermatophilus sp. SYSU D01036. The sequence goes on along the minus strand of NZ_JBJGZJ010000001.1, from coordinate 149,685 downwards.
CTGGACCCGACCGCCGACCCCGCCGCCATCGGCCGGGCGCTGCAGGCCGCCGCCGACGTCTGCGCCGCCGACCCCGCCGCCGGCGCCGCGGGCCGGGAGGCGCTGGGCTCCCGGTTCCGCTGGCTCACCGCGCCGCGCAGCACCGTCGTCCAGCCCGGCCCGGTGCACACCGGGCTCACCGAGGACCCCGACGCCGAGGCCGACCGCCTGTTGCGCCTGCTCGTGCTGCCGGTCAGCGACCAGGGCTGAGCGCCGGTCCGGTCGCCTCGGCCCGCCGCTTGAGCGCCGCAACCATGGCGTGGAACGCCGCGAGCCGGTGCTGGTTCAGGGACCGGACGAGCAGCGGGGCGAGCAGACCCCCGAACCGGTCCTGCTGCCACAGCCGCACACCCCCGCCGTGGTCGGTGAGGGTCACGGTGTGCTCGACGGAGAAGAGGCCCGGGACGCCCAGCCGGTCCAGCCGGCTCCACACCCGCAGCCGCCGGAGGGGGACCACCTGCCGGACCGTGGGCCGCAGGTCCGAGCGGACGAAGGCGTTCACCGGCGGCACCCGGACCGACAGCCGGCCCCCTTCGACGACGGCCCCGGCCGCCTCGGTGACGAAGGGGTTCCACTCCGCGTAGGCGGGCAGGTCGGTCAGCACCGCCCAGACGCGCTCGGGCGGGGCGTCGATGTCGACGGACGTCCTCAGTTCGGCGGTCATCGGGACCATCTCCTGGTCGGGAGGCTGCCCCGGCCCGTGCTCCGCGGGACCGGCGCTACCCCGGGAGCAGCTCGTCGATGCGGCGGGCGAGCTCGAGGTCGAGCGCGCTCACCCCGTCCGCGGAGTGGCTGACGAGGGTGAGGTGCAGCGTGCGCCACCGCAGGTCGACGTCGGGGTGGTGGTCCATCTCCTCGGCGACGTCGGCGACGGCGACGACCGCCTCCACCGCGGCGCGGAACGAGGACAGCTGCACCGTCCGGTGCAGGCCGGTGACGTCACCGGACCACAGCGGCAGCGCGCGCAGGCCGGCGGCGACCTCGTCGGGGGACAGTCGCGGCGGCCGGGGCACGTCGGGATGCTCCTACAGGTGCAGGCCGCACTCGGTCTTGCCGCGGCCGGCCCAGCGCCCGGCGCGCGGGTCCTCGCCCGGAGCGACCGGGCGGGTGCACGGCGCGCAGCCGATCGAGGCGTACCCGATCTCCTGCAGCGGGTTGACCGGCACCCGGTGCTCGGCGATGTAGGCGTCGACGTCGTCCTGCGTCCAGGCGGCCAGCGGGTTGACCTTCACCATGCCCCGCTTGGCGTCCCAGTCGACGACCCTCGTGCCCGCGCGGGTGGCGGCCTCGTCGCGGCGGACGCCCGAGCCCCACGCGGCGTAGCCGGCCAGCGCGGTGGCCAGCGGCTGCACCTTCCGCAGCGAGCAGCACAGGTCCGGGTCGCGGTCGTGCAGCGCCGGGCCGTGCTCGGCGTCCTGCTCGGCCACCGTCTGCGGCGGCGTCACGTTCACCAGCGTGATCGGCAGGACGCTGCTGATCCAGTCGCGCGTGCCGATCGTCTCGGCGAAGTGGTAGCCGGTGTCGAGGAAGACGACGTTGACCCCGGGCGCCGCCCGGGAGGCCAGGTGCGCGAGGAGCCCGTCGGCCATCGACGAGGTGATCGCGAAGTCCTCGCCGAAGGTCTCCCCGGCCCAGCGCAGCACGGCGAGGGCCTGCTCGACGGGATCGGCGATGCCCTCGAAGCGGGCGTCGGCCTCGGCGGCGAGCTCCGGCGTGGGCCGGACGGCGGTCGTCATGCCTGCACTCCTGTCCCGGTGAGCCGGACGGTGAAGGTCCGCAGGCACGCGGCGCAGTGCCACTCGCCCCCGTCCCCGTGCGGGGTCAGCTCCTCGTCCCCGCAGTACGGGCAGTGGAACACGGGCAGCTGGCGCTGCCTTCCCGCGCGGCCGCCCGTGTCCTCCGCCTCCTCGCTCACAGCAGCCAGCTCTCCTCGGCGCGGGCCACGTAGGCGGCGAACCGCTCGCCGGGCTCGCGCCGCTCCAGGTAGCCGCGCAGCACCCGCTCGCAGTAGTCCGCCGTCTCGGCCTTGGTGACCTTGTGGCCGCGGAACTTCCGGCCGAAGGCGGCGTCGACGCCGAGGTGGCCGCCGAGGTGCACCTGGAAGCCCTCGACCATCTCGCCGCTCTCGTCGCGGACCATCGAGCCCTTGAAGCCGATGTCGGCGGTCTGGAAGCGGGCGCAGCTGTTCGGGCAGCCGTTGACGTTGATGCCGATCGGCTCGTCGAAGCCGGGCAGCCGCTTCTCCAGCTCGGCGTACAGGTCCTGGGCGTGCTGCTTGGTCTCGACGATGGCGAGCTTGCAGAACTCCAGGCCGGTGCAGGCCATGGTGCCGCGGCGGAAGGCGCTCGGGCGCACCAGCAGGTCGTGCTCGGCGAGCGCGGCGACCAGGTCCTCCACCTGCTCGTCCGGCACGTCGAGGACCACCATCTTCTGCTGGGTCGTCGTCCGGATGCGGCCCGCGCCGTACTGGTCGGCGAGGTCGGCGATCCGGGTGAGCACCGTCCCGCTGATCCGGCCGGTGCGCAGCGCGAAGCCGACGGCGTTGCGGCCGTCCTTCTGCCGCGCGACACCGACGTGGTCGCGGGACTCGTTCCTCGGCGGCGCGGCCGCGGGACCGTCGGGCAGCGCGCGGTGCAGGTACTCGTCCTGCAGCACCTGGCGGAACCGCTCCGGGCCCCAGTCGGCCATGAGGAACTTGATCCGGGCCCGGTTGCGCTGCCGGCGGTAGCCGTAGTCGCGGAAGACCGAGGTGCAGGCCGCCCACACCTCGGTGACCTCCTCCGGCCGCACGAAGACGCCGACGCGCTGGGCGAACATCGGGTTGGTCGACAGGCCGCCGCCGACCCACAGGTCGTAGCCGGGCTCGCCGTCGGGACCCACGACGCCGACGAAGGAGACGTCGTCGATCTCGGGCTCGGTGCAGTGGTCGACGCAGCCGGACATCGACGTCTTCCACTTGCGCGGCAGGTTGCTGAACGCGGGGTCACCCACGTACCGGGCGACGGTCTGCGCCATGACGTCGGTGGCGTCGAGGACCTCGTCCTCGAGGACGCCGGCCAGCGGGCAGTTGAGCATGCCGCGCGGGGTGTCGCCGCAGGCCTCGGTCGTGGTCATGCCGACGGCCTCGAGGCGGTCCCAGATCTCGGGGACGTCCTCGATGCGGATCCAGTGGTACTGGATGTTCTGCCGGTCGGTGACGTCGGCGACGTCGCGGCCGAACTCGGTGCTGATGCCCCCGAGGGTGCGCAGCTGCTCGCTGGTCAGCGCCCCGCCGTCGGTGCGCACCCGCATCATGAAGTAGGAGTCCTCGAGCTCCTCGGGCTCCAGCACGGCGGTCTTGCCGCCGGGGATGCCCGGGGCGCGCTGGGTGTAGAGGCCCATCCAGCGCATCCGGCCGCGCAGGTCGCCGGGGTCGATGCCGTCGAAGCCGGTCCGCGAGTAGATGTCGAGGATCCGCTGACGGACCTCGAGCCCGTCGGAGTCCTTCTTCATCCGCTCGTTGGGGTTCAGCGGCTCCCGGTAGCCCAGCGCCCACTGGCCCTGGCCGCGCTGGGGGGCGTCACGGCGCGCGGGCCGGTTGCTCGGACGGGGAGGTGCGGACACGGTGCACTTCTTCCTGCGCCGTCCGCGCCGGTCTGCACCCGCGCGGGAGGGCGCTGCCAGGTCGGGGTCGCGGCTCCGGGCCGCGGGGGAGGACTGGTGGTCAGCGCGAGGCGCGACAGGCGGCGCTGCTGACGAGAGCGAGGTCGACGTGCAGACGCGCGACGAGGAGGCTGCCGCGGTCCGTCACGCCCCCCATGGTCGCACACGTCCGGCCCCGGCCGGTGTGACCCGAGGGGTGGCGTCCGCAGGGGGCGTCCTCAGGGGGCGTCCTCAGGGGGCGTCCTCAGGAGGCGTCGTCGCCGAACGAGCGCCAGGCGCTCTCGACGGCGGCGAGCTCGGCCGCGTACCCGGGCAGCTTCCCCGCGACGACGTCGGCGAGGGTGACCTCCTCCAGCACCCGCCGGTAGGCGGCGCGGGCGGCGACCCACACGCTGGCCAGCTCCTCGGCGGCGCCGGGGTAGCTGACGTCCTCGGGCCGCTGCCCGTGCACCTCGGCGAGGAAGCCCTGCTCCACCCGCATGACCCGGGCGATGGAGATCTCCGACGGCGGCAGCGCCAGCCGGTACCCGCCCTCGCGGCCCCGCTGGCTGGTGACCAGCCGGGCGTGCTGGAGGTCGCCGAGGATCCCCTGCAGGAAGCGCGCGGGGAGGCCCTGGTTGGTGGCGATCCGGTCGCAGGTCAGCGCGCCCGGCGCCGCGGCGGCCAGCTCGAGGGCCGCGCGGACGGCGTAGTCGACCCGGGCGGTGATGCGCACGGTGCTCCCTCCCGCGGGCCGGCTGCCGGGTCCCGCGGGCCCATCCTGCCCGGTCTGCCAGGGTGACGGCGTGTACCGGCTGCGCTTCACCACGGTCGTGGCGGCGCCGCTGACCGTCGCCTTCGACGTCGCCCGGGCCCTCGGTCGCCCCTGGCCGTTCCCGCTGGAGGAGGTCGAGTCGGTCCGCCCGGTACGCGACCTGTACGCCGCCGGGCCGGGGCGGGGGTGGCGCAGCCTCACCCACGAGCGCCGGTTCACCGCGACCGGTGCCGGCACCGTCGTCGACGAGCAGGTCGACTGGGACACCGGCCTGCCCGGGGCGCTCGGCGGCCTGGTCGACCAGACGGTGCTGCGCCGGCGGGTGCTGCGGGCGATGCGCCGGCACCTGGACGGCTACGCCGCCGCGGCCGCGGTGCGCGCCCTCGACGTCGTCCAGGTGGTGGGCGCGGCGGTCGTCCGCGGGGACCGGGTGCTGGTCGCCCAGCGCGGGTCGGGGCCGCTCGCGGGACTGTGGGAGTTCCCCGGCGGCAAGGTGGAGCCGGGGGAGGACGACGTCGCCGCGCTGGTGCGCGAGTGCGCCGAGGAGATGGGCGTCGTCGTCGCACCCCAGGCGTTCCTCGGCGAGGTGCCGCTGGACGGCCGGGTGGCGGGCGGGGCGCCCGGCGCCTCGACGCTGCGGGTCTGGTGGGCCCGGCTGGCCTCGGGCGAGCCGGTCGCGCACGAGCACCGCGAGCTGCGCTGGGTGGGCGCCGCCGACCTCGACGGCCTGGACTGGATCGCCGCCGACCGCCCCCTGCTGCCCGCGGTCCGGGACCTGCTCGGCCGCCTCTGAACGCACCAGGGGCGCCGTCCCGTGCGGAACGGCGCCCCGGGTGCGGTCGTCCGGGCTCAGCCCTTGAAGACGTCCTTGACCTTCTCGCCGGCCTGCTTGAGGTTGCCGGCGGCCTTGTCGTTGGCGCCCTCGGCCTGCAGGTCGCGGTCGCCCGTGGCCTCGCCGACGCGCTCCTTGCCCTCGCCCGCCAGCTCCTGGGCCTTGTTCTGCAGCTTGTCGATGCCGCTCACGGTGGACTCCTCCCTCTCGGATGGCCGTGGAGTACCCGGGAGTAGGGTGAGCACACCCGGTTCGCCCGTATGGCGGAAGTCCTCCGGGGTGAGTGACTGCGGACCGCAAGCCCTGCGGTCCGCGCCCTCGTCGACCGCTGCTGTTGCAGCGGTGTGACAGGAGTCGTGAGCCTCGGTCACAAATCGGTTGCGGACGTGGACGGTCCTCGTCGGAGGTGCCTAGGGTCGCCCACGGCGTTCCGGATCCGTTCCGCGGTGTTCACCCGCAGGACGCCGGCGCCCGGCCAGTGCGCCCGGGTGCGCAGTGTCCCGGTACGCAGAGACCAGTCCGTTCCCCCCGCTCGCGCGGGACGAGGGAGGCATCACACGTGAAGTTGAGCAAGCGCCGGTCGGCGCTCGTCGCCGTCGGCCTGTCCGGCGCCCTCCTGCTGTCCGCCTGTGGCGGCGGCAGCGACGAGAGCGGCTCCGGCGACAGCGGCAGCGGCGCCGCCAGCGGCGGCACCTTCAGCGTCTACATCGGTGAGCCGGAGAACCCGCTCGTCCCGGGCAACACCACCGAGTCCGAGGGTGACCAGGTCGTCAACGCGCTGTGGACCGGCCTCGTGAAGTACGCCGAGGACGGCTCCGTCGAGTACTCGGGTGTCGCGGAGTCGATCGAGTCCGACGACAACACCACCTGGACCGTCACGCTCAAGGACGGCTGGACCTTCCACGACGGGAGCCCGGTCGACGCCGAGTCCTTCGTCAACGCGTGGAACTACACCGCCTACAGCCCGAACGCCCAGGGCGCCGCGTCCTACCTGTCGCGGATCGCGGGCTACGCCGACCTGCAGGCGCCGACCGACGACGCCGGCAACGTGACCGGTGAGCCGGCCGCCCAGCAGATGAGCGGCCTGCAGGTCGTCGACGACCGCACCTTCACGGTGACGCTCTCCTCGCCGTTCTCGAACTTCCCGGCGGTCGTGGGCTACAACTCCTTCTACCCGCTGCCGCAGGCGTTCTTCGACGACCCCGAGGGCTTCGGCACCCGCCCGATCGGCAACGGCCCGTTCCAGGCGGAGGAGGACTTCGTCCCTGGCCAGGGTGTCTCGCTGACCCGCTACGAGGACTACGCCGGCGACGACGCGGCGAAGGCCGACGGCGTCGACTTCGTCGTCTACGCCGACGTCAACACCGCCTACACCGACGTGCAGGCCGGCAACCTCGACATCGTCGACGTCATCCCGCCGGACGTCATCGAGTCGGCCCGGTCCGAGTTCGGCGACCGGTTCATCGAGACCGAGTCCTCGCAGATCACCTACATCGGGTTCCCGACCTACGACGAGCGCTTCGCCGACCCGCGGGTCCGCCAGGCGTTCTCCATGGCCGTCGACCGGGAGGCGATCTCCGAGGCGATCTTCCAGGGCACCCGCGCCCCGGCCGACTCGTTCATCCCGCCGGTCGTCGACGGCTACCGCGAGGGCAGCTGCACCTACTGCACCCTCGACGCCGACCGGGCCAACCAGCTGCTCGACGAGGCCGGCTTCGACCGCAGCCAGCCCGTCGACCTGTGGTTCAACGCCGGCGCCGGTCACGACGCGTGGATGGAGGCCGTGGGCAACCAGCTGCGCGAGAACCTCGGCGTCGAGTACGTCCTCCAGGGCAACCTCGACTTCGCCGAGTACCTGCCGCTGGGCGAGTCGAAGGGCTGGACCGGTCCGTTCCGCTACGGCTGGAGCTTCGACTACCCGGCCCCGGACAGCTACCTGACGCCGCTGTTCACGACCTCGTCGCTCGCCCCGGCCGGCTCGAACTACTCCTTCTGGACCAACCCCGAGGTCGAGAGCCTGATCACCCAGGGTGACCAGGCCGAGAGCCCGGAGGCCGGCGTGGAGGACTACCAGGCGGCGGAGGACATCATCGCCGAGGAGATGCCGATGGCGCCGATGTTCTTCACGGAGATCCAGTCCGTGACCTCCGAGAACGTCTCCGACGTCCGTCTGGACCTGTTCCAGCGGATCGTCCTCTCCGAGGTCACCGTCAACAACGCCTGACCCGACCCCGCAGGACCCGCACCACCCGCCGGGGGCGCCCGTCCGACCAGGACGGTCGCCCCCGGCGGCGCGTGTGCGGCCCTGCGGGCACGATGGACACCGGCGCCGCCGTGAACCCGGCGGCGCACACACCCCGAGGGGGACCATGGGCCGCTACGTCGCGCGCCGCCTGCTGCTCACCATCCCGGTTCTGCTGGGCGCCTCGTTCCTGATCTTCGCGATGGTCTACGCCCTGCCGGGCGACCCCATCCGCGCACTGGGTGGTGACCGTCCGCTCTCGCCCGCCGTGGTCGCCGAGCTGCGTGAGCGGTTCAACCTCAACGACCCCCTCTACATCCAGTACTGGGAGTACCTGAAGAGCCTGTTCCAGGGTGACCTGGGCACCGACTTCCGCGGCCGGCCGGTGTTCGACACCATCGAGCGCGCGCTGCCGGTGACGATCAAGCTCGCCCTCACCGCGGTCGTCTTCGAGATCCTCATCGGCCTGGTCGCCGGCGTGCTCGCCGGCATCCGGCGCAACAGCTTCTTCGACAACCTGGTGCTGGTCTCGACGACGCTGATCGTCTCGATCCCGATCCTGGTGCTGGCCTTCTTCGCCCAGCTCCTCTTCGGCCTCAAGCTCGGCTGGTTCCCCATCGCCGGGACCAACGAGGGGATCTACAGCTACCTGCTGCCCGGCCTGGTCCTCGCGTCCGGGTCGCTGGCCTACGTGGCCCGGCTGACCCGCACCAGCCTCGCGGAGAACCTGCGCGCCGACTACGTGCGCACGGCGCGGGCCAAGGGCCTGCCCAAGCGGACGGTCATCGTCCGGCACACGCTGCGCAACAGCCTGATCCCGGTCGTCACGTTCATCGGCGCCGACATCGGCACGCTGCTGGGCGGGGCGATCGTCACCGAGACGGTGTTCAACCTGCCCGGCATCGGCCGGGAGGTGTTCAACGCCATCCGCTCCCAGGAGGGCGCGGTCGTGGTCGGCATCGTCACCCTGATGGTGTTCTTCTTCATCTTCTTCAACCTGGTCGTGGACGTGCTCTACGCCGTCCTCGACCCGAGGATCCGCTATGACTGACCAGCAGCAGCTCGACCTGCGCAAGGACGAGGTGGAGGCCGGCACCACGACCGGCCTCGCCAGCCCGTCGGTCGACGTCACCAAGGAGCGGCAGAACAGCCTCTGGAGCGACGCCTGGGGCGAGCTGCGGCGCAACCCGCTGTTCTGGATCGGCGCCGTCCTCGGGGTGTTCTTCCTCCTGATGGCGCTGTTCCCGCAGGTGTTCGCGCGCGGGGCCGACCCGCGCTCCTGCGACCTGTCCAACTCCCGGGCGAGGCCCTCGGCGCAGCACTGGTTCGGCTTCGACACCCAGGGCTGCGACTACCTGGCCAACGTGGTCTACGGCGCCCGCAACTCGCTGATCATCGGCGTCATCGCCGTGCTGGTCATCCTGCTGCTCGGCGTCATCGTCGGGGCGATCGCCGGCTACTACGGCGGCCTGACCGACGGGATCCTCGCGCGGATCGCGGACATCTTCTATGCGCTGCCGCTCATCCTCGGCGCGCTGGTGCTGCTGCGGGTCGGCCCCTCGACCGACATCCCGGTCATCAACAGCCGGGGGCCCGGCGCGGTGGCCATCGCGCTGGCGCTGTTCGGCTGGATGACGGCAATGCGGCTGGTCCGCTCCCAGGTCATCGCGGTCAAGAGCTCCGACTACGTGGCCGCCGCCCGCGCGATGGGGGCGTCCAGCCGGCGCATCCTGCTGCGGCACATCCTGCCCAACGCCGTCGCCCCGGTGCTCGTCTACGCGACGATCACCATCGGCGTGATCATCGCCGCGGAGGCGACGCTGACCTACCTCGGCGTGGGTCTGCAGCGGCCGGCCATCTCCTGGGGCCTGCAGATCGAGGCGGGGCAGGACTCCATCCGCACCGCACCGCACCTGGTGCTGTTCCCCAGCCTGATCCTGACCATGACCGTGATGGCGTTCGTGATGATGGGTGACGCCCTGCGCGACGCCCTCGACCCGAGGCAGCGCGCATGACCAACCTCGACCTGACCAAGCCGACCGCGGAGCTCGCCGGGCAGGGCACGCCCCTGCTCGAGGTCGACGACCTGCACGTGGAGTTCCGCACCCGCGGAGGCACGGTGCACGCCGTCAACGGCGTGAGCTACAGCCTGGCGGCGGGGGAGACCCTGGCCATCCTCGGCGAGTCCGGCTCCGGCAAGTCCGTGTCGGCCCAGGCGATCATGGGGATCCTCGAGACCCCGCCCGCGGTCATCACCGGCGGCGGCATCTGGTTCCAGGGCAAGAACATGCTGGAGATGTCCGCCGAGGACCAGCGGAAGATCCGCGGCCCGGGCATCTCGATGATCTTCCAGGACGCCCTGTCGTCGCTGAACCCCGTGTACAGCGTGGGCTTCCAGATCGGCGAGATGTTCCGGGCGCACCGCGGGATGAGCAGGAAGGAGGCCCGCAAGCGGGCCGTCGAGCTCATGGACCGGGTGCGCATCCCGGCCGCGGCCCGCCGCGTCGACGACTACCCGCACCAGTTCTCCGGCGGCATGCGCCAGCGCGTGATGATCGCCATGGCCATCGCCCTGGACCCGCGGATCCTCATCGCCGACGAGCCGACCACCGCCCTCGACGTCACCGTGCAGGCCCAGGTCATGGACCTGCTCAAGGACCTGCAGGACGAGACGGGGATGGGGCTGATCCTCATCACCCACGACCTCGGTGTCGTCAACGAGGTCGCCGACAACGTCGCGGTCATGTACGCCGGCGAGATCGTCGAGCGGGGTACCGTCGACGACGTCTTCACCCGCCCCTCGCACCCCTACACCGAGGGGCTGATGGGCTCGGTGCCGCAGGTCGAGGCGAAGGGCGGGCGGCTGCAGCCGATCGCCGGCCAGCCCCCGAACCTCGCGCGCATCCCCAGCGGCTGCCCGTTCCACCCGCGGTGCCCGCACCGCCGGCTCGGCGACGCGGCCGCGCCGGGGCGGGAGTGCGCCACCGACGTCCCGCCGCTGCGGCTGGTCGTGCCCGGACGCGAGGCGGCGTGCCACTACAGCGAGGAGGTCCTCGGTGTCGCTGCCGAGTGAGTCCGGCGCCACCGCGGCGTCGTCCCTGTCGAAGTCGTCGCCGTCCACCGGGGCGGTGCCGGGCGACCCGACGCTGGCGAAGCCGGCGCCGTCGGGTGCCCGGGGCGCGATGGGGGAGCCGCTGCTCGAGATCCGCGGGCTGCAGAAGCACTTCCCGCTGACTCAGGGCGTCGTCTTCAAGCGCACGATCGGCCACGTCCGCGCGGTCGACGGCGTGGACCTGACCCTGCGCCGCGGCGAGACCGTGGGCCTGGTCGGCGAGTCCGGCTGCGGCAAGTCGACGGTGTCCAAGCTGATCGTGGCGCTGGAGCGGCCGACCGCCGGGTCGATCCTCTACAAGGGCAAGGACGTCGCCCGCATGGGCGGCCGCGCGCTGAAGGACTACCGGCGCGAGGTCCAGATCATCTTCCAGGACCCCTACGCGTCGCTGAACCCGCGGATGACCGTCGGCGACATCGTCGCCGAGGGCTGGGCCGTGCACGACGACGTCGCCCCGAGGAAGGGCCGGCTCAAGCGCACGCAGGAGCTGCTCGACCGCGTCGGCCTCAACCCCGACTACGTCAACCGCTACCCGCACCAGTTCTCCGGCGGTCAGCGGCAGCGCATCGGCATCGCCCGAGCGCTGGCGCTGCAGCCGGAGGTCATCGTCTGCGACGAGCCGGTGTCCGCGCTCGACGTCTCGGTGCAGGCGCAGGTGGTCAACCTGCTCGAGGACCTGCAGGACGAGTTCGGCCTGTCCTACCTGTTCATCGCGCACGACCTGTCGGTGGTGCGGCACATCTCCGACCGCGTCGCGGTGATGTACCTCGGCAGCATCGTGGAGGAGGGCACCGACGAGCAGGTCTACGCCTCGCCGTCGCACCCCTACACCCAGGCGCTGCTGTCCTCGGTGCCCCTGCACGAGCCGCACCTGCGCGGGCAGAAGGACCGGATCCTGCTGCAGGGCGACGTCCCCAGCCCCGCCGACCCGCCCTCGGGCTGCCGCTTCCGCACCCGCTGCTGGAAGGCGCAGGACATCTGCGCCCAGGAGGCCCCGGCGCTGGTCGACCGCGGCCAGGGCCACCCCTCGGCGTGCCACTTCGCCGAGGCCCGGATGGTCGTCCCGGTCGACGTCGAGTAGCACCTCCCGCCCCGCGACGACGGCGCGGCGGTTCCCTCCCGGGAGCCGCCGCGCCGTCGTCGTCACGGGGTCCCGACCAGCGGCAGCACCCGCTCCCGGACCAGCTCGAGCTGGCGCACCGGGTCGGTCAGCGGCCAGAGCAGCACCCGCTGCACGCCGGCCGCCGCGAACCCGCGGAGCCGGTCCGCGCAGACCTCCGCCGGCCCGATCGGCAGCTGCCGCAACGCGTCGGGGGACCGCCCGAGCAGCGGGGCCAGCACGCCGGTGCGCACCCGCTCGCCCTCGCCGGCGTCCTCGACGACGTGGACCCACGTCGTCGCCAGGGCGTGGGGCAGCGGGACGGCGCGGTCCGTCGTGAGCTCCCGCAGCGTGCCGAGGGCCTCGCGGAACCGGTCGGGGGTGGTGTTGTAGGCCGAGGCGAGCCAACCGTCCCCGAGGCGGGCGACGCGGCGCAGCCCGGCCGCGCTGCCCCAGCCGGCCACCCACACGGGCAGCCGCGGGGCGGCCGGCTCCAGCCGCGGCCCGCCGGCGCCCGCGGGGTCGCCGCGCAGCAGGCCGCGGAGGACGCGCAGGTCCTCGTCGAAGCGGCGCCAGCGGTCCTCGAACGGGAGGCCGGCCAGCGCGTGGTCCGCCGCCGAGGAGCCGGGGCCCACGCCGGCCACCAGGCGCCCGCCGGACAGCACGTCGAGCGCCGCCAGCGTCTTCGCCGTCGCGGCGGCCCCCCGGACCACCGGGAGGGCCACCGTGGTCGCCAGCGTCAGGTCCCCGGAGTCCCCGGCCACCGCGGCCAGGGCGGTCGGGCCGTCCAGCCACGGGCGGGCGAAGACGAGGTGGTCGTTCGCGCACAGCCACGAGTAGCCCAGGTCCGCCGCCGCCCGCGCGTACTCCCGCAGCCCGGACGGCGAGAACCCGCCGCCGAGGTCCGCGAGGGGGAGGTGGGCGCCGTACTCCACGCCCGCACGGTCGGTCCCGGCGGCGACCCGCGCCAGGGGCGCAGGTCCGTGCACCGGGCGGGCCGGTGGGAGACTGTGCGCCCGTGACCGCCGACCGCCGCATCCTCCTGGTCCACGCCCACCCCGACGACGAGACGATCAACAACGGCGCCACGATGGCGCGCTACGTCGCCGAGGGGGCGCAGGTCACGCTGCTCACCTGCACGCTGGGGGAGGAGGGCGAGGTCCTCGTCCCGGAGCTGGCCCAGCTCGCCCCCGACCAGGCCGACCAGCTCGGCGGCTACCGGATCGGCGAGCTGGCCGCCGCGATGGCCGCCCTCGGCGTCACCGACAGCCGCTTCCTCGGTGGCGCCGGCCGCTACCGGGACTCCGGGATGGTGGGGACGCCGGCCAACGACCACCCCCGCGCCTTCTGGAACGCCGACCTCGACGAGGCGGTGGGCCACGCGGTCGCCGTCGTCCGGGAGGTGCGGCCGCAGGTCGTGGTCACCTACGACGAGAACGGCGGCTACGGGCACCCCGACCACATCCAGGCCCACCGGGTCGCGATGGCCGCCGTCGAGCGCGCCGCCGACCCCGCCTGGCGCCCGGAGCTGGGCGGGGCGTGGGACGTCGCCAAGGTCTACTGGGCCTGCGTGCCGCGGTCGGTGCTGCGCGAGGGCGCCGAGGCCATGGCCGCGCTGGGGGAGGCCTCGCCGTTCGAGCAGCTCGGCGAGATCGACGACATCCCCTTCGCCGTCCCCGACGAGGTGGTGACCGCCGCCGTCGACGGCCGCGCGCACGCCGCCCGCAAGGACGCCGCCATGCGGGCGCACGCCACCCAGATCACCGTCGACGGGCCGTTCTTCGCGCTGTCCAACAACCTCGGCCAGGAGGTGCTCGGCGTCGAGCACTACCGGCTGGTGCGCGGCGAGCGCGGCCCGGCGGGGGACGGGCCGCACGGCTGGGAGGACGACCTGTTCGCCGGTCTGGACGCGTGAGCCGGCTCCCCGGGCTGGTCCTCGCCGGGCTCGCGGCGGTGCTGACCGCCGGGTGGCTGGCGCTGGTCGAGGTCTTCTGGCTGCCGCTGCGGGTGGCCGGCGTGCTGCTGCCGCTGTCGGTCCTGGCCGCCGTCGGGGGCAACTGGCTGCTGGTCACCGGCGCGCACCGGCTCACCGGCTCGCGCGTGGTGGCGCTGCTGCCGGCGGTCACCTGGCTGGTGGTCGCGGTCGGCGCCACGATGCCGCGGCCCGAGGGCGACCTGGTCGCCGTCGGCACCGGCGGGCTGGGCGCGGTCACCCTCGCGTTCCTCGGTCTCGGGGTGGTCGCCGCGGCGGTCGCCGTCGGACGGGTGCTGGCGACGCCGCGGCGCCCGGCCGGCCCGCCGGCCTGAGGGCCCGCGCGCCGCCCGCTGGCGGGGGACCGGGGTGCGGCACGTGCCCTCCCGGCGGGGCGGGCCGGGGACTCAGTCCGGCGCCCACCGGTAGTGGTAGCGGTGGTGCTCGACGTAGCCGGCCCGGCGGTACAGCGCCCGGGCCGCCGCGTTCGAGACCGTGACCTGCAGGTACACCCAGCGCGCGCCGCGGTCCGCGCCCCACCGGGTCACCGCCGCCATCACCGCCGTCGCGAGGCCCCGGCGGCGGGCGTCCTCGGCGACGGTAACCGCGCTGACGCCCAGCCAGTCGTCGGTGACGACGCCGCGGGCCACCGCGACCGGCGCCGCGCCCGGCTCCGGCCGCACGGCCGCGAACACGACGACGGGGGCGTTGCCGAGCACGGCGGGCGCGGTGGGCGGCAGGGCGTTCCCGAGGTGCCGGTAGGCACCCAGCCAGCCGTCGTCGGGGGTGGGGGAGAGCTCGACCGGCACCCCGTCGCCGGCGCCGGGGACCAGCGGGGCGGTGAGCACCAGGACGTCCTCGCCGCGCTCCCAGCCCGCGGCGGCGAACGCGGCGTCGGCCGGGCGGGCCTGCACGCCGGGCAGCGCCGCGCCGGGCCGCAGCCCGCGCGCGCGGTACCAGTCGGCCACCGCGCCGACCGCCTCCGGCAGCGGCCGGCCGGGGTCGCCGGTGACCAGCGCGGTGTTGGCCCGGCCGGTGAACCCGCCCCCGGCGCGCAGCAGCCAGTCGCCGAGCGGCTCCTCCTCGGTGCCGCGCCAGCCGCGCGCGGCCACCCGCTCGAGGTCGGCCACGCCGAGGGGCGAGCGGCTCTGTCCCACGACCCGATCCTGCGGGGCGCGCCCCCGCGTCCCTCCACCGGGGCGGGCGGGTCCACCCGTCGCGCCCGGCCCCGGGAGCCGGGGCCATACTGACGGGCGACACGCGCGGGCCCGGCGGGAGCCGGGGCCGCTGCCCGCACGTCCCCCAGGGAGGACCCTCCGTGACCTACGTGATCACCCAGGCCTGCGTCGACGTCCTGGACAAGGCGTGCATCGACGAGTGCCCGGTGGACTGCATCTACGAGGGCGACCGGATGCTCTACATCCACCCCGACGAGTGCGTCGACTGCGGCGCCTGCGAGCCGGTCTGCCCCGTCGAGGCCATCTACTACGAGGACGACGTCCCGGACAAGTGGAAGGACTTCTACAACGCCAACGTGGAGTTCTTCTCCGACCTCGGCAGCCCCGGCGGCGCGGCCAAGACCGGGAAGATCGGCAAGGACCACCCGCTGGTGGCGGCCCTCCCGCCGCAGGGCGAGGGGCACTGACGACCGCCGCCCCGGGGACGGCGGCCGGCCGGCTGCCCGACTTCCCCTGGGACAGCCTCGAGGCCGCCCGGGCGCGCGCATCGCAGCACCCGGGTGGCCTCGTCGACCTGTCCATCGGGACGCCGGTCGACGAGACCCCCGAGGTCCTGCGCACGGCGCTGGCCGCGGCGGGGGACTCCCCGGGCTACCCGATGGCGCTCGGCACCCGTGAGCTGCGCACCGCGGCGGCCGCGTGGCTGCAGCGCCGTCTGGGCGTGACGCTGGCCGACCCCCTGGGCGCCGACCCCTCGGTCGTCCCGACGATCGGCTCCAAGGAGCTCGTGGCGCTGCTGCCCACGCTGCTGGGCCTGCGCGAGGGCACGGTGCTCATCCCCGAGGTGGCCTACCCGACCTACGAGGTCGGAGCGGTGCTCTCCGGGCTCGCCGTGCGCCGCACCGACACCCCGCCCGACGACCCCGCCGGCGTCGTCCTGGTGTGGCTGAACTCCCCGGGCAACCCGCACGGCCGGGTCCTGTCCGACGACGAGCTGCGCGCATGGGTGGCGTGGGGCCGGGCGCACGGCGTGCCGGTCGTCGCCGACGAGTGCTACGCGACGCTCGGCTGGGACGTGCAGCCGCGCTCGCTGCTGCACCCCGCCGTCGCCGGCGACGACCACACCGGCCTGCTGGCGGTGCACTCGCTGTCCAAGCAGTCGACGGCGGCCGGCTACCGCGCCGGGCTGCTCTCGGGCGACCCCGCGCTGGTCCGGCAGGTGTGGGAGGTGCGCCGCCACCTCGGGCTGCTGGTGCCCGGTCCCGTGCAGGCGGCCATGGCCGCGGCGCTGGCCGACGACGCGCACGTCGACGCGCAGCGCGAGCGCTACCGCGCCCGCCGGGAGCGGCTGGCCGCGGCGGTGCGCGCGACCGGCGCGAGGATCGACCACTCCGAGGCGGGCCTGTACCTGTGGGTCACCCGCGACGAGGACTGCTGGGCGACCGTCGACTGGCTGGCGGGGCTCGGCATCGTCCCCGCGCCCGGGTCGTTCTACGGCCCCGCCGGCGCGCGGCACGTGCGCATGGCGCTGACCGCCACCGACGAGCGCATCGACGCCGCCGTGGAGCGCCTCGGGCGGTGAGCCCCCGGGGCGATCGCCCCGCGCGGACCCTCACGCGGACCCTCGGACAGAAGACGGCGAGGCCCCGCCCGGCTGCAGCCGGGCGGGGCCTCGTGGTCGTACTGCTACTGGCTCGTGATCACCGGAGGCCGATGTTCACGTAGTAGGTCTGGCCGTCGTCGAGGGTGACGCCGATCCGCCAGTAGTTGCCGCCGGTCCCGGACTTCCAGTTGTAGACGTACTGGGCCGCCGAGCCGTCGTAGCGGTAGGTTGTGCCGCTGTCGGTCGAGGCGGCGTACACCGTCTCGTCCACCGGGGCGCTGGTGGTGTTGCCCTTGACCGGGGTCAGCCACGCAGAGCTACCGCCCTGGACCACCGTGCCGTCGGCCCGCTTGAGCTGGAACTTCACCGGCACGGTGCTGCTGGCCTTGAAGACGCTCGTCGAGGTGCCGACCTGGTGGGCCGTGTCGTTGATCGGCTGCAGGAACCCGTCGAACCGGTAGACCACCCGGAAGGTGCCGGTCACCGTGCTCCTGTTGCCGACCTTGTCGGTCGCCGTCGCGGTGTAGGTGAAGGTGCCCACCCCGTTGGCGTTGCCGCCGGTGACGGTCACCGTGCAGGACGCCAGACCGGAGAAGCTGTCCCTCGCCGTGCAGGTCGGCGCCGGGACGTTCCCCAGGGTGTACGTGGCGCCGTTGACGTTGACGTCGGCCGTGGTGAGCGTCGGCTTCTCCTGGTCGATCCGGATCCCGTCCAGCGTGGCGGTCGCCGTGTTGCCGGCCTTGTCCGTGACCGTGCCGGTGGCGGTGTTCGTGCCGTTGGCGGTCAGGACGACCGGGTCGGGGCAGGTGGCCACGCCGGACAGCGCGTCCGAGCAGCTGAAGGTCACCGTGACCGGGCCGCTGTACCAGCCGGAGGCCGTCCTGGTGCCTTCGGTGACCGCGGCGGTGATGGTCGGCGCGGTCTCGTCCAGCTTGACGGTCACCGAGTCGGTGCCGACGTTGCCCGCGACGTCCGCCGCCGTGCCGCGGACGACCTGGCCCGCCGTCTCCGTGGAGACGGTGACCGGAGCGGTGACGCTCGCGACGCCCGAGCCCCTGTCGTCGTCCCGCGCGGTGAAGGTGACCGTCACGTCGGCGTTGTTCCAGCCAGCGGCGTTGGACGCCGGCGAGAGGCTGTGCGACACCGTCGGGGCGATGTTGTCCCACTTGAGCGCAACGGCGTTGGCCCGCTCCACGTTGCCGGCGTCGTCCACGGCCCAGTAGGTGACCGTCCCGGTGCCGCTGCCGGAGAGCGGGACGCTCACCGTGGTCGTTGCGCCGGCGGCGACCTGCTCGCCCTGACCGCCGATGACGTAGTGGATCTCCTTGACCCCCGACAGGCCGGCCTGGTCCGTCGCGGTCAGGACCACGTCCGCGGTGTCGCCCGTGCAGTACTCGTTCACGGCGGTGCAGGTGTTGTTGCTGGTCGTGGAGGGTGCGGTGCCATCGATGTTGATGCCGCCGACGGTCTGGCCGGTGCTCAGGTTGCCCGCCACGTCCCTGGCCAGGCCGCTGGTCACGCTCTGGCCGGCGCCGTCGCCCTGGACCACCTTGCTCGTCGGGCAGGACGCCACCCCGGACAGGTTGTCCGTGCAGGTGAAGTCGACGGTGACCTGGTCCCTGTACCAACCGGCCGGGTTCGGCTGGGTGGTGGGAGCGCCGGCGACGACCGGAGCGGTCCGGTCGATCTTGATCTCGCTGACCGAGGCCGGGGTGCTGACGTTGCCGGCCTTGTCCTCGATGGTCACCGGCCCGGCGCCCAGGTCGGTGCCCTCACCCGTGACGGTGCTGGGCGCCGGCTGGGTGGCCGGGTTGATGCCGGAGAGCGCGTCGGCGCCGATCCACGTCACCTCGACGTCGGTCCTGTACCAGCCGTCAGCGTTGGGGTCCGGGAGCGACGGCGCCAGCGTGGGCCGGGTCGTGTCGATGTTGACCGGGCCGACGTCGGTGCCGCTCCGGTTGCCGGCCACGTCCACCGCGTCCCCGTGGACCGTCTGGTCCTGGCCTTCGTTCCTCAGCGTGGTGTCGCCGGCGCAGCCCGCGACACCGTCGATCCCCGAGTCGGCGTCGGTGCAGTCGAAGGTCACGTCGACGGCCGTGTTGTTCCAGCCGAACTCGTTCGCAGCCGGCGTCCGGGTGCCCTCGATGCTCGGGGCGACGGTGTCGACCTTCACCTCGACGGTGTTGGTCGTCCCGTGCTCCTCCTCGTTGCCGGCCAGGTCCACGCTCCAGTACGCGATGGTGTGCCTACCGGTCGACAGGTCGGCGGTGAACGGCTCGCCGTAGGTCCGCCGCTCGCCTCCGTCGATCGTGTAGTAGGTCGCCGCGACGCCCGAGCCCTCGTCGGTGGCGCGGAACGCCACCGGGATGCCACTGGTGACGAACCAGCCGCTGTCCGGCGAGATCGGGTTGATCACGGTGGTCGCCGGCGCGGTCCCGTCGACCCGGAGGGTGAGCGGAGCACCCGCGGTCTCGACGTTGCCGGCGTGGTCCGCGCTCCAGAACGTGACGGTGTGCGTGCCCTCGCCGACGGAGAACGGGTCGCCGTAGGTCTGACGGGCCCCGCCGTCGATCGCGTAGTAGGTCGCAGCGACGTCGGACAGGTTGTCCGTGCCGGTCAGCGCGACCTCCACGTCGCCCCGGTACCAGCCGCTCTCCGGGAGGTCGGGAACGGCAGCCGCGGTGGTGGGCGCGTGACGGTCGATCCGGATGCCGTCGACCGTCTCGGTCACGGTGTTGCCGGCCTCGTCCGTGCAGCTGGCGGTGGCGGAGAGGTTGTCGCCCTCGCCGCCCACGACGGTGTCGGCCGGGCCGGTGGCGACGCCGGAGAGCGCGTCGGTGCAGGTCCAGTGGACCGTCACGTCCCCGGTGTGCCAGCCGCTCGGGACCTCGGCGGTCAGGACGGGCTCCGTCTTGTCGACGTTGATCCCGGTGACGTCGGCCGACGCCGGGTTGCCGGCCGCGTCGGTGACCGTGGCGCCGGCACTCTGGTCCGCGCCCTCGCCGAGGACGTCGTTCGCCGGGACGCCCGAGACGCCGGAGAGCGCGTCGCTGGCGGTGTAGGTCACCGTGACGTCGTCGCGGTACCAACCGGCGGCGTTCTCGGCGCCGTTGACGGTCGCGGTGATGACCGGGGCGGTCCGGTCCACCCGGACGGTGGCCTGGTCGGTGGCGGTGTTGCCGGCGCCGTCCGTGGCGGTGCCGGTGATCACCCGGCCGGCCCGCGGGGTGTCGGCCGAGACGGTGGTGGCCGACGAGCAGCTCGCGACGCCGGAGCCGCCCTGGTCGGCACAGGTGAAGGTGACCGTCACGTCCTCGTTGGTCCATGCGCCGTCCTCGTACGACAGCGGCGTGAAGGCGTGCGAGATGGTCGGCGCCGTCTTGTCGATCCTGACGTGCGCGGTCTGCGTCGCCTCGACGTTGCCGGCCTCGTCCGTCGAGGCGAAGGTGACCGTGTGGTCGCCCTCGGTCGACAGGGTGAAGCTGGTGCCCGTCTGCGGGGCACCGCCGTCGACCGAGTAGGTGGTCGAGGCCACGCCCGAGAGGTTGTCCGCGGCGGACAGGGACACGGTGACGTCGCCGTTGACCCAGCTGTTCGACGTGCCGCTGATGCCGGTGGTCGGCGCGGTGCGGTCGATCTTCACGGCGGGGCTGGTGGCGGTGGTCGACAGACCGGCACCGTTCCTGACGGTCTGCGAACTGGTCAGCCCGGTGCCCTCACCGGTGATCGTGGTGTCGGCCGGCGCGGTCGGGATGCCCGACTCCGGGTCGGCTGCGGTCCAGTGGACGGTGACGTCGCCCTTGTACCAACCGGCACCGTTGGCCTGCGTGGTCGGCGCGCCCGAGAGGGTCGGGGCCGTGGTGTCAGCGGCGGGAGCGGTCGACGTCGCGGTGGCGGTGTTGCCGGCCTTGTCGGTGGCCGTGCCGGTCACCGTGGCGCCGGGCTGCACCGTCCTCGAGTTGGTGGTCGACCCGTCCGCGAGGCAGGTCGCGATGCCGGAGGCCTCGCCGCCGGAGTTCGAGTCGTCGCAGGTGAAGGTGACGGTGGTGGTGCCGTCGGCGTTCTTGGTCTGCCCGGCGGTGATGGTCGGTGCGGCCTTGTCCAGGCGCACCGTCACGGAGCCGGCAGTCCCGGTGTTGCCGAGCCGGTCGGCCGGCGCCGTCGCCGTCAGCGTGACAATGCCGTTGGAGCTCACCGACTCGGCCTTGAAGGGCTGCGCGCCGACGACGCCGGAGCCGGCGTCGGTGGCCGTCCAGTTCACCGTGACGTTGCTGTTGTTCCACCCCGCGGCGTTCGCGGCCGGGGTGAGGGCGGCACTGACGACGGGGCCGGTGTTGTCCAGCGTGTAGGAGGCCTGCGTCGAGTTGGTCTGCCCGGTGCAGTTGTTGTTGTTGAAGTTCGGCGAGGCGGCCACGGTGAAGGCCTGGGCCCCGTTGCCGGCGGGCGCGGTGGTCGTGAAGGTCCAGTTCGACTTCGCCGTCGAGGACGTCTGGCGGGGCAGCGTGGCCGCACCGGTGACCGCGACGCACTTGGTGTCGCTCGACGTGACGACCGTCAGGGTGACCGCGGCGTCCTGCCTGGCGTAGAGGGTGCCGCCCACGACGGTGGTGCCCCCTTCGCCGGAGAACACCGCGGACGTGACCGACGCCGCCTGTGCCGGCGCGGCGGTCAGGGTGACCAGGGCCGGGGTCAGGACCGTGGTCAGGGACAGCAGGCCGGCGGTGAACCGCCGCGTCCGGGACGTGCGGGCGGGCGTGCCCGACGCAGGTTGGGACATGGAACTCCTCGATGAAGTGCCCGCGAGGGCAGGTCACCGCGGCGGTTTCGCTACTCGCTCCTCGGGGCCCAAGCGACCAGATACAGGCCCCGCATCACTGCATCACGGTGTGTCACAGCAAAGCTAGAAAGCGCAGGTGAGGCTGCACAACGAGCCCGGCGTTGAGATCGCTCAACACCCGGCGCGATCTCATCCCTCCGAGGGACCCCCGCGGGCCAGCCGGATCGCCGACTCGCGGTCCGGCACCCGGAGCTTCTTGAGGATCGCGCGGATGTGGGTGCGGACGGTGACCGGGGCGACGAACGTCTTCTTCGCGATCTCGTCCGTCGAGAGCCCGGCGGCCATCAGGTCCAGGACCTCGGCCTCCCGCTCCGTGAGCTCCACGGGCTTCGGGCGGCCGGGCAGCGTGAAGCGGCGCCGTGGCCGTGCGCGGAACGCGTCGGCGACCCTGGTCACCAGCCACCGGGGGAGTACGGCCTCGCCGGCGAGCACACCGCGCAGCGCCGGCCCGAGCCGGGCCGGATCCATGTCCTTGAGCAGGTAGCCGGAGGCCCCTGCTCTGAGGGCGGCGAACAGGTCCTCGTCGTCCCCGGATGCGGTCAGCATGACGACGGCGACGCCGGGCAGCTCCCGGGTGATGTCCGCCGCCGCGACGATGCCGTTGCCGGGCATGTGGATGTCGAGCAGGCAGACCTCGGGCCGGTGCTGCCGCGCCGCCTCGAGTGCGGCGTCCCCGCTGTCGACCGAGGCGACCACCTCGACGTCCTGACTGCTCAGCGCCTCGGCGACGGAGATCCGCGTCGGGGCGTGGTCGTCGGCGATGACCACCCGCAGGGGCTCGCTCACGGCCACCTCACCTCCACCCTGGTGCCCTCACCGAGGTGCGAGGTGATCTCCAGTGCCGCGCCGAGCTGGGCGGCCCGTTCCCGCATGCTGGTGAGGCCGAACCCGCCCGCACGCGCGCCGCGCGGGGTGCCGACGGCGAACCCCCGGCCGTCGTCGACGACGGACAGGGAGAGGGGCTGCGCGGCCAACACGACCTCGATCCGCTGGGCGTCCCCGTGCCGGACGGCGTTGCGCACGGCCTCGCCGACGATCCGCAGGACCACTTCGCCCTCGGCGGGCTCGAGGCGTGCCAGGGCGTCGAGATCCGTGACGATCTTGACGTCGTACCGGTGGGCGAGGTCGTCCAGCGCCTGCTGCAGCACGGCCGGGAACGGCATGTCGTGCGGCCGGGTCATCGCCCGCAACGCCCTGCGCGCCTCGAACTGGGCCCGGGCCGCCGCCGCACCGATGCGCTCGGCGGTCCCCGCGTCACCGGGCTCCGCGGCCAGCCGCTTCGACTGGGCGACGATGTAGGCCAGCTCCTGGCTCAGCCCGTCGTGGAGCTCCCGTGCCGTGCGCCGGCGGTCCTCCAGCACAGCGGCGCGGGTGCGCAGCTCCCAGAAGGACCTGATCTCGCGGGCCGCCCCGACGAGCAGGAAGGCGTAGAAGCCGAGCCGCAGGACGTCGCCGGTGTAGACGTAGTCGGAGTACAGCGACGGGAAGAGCAGGTAGTGGACGCGGGCGACCGCCCCGAGGACGCAGCCGGCACCCAGCCACCGCAGGAGCTGGTCGCCCGAGGACCTGCCCTGGCGGGTGAAGGCGACGGCGGCGACGGCGTAGCAGAGCGCGCCCAGGGCCTGGACCGCGAGCACCGCCGGGTGCGCCGACAGGACCGGACGGGTCGCGTCGCCGAGGGGCTGTGACGGGTCGACGGTCGGCGGGAGCGTGTCACCGAGGACGACCCCGACGGCCGCGAGCGTCGCGAGGGCCGCGCCGACGCCGGCGGACAGCAGCGCGGTGGACCGGCGCCCGAGGTGCACCGCGGGAGTGGTCAGAGCGGCCGCGAGGAGGAGCAGGGTCCCGCAGAACCGGATGACGAGACCGGTCCACCGACTGAACTCCCCGCCCTGCGCCAGCGCCACCGCGTTCGGCACCGCGGTGAGCACCAGGTTGGCGCCGGCGACGGTGCACAGGGCGAGGACGAGGAGCAGCTCCCGCGCCTGGCGGTCGGTCCGGAACCGGCCGTAGAGCAGGTACGCGACGAGCAGGGCGATGAGCGCGTCCGCGGTCTCGAACGCCACGTGCAGCGCCGGGGCGCGGTAGGCGAACCCGAGGAACGGGACCACGACGACAGCGACCGTGGCGCCGCCGGCGACGACGGCGGTCCAGCCGGCCAGGGCGCCGTACCGTCGCGACAGCAGCCCTCCCCCCGTGGGCAGCACGTCGGACACGGTAGTTGCCCCGAACTCCTCCCCGTGCGTCCGCCACGGCGGTCCCACCCTTCGGGGTACTCCAGGCCGGCCGTTCCTAGCGCCTCGCAAGCGGGCGACGGTCGACCGCCAGACGTTCGCAAGGGCGCGCCGACACGGTGGTCCCCGTCAGCCGGGCAGCCCGCCCGGCCCCGTCGCGGAGGCCCTGCCGTGTTCCTCGTGCTGTTCCTGCTGTTCCCCGTCGCCGTCCTCGTCGCGCTGGTCGCGCTCGAGGCACGCCTGCACCGCAACCGCAGCCTGGCCGGCTCCGCCGGGATGCCCGCCGTCTTCGACCGGCCGGAGTTCGCCGGGCGGCTCGGGGGCCGCGTGCGGTGACCCGTCCACCAGCCCCGGACGACGCGAGGAGGGGCCGCCCCGTACCGGGACGGCCCCTCCTCGTGTGTGCGGGTGCTACTTGCGCAGGGAGAAGCGCGCGGTCTGCGTGCTCCCGTCCGCGGCGGTCACGCTGAGGACGGCGCAGCCCTCGGCAGCGGGCTTCCAGGTGAAGACGAACTGGTGGTCCTGGGCGTCGTACCGCAGCACGCTGCCACCCGCGGCCGTAGCGGGGACGGGAGTGCCCTTCGGCGCGAAGCCGGTGCAGTCGGCCGCCGCGGTGACCGTGATGGACCGCACCGCGCTCACGTCGGTGAGCTCCTCAGCGCCCGCGAGGACGCGGAACTTGACCGGGACGGTGCTGCCGCCCTTGGCCGAGTTGACGGCCGGGGCGGCCGCGACCGGGTTGCCCAGCGCGCCGACGGTCCAGGGCAGCACGGTGTAGTGCTGCTCCGCGACCACCACGTTCCCCGCGACGTCGTACGCGGTGGCGACCAGGGTGTGCTCGCCGATCTCGGTGCCGTACCCGCTCACCGTGCAGGTGCCCGGGCCGGACAGGTCGTCGTGGGCCGTGCAGGTCGGGACGGCGGGGACCCGGCCCCAGTACACGCTGCCGAGCTCCGAGTCGAAGGCCGCCGTCGGCGAGGTGAGGTCGACGTCGACGTCCTCGACCGTCGCGGCGGCGGTGTTCCCGGCGTGGTCGGACACCTCGCCGCGGACGGTCTGGTCCGCGCCCTCCGCGAGCGGCACCGCCTCCGGGCAGGAGACGACGCCCGACCCGCCCTCGTCGGCGCAGGTGAAGGACACGGTCGGCGCCGTCACGTACCAGCCGTCGGCCCCGTCGGGCTCAGCCGGGACGATGCCGGCCGTGATCGTGGGTGCGGTCGTGTCGACCACCTCGTAGGACGCGGTGGCGCGGTCGGACAGCCCGCCCTCGTCGGTGAACTCGCAGGCGACGGTCACGGTGCCGAGGCCGTGCTCGTCCGCGCCGGACCGGTCGATCCGCGGCGCGGCGGTCGCCCCGGGCTGCTGGTCGTCCTCGACGTCGCAGCCGACGGTCGGCTCGTCGCCGATCTCGTAGGTCTCCGCGTCGACGCCCGTGACCGAGACCCGCGGCGCGGTGTTGCGCGGCGGCGCCGGGGCCACCGTCACGGTGAAGGCGACGGGCTCGATGTCGAATCTCCCCGACGTGGCGCCGGTGGCGGTGTACCCGGTCGCGTGGACCGTGGTGGTGCCTGCGGACAGCGGCACCACCGTCAGCGGGACGGCCGTGCCGCAGTCCTCGAGCGTGACGCTGCGGGAGGCGAGGCGCGCCACCGACTCGTCGCCCGACGCCAGGGTCACGGTGATCGAGGTGTCCTCGTGCTTGAGGTTGCAGCCGTTCTCGCCGTCCTGTGCAGGCCGGACGACGAGCGAGGTGGTCCCGGCCTCGCCCCCGGCCGTGAGCGACATCGTCTCCAGCGGCACGTCGACGGTGTCGTCGAGCGTGTTGGTGACGGTGTCGGCCAGGGCGAGGCCGCAGCCGGTGAGGACGAGCCCGGCGGTCAGGGCCGCCAGGACCCGGGAACGCCTGTGCACACGCATCGAGTACTCCCGTGAGGTGGGCTCCCAGCGGAGCGGGCTCCCCGCGGCTCCGTGGTCGCTCGGCCGGGGAGGTGATCGCGCGGCACGCCATGGCGTCGTCCGGCTGCACGGGGTGAGCTCCGTCGTGCACCCCGGTGCGTCCGTGACAGGAGCGACGGCCGCGACGTCCCGAGTCCGAGACGACACCGCCCGGGGCCGTGCCGGCCGCTCAGCCGCAGTTGCGCTCGCGCTCGTCGGAGCCCAGCGCCGTCGTCAGAGACTGGGCGAAGCCGTCCCAGCGCTGGTAGGCCTCCGGGAAGCCCGAGCGCTGCACCCACTGCGCGGCGTCGGTCAGGCGCATGGTCTCCCAGCCGGGGACCCGCACGAGCCGGTCGTAGAACTGGCCGGCCGCGTAGACCGGGTCCTGCACCTGCGCCGGGGTGCCCCAGCCCTGCGAGGGTCGCTGCTGGAACAGGCCGAGGGAGTCCCGGTCGCCGTAGTCGAGGTTGCGCAGCGTCGACTCCTGCATCGCCGTGGCCAGCGCGATGACCACGGCCCGCTCGGGCAGCCCGCGCTGCCGGGCGACGGCCGCGATCGTCTGGGCGTTGGCCCACTGCTCGGCGGACAGCGTCACCGACGTCGAGGGGACGGTGCAGATCCCGGTCGCCGCCGCCGCGGGCGGCTCGGACCGGTCGGCCTTCCACGCCAGGGCGAACACCACCACGATCCCGATCACGTAGGCGGGCCACCACGTGCGCAGGGCGGCCGGGCCGCCGCGGCCGCGGGTCCGGCCGGCGGGACGCCGGGCGGGGGTGCGCTTCGGGGCGGGCCGGCTGGCGGAGGGGCGCTTCGCGGCCGGGCGCCGGGTACCTGGCGCCGGCCGGCGGAGCGGAGCCGTCCGTGCGCTGGTCATCGCCCCCGACTGTAGGTGCGCTCCCCGGCCGGACCCCGGACGTCGCGGTGCGGACGGGTGTCGTGGGACGGGCGTGATCGCTACCGTGACGGCCGCCTCACGCCGTCCTCCCGCCCCGCGCGATCCCCTGGAGCCTGCATGCCCGACGTCCTGCTGCCCGGCGTCTCCGCCACCCGCGTGCCCACCGCGCGGCTCACCCAGAACGTGCTGCACCCCGAGGGCACCGACCCGGCCGGCCCCGGCGAGGCGGTGCTCCTCGTGCACGGCAACGTCAGCTCCGCGCTGTTCTGGCAGCAGGCGCTGCTGGCGGTGCACGGCACCGGGCGGCACCGGGTGCTCGCCGTCGACCTGCGCGGCTACGGCGACACCGACCCGCTGCCGGTCGACGCGCGCCGCGGGGTCGGCGACTGGGCCGACGACCTCGGCGCGCTGCTGGACGCGCTGGGCCTGGACCGGGTGCACCTGGTCGGCTGGAGCATGGGCGGGGGCGTCGTCCTGCAGCAGCTGCTCGACGCGCCGGAGCGGGTGGCCTCGGTGACCCTGGTCGCGCCGGTCTCGCCGTACGGCTTCGGCGGCACCACGGGTCCCGAGGGACGGCGGCTGGCCGACGACGGCGCGGGCTCCGGCGGGGGACTGGCCAACCCGGAGTTCGTGGCGGCACTCGCGGCCGGCGACACCTCCGACGCGACGCCGTCCTCACCGCGGTCGGTCCTGCGCGCCTTCTACGTGGCGCCGGGCTCGCTGCCGCTGGACCCGGCGCTGGAGGACGTCTTCGTCGCGGCGATGCTCTCCACCCGCACCGGGGAGGACCACTACCCGGGCGACGCCGTGCCGAGCGACGCCTGGCCGGGGACCGCGCCGGGGACGCGCGGGGTGCTCAACACCATGGCGCCCACGGTGTTCGACGTGTCCGGCGTCGTCGACCTGGCCGACAAGCCGCCGGTGCTGTGGATCCGCGGCGACGCCGACGCGATCGTCTCCGACACCTCGGTGTTCGACCTGGCGTACCTCGGGCAGCTCGGCGCGGTGCCGGGCTGGCCGGGCGCGGAGGTCTGCCCGCCGCAGCCGACGGTCACCCAGACCCGCGCGGTGCTCGACCGCTACGCCGCGGCCGGCGGCGCCTACCGCGAGGTGGTGCTGCCCGGGGTCGGCCACTCGCCGCACGTCGAGCGACCGCAGGAGTTCGTCGTCGCGCTGCTCGAGCACCTCGACGTCCCCGCCGAGGAGCCCGCCGGCCTCACCTGAGGCGCACCTCCGCGGACGTGCCCCGGGCACGTCCGCGGGGAGGTGCCCGACCTCAGTCGTTGGCGTGCAGGGCGGCGTTGAGGGCGCCCCACTGGCCCGACCGCGGCAGCGCCTCCAGCGCACCGGAGACGCTGTTGCGGCGGAAGAGCAGCCCGTCGCGGCCGGACAGCTCGCGGCCCTTGACCACCGACCCGTCGGGCAGGGTGATCCGCGAGCCGGCGGTGACGTAGCAGCCGGCCTCGACGACGCAGTGGTCGCCGAGGGAGATGCCGATGCCGGAGTTGGCGCCGAGCAGGCAGCCGGTGCCGATCGAGACGACCTCCTTGCCGCCCCCGGACAGCGTGCCCATGATCGACGCGCTGCCGCCGATGTCGCTGTCCGCGCCGACGACGACGCCCGCGCTGATCCGGCCCTCGACCATCGAGGGACCGAGCGTCCCGGCGTTGTAGTTGACGAAGCCCTCGTGCATGACCGTCGTCCCCTCGGCCAGGTGCGCGCCCAGCCGCACCCGGTCGGCGTCGGCGACCCGCACGCCGGAGGGGACCACGTAGTCGATCATCCGCGGGAACTTGTCCACCGACAGCACGGTCACGTGCCCGTGCGCCGCGCGCAGGGTCGCGCGACGGGCGGGGGTCAGCTCGGTGGCCAGCACCGGGCCGGCGCTGGTCCAGGCCACGTTGGCCAGCAGGCCGAACACGCCGTCCAGGTTGACGTCGTGCGGGCGCACCAGGCGGTGCGAGAGCAGGTGCAGCCGGAGGTACACGTCGTGGGCGTCGACCGGCGGCGCGTCGAGGTCGGGGACGACCGTCCGGACGCCGACCACCTCCACGCCGCGGGCGTCGTCGGTGCGCACCAGCCCGGAGAACTCGTGCCCGAGCTCGCCCCCGAGCTCCAGGGTGCCGAGCTGGTGGGTCCCGGCCGGCCCGTCGCCACCGCCCAGCGCGGGGGAGGGGTACCAGGTGTCCAGGACGGTGCCGGAGGCGGTGATGGTCGCGAGGCCGGCGGCGACGGCGGAGCGTGGGGCGGTCACGGTCCCGACGCTACCCAGCGACGCCGCACCGCCCGCCCGTAGGCTCGGGCACCGTGACCGGCGCGCTCGACCTGGACCTGTCCGCCGACGTCCTCACCCTCACCCGGGCGCTGGTCGACACCCCGTCGGTCTCCGGCGACGAGCGGGTGCTCGCCGACGCCGTCGAGGCCGCGCTGCGGGAGCTCGGCGGGCTGGAGGTCGAGCGGGTCGGCGACACGGTGCTCGCCCGCACCGCGCTCGGCCGCGACACCCGCATCGTGCTGGCCGGCCACCTGGACACCGTGCCGATCGCGGACAACGTGCCCAGCCGGGTCGGGGACGGGCGGCTGTACGGCTGCGGCACCAGCGACATGAAGTCCGGCGACGCCGTCATGCTGCGGCTGGCCGGCCGCTTCGGCGTCCCGGGTGCGGAGCCCGCGCACGACGTCACGTTCGTCTTCTACGACAACGAGGAGGTCGAGTCCGCGAGGAGCGGCCTCGGCCGGGTGGCCCGCGAGCGGCGCGGCTGGCTCTACGGTGACCTCGCAGTCCTCCTGGAGCCCACCGACGGCGAGGTCGAGGCCGGCTGCCAGGGCACGCTGCGGGCGGTGCTGGAGGTGACCGGCCGCCGGGCGCACTCGGCGCGCAGCTGGCTCGGCGTGAACGCGATCCACGGCGCCGCCGGGATCCTCGGCACGCTGGCGGCCTACGAGGCGCGGCAGGTCGAGATCGACGGCTGCACCTACCGCGAGGGGCTCAACGCCGTCCGGGTGGAGGGCGGGGTCGCGGGCAACGTCGTGCCGGACGAGTGCCGGGTGACGGTCAACTTCCGCTACGCCCCCGACCGGGACGAGGACGCCGCGGAGGCGCACGTCCGCGAGGTGTTCGCCGACGCGCTGGCCGCCGGCGCCACGCTGACCGTCGTCGACAACGCCGGCGGCGCGCTGCCCGGGCTCACCGAGCCGGCCGCCGCGGCCTTCGTCGCCGCCGTCGGCCGGCCGCCG
This sequence comes from Geodermatophilus sp. SYSU D01036, assembly GCF_054050435.1. Taxonomy (NCBI): domain Bacteria; kingdom Bacillati; phylum Actinomycetota; class Actinomycetes; order Geodermatophilales; family Geodermatophilaceae; genus Geodermatophilus; species Geodermatophilus sp. SYSU D01036. Next base: position 120,074 of record NZ_JBJGZJ010000001.1, on the reverse strand, counting down.
CGGGCCAAGCTCGGCTGGACCGACGTCGCCCGGTTCGCCGCCCTGGGCATCCCGGCGGTCAACTACGGGCCGGGGGACCCCCAGCTCGCGCACACCCGCGAGGAGTCCGTGCTCGTGGACCGGCTGCAGCCGGCCGAGGACGCCCTGACCGCCTACCTGTCCGGAGGCAGCGCATGACGACCGTCCCCCCGCCCGACGGTGCGCGGAAGCCGCGCCCGACCCGTCACCGGGGCCCGATCATGCTGCGCGGGGGCGAGCCGGACCCGCAGACGGTCGGGACGACGACCGACCAGCGGCTGCTCGACCGCCGCGGGCCGACCGACTGGGTGCACACCGACCCGTGGCGCGTGCTGCGCATCCAGAGCGAGTTCGTCGAGGGCTTCGGCCTGCTGGCGGAGCTGCCGCGGGCGGTCAGCGTGTTCGGCAGCGCCCGCACCAAGCCCGACCACCCGCACTACGCGGCCGGCGTGGAGATCGGCGCGGCGCTGGCGCGGGCCGGCTACGCGGTCATCACCGGCGGCGGGCCGGGCGCGATGGAGGCGGCCAACCGCGGCGCGTCGGAGGCCGGCGGGCTGTCGGTGGGCCTGGGCATCGAGCTGCCGTTCGAGCAGGAGCTCAACGAGTGGGTCGACGTCGGCATCAGCTTCCGCTACTTCTTCGTCCGCAAGACGATGTTCGTGAAGTACGCGCAGGCCTTCGTCATCCTCCCCGGCGGCTTCGGCACCCTCGACGAGCTGTTCGAGGCGCTGACGCTGGTGCAGACCCGCAAGGTCACCCGCTTCCCGGTCGTGCTGTTCGGCAGCGCGTACTGGTCGGGGCTGGTCGACTGGATCCGCGGCACGCTGGTCGAGGCGGGCACCATCAACGCCGGCGACCTGGACCTGTTCACCGTCACCGACGACGTCGACGAGGTGCTCGCGCTGGTCCGCGAGGCGGAGACCGCCCGGCAGAACGGGGACGGCGGCGGCGGCATGCGGGCGCCGCTGGCCCCGCCGGTCGAGCCGGTCGAGGGCTGAGGCGGCCGTGCTGTCCCTGCTGGTCGGGATCGCCGCGGTCGCCGTCGTGGGGGCGCTGCTGTTCCTCGGCGGCTCGCTGCTGCTCGGCCGCGGGGAGACCCAGCCGCCGGCCGAGCTGGACCGCTCGCCGGTCGAGCTGCCCGACGACCGGCCGGTGACCGGCGAGGACGTGCGCGGGCTGCAGGTGTCGGTGGCCGTGCGCGGCTACCGGATGAGCGAGGTCGACTGGCTGCTCGAGCAGCTCGCCCTGGCGCTGGACGAGCGCGACGAGACGATCGCGGCGCTGCGCGCGGTGCCGGCGCCGCGGGCCGCCGACGCCGACACCGACCCCGACCTGCCGCTGCCGGACCGCGGCGGGCCGGGCGGGGCACCGACCGGGGACGGGGTGCGCCGGGATGCCTGAGCTGGTCCTGCCGGTCCACGTGGAGGCGTCGCCCGAGCAGGTGTGGGCGGCGCTGACCGACTGGCGCGCGCAGGGGCGGTGGATGCCGGCGACCGACGTCGAGGTGGTCACCGACGCGGCGGAGGGCGTCGGCGTGCGGCTGGCCGCGCGCACCGGCGTCCCGCTGCCGTGGCGGCGCGGTCGGCACCTCGGCGTGCTCGACACGATGGTGGTCACCGAGTGGGACCCGCCGCGGCGGGTGGTCGTCCAGCACACCGGCCGGATCGTGCGCGGGCCGGGCATCTTCGAGCTCACGCCCGCGGGGGGCGGCACCGACCTGGTCCTGACCGAACGGTGGTACCCGCCGTTCGGGCTGCTCGGCCGGGCCGGCTGGCCGTTGGCGCGCCCGTTCGTCGTCGTGGGCTTCCGGGTCGCGCTGCGCCGGTTCGCCCGCTTCGCCCGCGCCTACGCCGGCTGAGCGGCCGCCCGGACGGCGTCGCGGCTGACGTACCAGCGCCGCCACAGCAGCGCCGCCGTCAGCACGGTGACCACCGTGCCGCCGTCGTACACGAGCCGCGCGCCCTCCTCGGCGCCCACGGTGCCCGCCGGCGGGTGCGCGTAGAGGACCTTGGCCAGGACGTCGTGCGCGGCGGCCCCGCCGGCCAGCGCCAGCGCCCGCACGGCCACCGGCCGGCGGTGCGGCGCCGGGTCGACGGCGAGCACCGCGGCGGTGGCGAGGTGGCCGCTGACCAGCACGTGCAGCCAGACCAGCGCGGCCAGGCCCGGCCGGTGCCCGACGGCGGTGTGCAGCCCGGTGCCGTAGAGCAGCCACAGCCCCGCGGCGTTGAGCGGGACGGCGACCAGCGGGTCGGCGAGCCACCGGGCGGGGGCGGTGCGCAGCAGCCGGGACAGCCGGCGCGCGGCCGGCGGCGGCAGGGCGCGCAGCGCGAGGGTGAGCGGGGCGGCGAGCACGAGCAGCAGCGGGGCGACCATGCCCACCAGCAGGTGCGCGGCCATGTGCGCGTGCAGGTCCGTGTGGGCGGTCCCGGGACCCGCGACGCCGACCGCCGCGGCGGCCAGCCCGGCGAGCCACGCGGCGGTGCGGGAGAGCGGCCACGGACGGCGGCAGCGCCAGGTCGCGGCGACGTAGGCGGCGCCCGCGGCGAGCAGCAGCGCGAGGACGGCGGTCACCGGCGCGGGACCGGGCTACCCCGCGCGCGCAGGAGCAGCAGGACCCCGGCGGCCAGGAGCGCCACGCCGGGCAGCACCCACGCGACGTCGTAGCCGGTGAGGTCGACGCCGTAGCGCACCTGGTGCAGCCGCAGCAGCTTGTGGTGCACCAGGCCGTCCCACACCTGGAAGGCGCCGGCGCCGGTGAGCACCGCGCCCCACCACAGGACGGCGGCGAACGGGCCGCGGCGGCGGGCGTCGGCCAGCAGCGCCAGCCCCGCGACCGCGGCGGAGAACGTGCCGGCGTGCAGCACCCCGTCGGAGACCAGGCCGGCCGCACCGCTCGCCCGGTCGTAGAAGTGGTGCCAGTGCAGCAGCTGGTGGAAGACGATCTCGTCCACCGCGCCCGCGGTGCCGGCGCCGAGCAGCAGGCCGGAGACCAGCAGCCGGCGCCGGGGCGCCGGCCGGGGGAGTGCGTCGGGCACGGGGCCTCCCGTCGTCGGGTGTCCCCGGGCGCTGCCCGGCCGGCGCGGCCGGGAAACGGCGCCGCGTCGGCGGCGCGGGTCAGCCGCGCGAGACCGCCAGCCGCGCGCCGAACGCGAGCAGCGCACAGCCGGTGAACGTGTCGAGGGCCCGGCGGACCGGGCGGCGCGCCAGCACCCGCCGCGCCCGGGACAGCCCGGCCACCAGCAGGAGCAGCCAGACCAGCCCGACCGCCGCGTGGGTGAGCGCGTAGGCCAGCAGCACCGGCACCGCGGTGCCCGGCGCGAGGAACTGCGGCAGGACGGCGAGGTAGAAGGCGAGCACCTTCGGGTTGGTCACGTTGCTGAGGAAGCCCTGCCGCAGGCCGGTGAGCGCGGCCCGGCCGGCGTCGGGCCCGCCGTCGCCGAGGTCGGGGTAGCGGCCGCGCACCGCCGAGCGGAACGCCTGGACGGCGAGGAACGTCAGGTAGGCGACCCCGGCCCAGCGGATCGCCTGGAACAGCGGCTCCACGCGGACGACCAGCGCGGCCAGGCCGGTCGCGGCCGCCGCGCCCTGCAGGACGTTGGAGACGGTGATGCCGACCGCGCTCCACGAGCCGCGCACCCGGCCGCCGCCGAGGGTGTTGCGCAGGACGACGGCGACGTCGGGCCCCGGCACGAGCACGAGCACGACGGCGAGGACGACGAAGGTCCCGTATCCCGACCGGTCCACGCCGTCGACGCTACCCACCAGGCCGCCCCGGGCAGGTGCGTCCCGCGGGGCGCGGAGGTCAGTCCCGCGCGGGCACCGGCGCCCCCGGGCCCAGGCACTCCACCTCCGGACCCGGGGCGCCGAGGGCCGCCCCGCGCCGGGCGCGGGCGCGGCGCTCCAGGCGGGCGCGCAGCCCGTCGAGGAACAGCGCCAGCCCCTCCTCGAACCGCTCCTCGTCGCCGCCGGCCGTGGGGACCGCGGCGGTGAGCGTGGGGAAGCGGCCCGGGTCGCCGGGCGGCCCGCCCGGCGGCCCGCCCGCCGGCCGGTCGAGCGCCGTCTGGGTCTCCAGCGCGTCCCCGAGGACGAACGAGCCCAGCGCGGTCACCACGCGCACCGCCTCACCCGGCTCCAGCCCCGCCTCCACCAGGACGCGCAGCGTGCGCTCGATGCCGGGCAGCGCCACCTCGGTCGGCCGGTTGCCGGCCACCACCTGGACGCTGTCGCGGTGGGCGAGCAGCAGCGCCCGCCGGACCCGGCTCGCCTCGGCCAGCCACTCCCAGACCGGCTCGCCCGGCCGCGGCGCCCGCGTGCTCTCCGGCACCTCCGCCATGACGGAGTCGGCCACCAGGTCCAGGAGGTGCCGCTTGTCCTTGACGTGCCAGTAGAGCGTCGGCGCGCTCACGCCCAGCCGCGCGGCGACCCCACGGAGGGTCAGGCCCGCCAGGCCCTCGTCGTCGAGCACCTCGACGGCGGCGCGGACGACGTCGTCCCTGGAGATCGGCACCTTGACACTCTAACGGTGTTCGAGGACGCTCCGGGGGTGACTCTAACGGCGTTAGGGACCCCGTCGGGGGAGGCCGCCGCCGACCGTCCGCCCGCGGTCGAGGTCGCCGGCCTGGTGAAGAGGTTCGACGAGGTCGAGGCCGTGCGCGGGATCGACCTGACGGTGCACGGGGGCGAGCTGTTCGGCTTCCTCGGCCCGAACGGTGCGGGCAAGTCCACCACCATCAAGATCCTGTGCACGCTGCTGCGGCCCACCGCCGGCACCGCGCGGGTGGCCGGCTTCGACGTCGTCCGCGACCGCACCGAGGTGCGCCGGCACATCGGCCTGGTGTTCCAGGAGACGACCCTCGACGACCACCTCACCGCCGAGCAGAACCTCCGCTTCCACGCCGACATCTACGGGATGCCGAGGGCCGAGGTCGGGCCGCGGATCGACGTCGTCCTCGAGATGGTGGGCCTGACCGACCGCCGCGGCTCGCTCGTGCGCACCTTCTCCGGCGGCATGAAGCGCCGGCTGGAGATCGCCCGCGGCCTGCTGCACTCCCCGCGCGTGCTGTTCCTCGACGAGCCGACCATCGGGCTGGACCCGGAGTCGCGGGCGTCGCTGTGGCGCTACGTCGACCGGCTGCGCGCCGAGGAGGACATCACCGTCTTCCTCACCACGCACTACATGGACGAGGCCGAGCGCTGCGACCGCATCGCGATCGTCGACGCCGGCCGGATCGGCGCGCTGGACACGCCCTCGGCGCTCAAGGCCAGCGTGGGCCACGACCGGGTGCGGGTCACGACCACCGACGACGACGCGGCGGAGGCCATGGTGCGCGAGCGGCTGGGCGTGGAGACGGAGCGGGAGGGCGGGGCGCTGGTCGTCCTCACCCCCGACGGCGAGCAGTTCGTGCCGCGGCTGTTCGAGCTCGGCCTCACGGTGCGCTCGGTGAGCGTGTCCCGGCCGACGCTGGACGACGTGTTCCTGGCCTACACCGGCGCGCGCATGGCCGACCGCCAGGCGGCGGCCGGCCGGAACCCGATGGTGGCGGCCATGTTCCGGGGAGGCCGGCGATGACGGCGACCACCGCTCCCGTCCGGCTGGCCGGCCGGGGCCTGCGGCACGAGCTGCGCGCGGTGAAGGTGGTCTGGCACCGCGACATCCTGCGGTTCCGCACCGACCGGGGCCGGATCCTGTCGTCGTTCGCCCAGCCGCTGCTGTTCCTGTTCGTGCTGGGCGAGGGCCTGGGCGCCACGCTCCCGGTCGACACCTTCGGCGACGCCGACTACTCGACGTTCCTCTTCCCCGGCGTGCTGGCCACCTCGGTCATGTTCACCGCCGTCTTCTCGGCGATCTCGATCGTCTGGGACCGGGAGCTCGGCTTCCTGCGGGAGATGCTCGTCGCGCCGGTCAGCCGGACCAGCATCGTGCTGGGCAAGGCGCTGGGCGGGGCGACGGTGGCGACGCTGCAGTCGGTCGTGCTGCTGGCGCTCGCCGGGCTGGTCGGCGTCCCGTACGCGCCCCTCATGATCGTCGGGACGGTCGCGCTGCTGTTCGTCGTCGCGTTCTCGATCACCGCGCTGGGCCTGGTCATCGCCGTCCGGGTCGACCAGATCCAGACCGTGATGCCCCGGGTGCAGCTGCTGCTCGCCCCGCTGATGTTCCTGTCCGGCGCCTTCTTCCCGGTCAGCGGCGCGCTGCCGGGGTGGCTGCACGCCCTCGCGCTGGCCAACCCGGTCACCTACGGCGTCGACGCGGTGCGGCGGCTGGTCCTGCACTACGTCGACCCTGCGGCCGCCGACGCCGTCGCGCTGCGCTGGGGCGCCTGGCCGGTGCCGGTCTGGCTCGACGTCGTCATCGTGGGCGGGGTGGGCGCGGCGCTGCTCGCCGTCGCCGCCTGGCTGTTCAGCCGCCCCGAGTAGGAGGACCTCCCTGCCCCCACCGCGGAAGGACCCCGTCCTCCTCATCCCTCGCAGGCTCGGGACGAGCCTCTGGACGGGGCCGGCGGCGGGCCCCTGCAGGGAGGCCGGTCCAGCACCTCACCCGCGGCGGCGGGCGGCCACGAACGCCATCGCCTCCTCGGCGAGGGCCAGGTCGGACTCGGGGGTGCCGTGGTCGAGGGCGACCCACTCGCGCATCGGGGTGCCGTTGGCCGCGGCGAAGGGCAGGCCGGTGCCGGCGGTGACCAGACCCTCCACCCGGTGACGCGGCAGCTTCAGCACCAGCGCGCCGCCGACGACCATCGCGAAGATCGCCCCGTCGACGGTGAGCGCGGCCGAGCCGAAGCCCCGGCCGCCGCCCGCGCCGGGCGGGCCGACGCCGGGCCGGGTGGCGAGGGCCTCCACCAGGAGGTCGAAGCGCCGGCCGGGGTCCACGACGAGGAGTCCAACGCCGGTCACCGGGGATGCGCAACGGGAACGGGTGCCGGATCGGTGAGGATGTCGCGGTGAGTCGTCGCGGATGGGCGCTGTTCCTGGCCATGTCGGTCATCTGGGGAGTGCCCTACCTGCTGATCAAGGTGGCGGTCGGGGAGACGTCGCCGGTCGTGGTGGTCTTCGTCCGGTGCGTGATCGGGGCGGCGCTGCTGCTGCCGTGGACGCTGGCCCGCGGGCAGGTGCGGCCGGCGCTGCGGCACTGGCGGGCGCTGCTGGTGTTCACGGTCCTGGAGATGACCGGGCCGTGGCTGCTGCTGTCCTACGCCGAGGTGTCGCTGTCGAGCTCGCTGACCGGGCTGCTGGTGGCGTCGGTGCCGTTCGTCGCGGCGCTGGCCGCGCGGCTGGTGGGCGGCGAGGAGCGGCTGACGCCGGTGCGGCTCACGGGCATGGGGCTCGGCGTCGTCGGCATCGCCGCGCTGCTCGGTCTCGACGTCGAGGGCATCGCGCTGCTGCCGGTGCTCGCCGTCGTGCTGGTCGTCATCGGCTACGGCACCGCACCGCTGGTGGCCAGCCGGTCGCTGGCCGACGTCCCCGGTGTCGCGGTCAGCGCGATCGCGCTGACGATCACTGCGCTCGTGTACGCGCCGTTCGCGCTGCCGCGGGTCGGGGAGGTGGCCGACGCGTCGGTGTCCGCGCTGGCGTCGCTGGTCGCGCTCGGGGTGGTGTGCACGGCGGTGGCGCTGGTGCTCTTCTTCGCGCTCATCCGCGAGGTCGGGCCGCAGCGGGCGCTGGTGATCACGTTCGTGAACCCGGCGGTCGCCGTCGTGGCCGGCGTCCTGCTGCTCGGGGAGCCGTTCACCCTCGGCCTCGCCGTCGGGCTGCCGCTGGTGCTCGTCGGCTGCGTGCTCGCGACCCGGCGCAACGCCCCCGCTCCGGCCCCCGCCGCGGTGGACGCCGCGGTCCCCTGAGGCCCGCGGTCATGCCCGGGTGGACAGCCGCGCGCGGAGGCGGTCGCAGGACTCGAGGTCACACGACGTGTACGGGTCGGCAACGGTGCTCCCGCGTCGCAAGTGCGTGGAGCCGGTCCTGCGGATCACGTGCCCGCTATCCGTGTCCCTGAAGGCGGCTTCAAGGACGGTCAGTCGCCCCCGTCGCCGCCGTCACCGAGAGCATCGGGTCCAACGTGCCAATCGGCAGGGGGCCCTGTTGGCTCCGCCGGGTGGACGGCGATCGTCTCTTCGAGCGCTACCGGCTCGGGCAGGACCCGGTAGCGGGGACCACCGCCGTCAAGCCAGCGTTGGCGGGCATCATCCGCTGCTGTCATGGCCCGTCACCTCTCACCGCGTTGGCATGTCGTGAGTGGGTCGGCTGGTCCTCGATCGTTCCGCCGACCCGCGCCCAGGTCTCACCACTCGCGGGCAGCATCTCCGCTGCGGGTAACAGGGGCAAGAAGCTGCGATGGCCGAGGCCCGGGCCGACCATGGCCCTGGCGGCGGTCACGTCGGGGTTCGTTGTGGTCGTCCCTGAATGGGCCGCTCAGGGACACCGGCAGCAGCGACGGCTCGCGTGATCCCCGGGGCGGTCCCCGGTCCCGCACGTGACCGGAACTGCCCTCAGGCGGCGGGGGCGAGGAGAGGCGGCCGGACGGTGATCTCCGATCCGTCCGGGCGCCAGGTGCGCCAGGTGCCGGTGGGTTGTCGTTCGACGCGGAAGCCGTGGTGGACCTTGGTGTGGTGGCGCTCGCACAACAGGGCCGAGTTCTCCAGTGAGGTCTCGCCCCCGTCGATCCAGTGGACCAGGTGGTGCACGTCGCACCACCAGGTCGGGGCGTCGCATCCGGCGAACACGCACCCGCCGTCCCGGAGTTCGGCTGCCTTGCGGATGTGCCGGCTCATCAGCCGCTGCTCGCGGCCGAGGTCCAGCGGGGCGCCGTCGGGGCCGAACACCACCCGGGACACCGCGCCGTCGCAGGCCAGCCACCGCGCCCGCGCCGCGGAGATGGTGGCGCCGAACCCCATCCGCCCGGCGTTCGGGCTTCCGGCCGGGTCCACCAGGTCGTCCAGGTCCACGACCACGGCGATCTGCGGCTTGTGGCCACGCAGCTGAGGCAGCATCCCGGCGGCGAGGGCGTTGTCGGCGACCTGCACGAGGGCGTCGCCCAGCCGCTGGGCGCGGGTGCGCTCGTCCCCCGCGGGGCGGTCGGCCTGCACGTGCGCCTCCAGGGCGGCCTGCAGCCGCTCCCCGCCCACGGCGTCCAGGTGCCCGCGGAAGGACAGCGAGCCGTCGGCGTGCCGGGACAGCGTCAGCGACCGGCCCTCGGTCGGATCCGGCTCGGGCCCGTCGGGATCCAGGTCGGTGCAGTAGTGCAGCACCACCTGCACCAGGTCGGCGTGCTCCCGCTCGACCGCCACCCCGGTGAGGACCGCGTCGATCACCGCCAGGTCCACCCCGGCCACCGCGGCTGCGACGAGCCGCTCGGGGGTCACCGCCCGCGCCGCGACGGCGACCTGCTCGGCGGACACCAGACCGGCCTCGTGGGCCTCGGCGAGTGCCGGCAGGTGTTCCAGGGCGCGGCCGTTGCGCACCAGCCGGGCGGCCTCCGCCGGCGAGAGCCGGCAGTGCCCGCGCAGCCAGGAGGTCATCGACCTCAGCCCGTCCCTCTCGGGCGCCTGCTGGTTCTCCGCATCACGGACGAGGCGGGTCAGCCGGGCGTCCTCGCGGTTGCGTCGGGCGACGGCCGCGGCGACGGCGTCGAGGGCGTCACCACTGCCCAGCTCGCTCGAACACATGATCGAAGTCTAGGGGATCCGACAGCCGGGCGCAGTGCGAATCCCCAGTTCAGGCGCCTGTCCATAGCTCCTCGGCCGCCGTCGCGGGAGCTGTCCGGGCGGCGGTAGGAGGTGTCCATGACGACCGACCTGTCGGACGGCGGCACTAGCGTCGCCGTCGTGGAGCCCGTGCCGACCACCGACCGCGTGCGCTGCGCCTGGGGCGACAGCGCCCCCGAGTACGTCGCCTACCACGACGAGGAGTGGGGCACCCCGCTGCACGGTGACGACGCGCTGTTCGAGCGGCTCTGCCTCGAGGCGTTCCAGTCCGGCCTGTCCTGGATCACCATCCTGCGCAAGCGCCCCGCCTTCCGGGCCGCCTTCGCCGGCTTCTCCATCGACGCCGTCGCCGCCTTCACCGCCGACGACGAGGCCCGCCTGATGGCCGACGCCGGCATCGTCCGCAACCGCGCCAAGATCGCCGCCGCGATCCGCAACGCCCGCGCCGCGCAGGACGTCCCCGAGGGCCTGTCGGCGCTGCTGTGGTCGTTCGCGCCGACGGGGGAGCGCCCGCGGCCGGCCACGCTCGCCGACGTCCCGGCCACCAGTCCGGAGTCCACCGCGATGGCCAGGGAGCTCAAGCGGCGGGGCTTCGTCTTCGTCGGACCGACCACCGCCTACGCGCTCATGCAGGCCACCGGCATGGTCGACGACCACGTCGCGACGTGCTTCCGCGCCACCCGGGAGGGGGCTCCGGTTGGTTCCGCGGCGGTCATACGGGATCATGGGTAGCGGAGCTCACTGCACGAGACACAGCCACACCGCAGCCGCACAGGAGCGACGGGTGGCCGGCGAAGGAGGCACGCATGGCGGCCATGAAGCCGCGCACGGGTGAAGGTCCCCTGGAGGTCACCAAGGAGGGGCGCGGCCTGGTCATGCGGGTGCCGCTCGAGGGCGGCGGCCGGCTGGTCGTCGAACTGTCCCCCGACGAGGCCGCAGCGCTCTCCGAGGCGCTGAAGGGCGCGACCAGCTGAACGTCCCCGCGAGCTCGCCCTCGGGCAGCACCGCGCAGGACGACGCGGCCCCGGCCGCCGGCAGCCCGCCGGCGACCGGGGCCGCACCCTTGCCGCGGGTCGAACTGGTGGCCCGCCTGCCGCGCCTCACCGGGGACGACGTCCTCGCCGTCCCGGTCGGGTCCGGCGGCACGCTGCCGACCTGGCTGACCTCGCCCACCCCCGGCACCGCCCCGCCGGTCCCGGCCGACCTGCTCGCCGGCGCGCTCCAGGACACCGGCAACACCGGCCGGCCCGGCGCGATCACCAACCTGCCCGTCCCCGGACGCTCCCCGCGCAGCGTCGTCGCCGCCGGCCTGGGCGACGGGACGCTGCCGCACCTGCGCCGCTACGTCGCCACCGCCGTGCGCCGCGCGCAGACCCTCGCCGAGCACGGCGCCACCCGGCTGGTCCTGCCCCTCGACGCCGCCACCGCCCCCGCCGGGGCCGACGAGGTCCGCGCCGCCGTCGAGGCCGCGCTGCTGGCCGGCTACCGGTTCCGCGAGACGTCGAAGCCGCACCCGCGCCGGCTGGCCACCGTCACCGTGGTCGCCGCCGACGCCGACGACCCGGCCGTCGTCGCCGCCGCCCGCGCCGGGGAGGTCACCGGCTCCGCCGTCGCCTGGGCCCGCGACCTGGTCAACACCCCGAGCAACACGAAGGACCCCGCCTGGCTGGCCGGGCAGGCCGTCGAGCGGCTCTCCGGCCTGCCGCACGTGACCGTCACCGTGCTCGGCCCCGAGGAGCTCGCCGCGGGCGGCTTCGGCGGCGTGCTCGCCGTCGGCGGCGGCTCGGCGTCCCCGCCGCGGGTCGTCGTCGCCGCGTACGCGCCGCCCGGCGCCGGCCCCGCCCGGCCGGTGCTCGTCGGCAAGGGCATCACGTTCGACACCGGCGGCCTGCAGATCAAGCGCGGCCCCGGGATGCGCGAGATGAAGACCGACATGGCCGGGGGAGCGGCGGTGCTCGCCGCGGTCGACGCCGCCGCCCGCCTGGAGCTGCCGGTCGCGGTCACCGCCGTCGTCCCGGCCGCGGAGAACGCGGTGTCCGGGTCGGCCTACCGCCCTGCCGACGTCGTCCGGCACGTCGGCGGGCGCACCACCGAGGTGCGGAACACCGACGCCGAGGGCCGGATGGTGCTCGCGGACGGCCTCGCCCACGCCCGGCTGCACCTGGGCGCCACCGCGCTGGTCGACGTCGCCACGCTCACCGGAGCGATGCGGACCGCGCTCGGCGCCCGCACGGCCGGGCTGTACGCCACCACCGACGGGCTGGCCGGCGCGCTGTCCACCGCCGCGCTGCACGCCGGCGAGCGGGTCTGGCGGATGCCGTTGGCTGAGGAGTACGCCGACCTGCTGGACAGCGACGTCGCCGACGCGAACAACGCCCCCGGCAACCCGGGCGGCACCACCGCCGCGCTGTTCCTGCGCCCGTTCGCCGGCGACCTGCCGTGGGCGCACCTCGACATCGCGGGCCCGGCCCGGGCCGGCTCCGACGACGCCGAGGTGGTCAAGGGCGGCACCGGCTTCGGCGCCCGTACGCTGCTGCGCTGGCTGGAGGCCGGCGCCCCGCTCGACCCGCCGCCGACCGTGACGGACTGAGGAGCCCATGAGCACCGACGACACCGGAGTCGTCTTCCCCGCCGGCCCGGACGGGCGGCGCAGCACCGCGGCGGTGGGCCGCGCCGTCGTCGCCGACGCGCTGCGCCCGGTCGACCCGACCGGCGCCCGCGCCGCCGAGTCAGAGACCAACTGGCGGGCGGGCTACCTGGTGCACTTCCGCCGCCTGGTCGAGGCGGGGCTGGCCTCCCCGGACGCGGCCCGGACCATCGCCGGGGCCGGCCTGGACGCCGTCCACGCCCGGCTGCGGGTGGCTGCCGACGACGGCGAGCAGCCGCTGACCGCGCTGCCCGCGGCACCGGCCGGGCGGGCGCTGCGGACCCGCGAGGTCGCCGGCACCGCCGAGCCCGAGCGCGAGTTCACGCTGCCCTTCCACGGCCGGCGGCTGCGCGGTGACGACCTGCTGCGCCAGGTGGACAACTGGGTCGAGGGCGGGATCGCCGAGCCCAGCCTGGCCGAGGCGGTGCGCACCGTGGCCGCGCACCCCGAGTGGCTGGCGCTGCCCGGCCGGACCGTCGTCGTGCTCGGCGCGGGCGCGGAGATGGGCCCGCTGACGGCGCTGCTGCGATGGGGCGCCACCGTGGCCGGGGTCGACCTGCCGCGGCCGGACCTGTGGCGGCGGGTGCTCGACACCGCCCGCCGCGGCGCCGGCCGGCTGCTGCTGCCCGCCGCCGACGACGACGGCGACCTCGCCGGCACCGCGGGCGCCGACCTCGTGCGCGAGGTGCCCGCCGTCGGCGACTGGGTGGCCGGCCTGCCCGGCGACCCGGTGCTCGGCGACTACGTCTACGCCGACGGCGCCACCAACGTGCGGGTGTCGGCCGCCGTCGACGCGCTCACCCTCCGCCTGCAGCGCGACCGGCCCGACCTCGCGCTGGCCTTCCTCGCCACCCCCACGGACGTCTTCGCCGTCCCCGGCGACGCCGTCGAGCAGTCGGCGCGCGCCTACGCCGGCCGCTCCCGCGCCGGCAAGCTCCTCGGCCGGCCGCTGCGCACGCTCTCGGCCGGGCGGCTGCTGCAGCGGGCGTACGTGCCGGGCACCGACCCGGGCATCAGCGACAGCCTGGTCGCCCAGCAGGGACCGAACTACGCGCTGGCCAAGCGGCTGCAGCGGTGGCGGGCGACCGTCGCGCGGGCGGCCGGGGCGACGGTGTCGATGAACGTCGCGCCGCCGACCCGCACCCGCTCGGTGGTGAAGAACCGGGCGCTGGCCGCCGCCTACGCCGGGGCGCACCGCTTCGGCGTCGAGGTGTTCGAGCCGGCGACGTCGAACGTGCTCATGGCCGCGCTGCTGGTGCACGACCTGCACACCGGCGGCGGGCCGCGGCACGAGCAGCCGTGGCAGGACGAGGCGTACGCCGCCGTCCACGGCGGGCTGTGGCGGGCGGCCTACGCGCCGCGCAGCGCGCTCGGGCTCGCCGCCGTGCTGGGCCTCGGTGCCGCGCGGGGCTGAAGCGCCGCGCGGGGCGGGGGCGCCGCGGGCCCGGTGGCTGGTCCCGCTGCTGGTGGCGCTGGCCGTCGTCGCGGTGACGGCCGTGGCGCTGGCCGCCCGCGCACCGGCCGGTGCCGAGGCCGCGGGCATCGGGGTCCCGCCCGCGCCCACGCCGTCCGCGGAGCCGACCGAGCCGACCGAGCCGACCCCGGCACCCGGCGTCCCGGAGGTGCCGCGGCCGGTGCCGCCGACCTGCTCGCCGCTGGGCCTGCTCGTCACCGCCGGCCCGGTCGACGCCGGCCTCGGCCACCGGGGCGTCGTCGTCACCGTGACCAACTGCGGGGACGCGCCGCGGGACGTCACCGGCTACGCCGAGGTCGCCGTCCTCGACGGGACGGGGCGGCCGATGCCGTTCACCGTGGCGCACGAGTCGAGCTACATGGTCCGCGACCCCGGGCCGTCCCCGCTGGTGCTGCAGCCCGGGCAGAGCGCGGTCACCGGCGTCTCCTGGTCGGCGACGGTCACCGCCGGCGGGCTCACCGAGGGGCGGGCGCTGCACGTCGTCCCGGTGCCAGGCGACCCCGGCCAGGTCCTGCCGATGTGGGTCGACGCCGGCACCACCGGGGAGATCGCCGTGGCCGCCTGGGCGACGGAGCTGGCGCGGTAGCGCCTCACTCGCCGGTGACGCCGTCCACCGCCTCGCGCAGCAGGTCGGCGTGGCCGTTGTGCCGGGCGGTCTCCTCGACCAGGTGCAGCAGCATCCAGCGCAGGCTGAACCGGTTGCCGGTGCGCAGCGGCACCGCCGACAGCGCGTCCAGCGACCCGGCCGCCGCGACCACCGCGTCGGTGCGCCGCCCGGCCTCCCGGTAGCGCCCGCGCAGCACGTCCGGCCCGAGGTCCACGGCGGCGTCGAACTCCCAGTCGGGCGTCGCGTCCCAGTCGACGCCGTCCCACGGCGCGGGGATCGGCTCCCCGGCGAACCGCTCCACCGCCCAGGACTCCTCGACCAGCGCCAGGTGGTACAGCAGCCCCGCCAGGGTGAGCGACGACGGCGGGTGCGCCCGCGCCAGCTGCTCCCGGGTCAGCCCCTCGGTCTTCAGCAGCAGCGTCTCGCGCTGGAAGGCGAGGTAGGCGGTCAGCGTGGTGGTCTCGTCGGCGGTCTCCGGCGGGTCGGTGCGCACCGGAGGACCCTCGCACGCCCGGCCGTGCGTCACCCGCCGCTCATCACCCGGTCGACCCACAGTCGCACCACCTGGCGCTCCAGCTCGGGGTCGGTGCGCAGCACGCTGGTCAGGGCCAGCCCGCGGTGCAGCGCCAGCAGCCCCTCGACGTCGGCCCGGCCGGCCCGCGCGGCGGGGAACAGCCCGCCGAGGACCTCGCGGACGGCGCTGCCGACCCGGCGCTCGGCAGGTAGCAGCGCCGCGCGCAGCACGGGCTCGGTACGGGCGGCCTGCCACAGCTCCAGGCCGGCGAGGAACAGCGGGCCGGACATCACGCCGCGGAGCAGCTCCACGGGGTCGGCGGCGCCGCCGGCCTCCGCGCGCAGCCGCGCCACCTGCTGGTCGGCGACCTCGGAGACCGCCGCCACCAGCAGGGCGTCCTTGGTCGCGAAGTGGTGCAGCAGGGCACCGCGGGAGAGGCCGGCGCGGTCCTGCACCCGCTGCGTCGTCGTCCCGGCGTAGCCGTGCTCGACCAGGCAGTCGAGCGTGGCCGCCAGCAGGCGGGCGCGGGTGTCGGCCCGGCGCTCCTGCTGGGTCGGCACGGAGGAACGGTAACCGTCGACATACCGTCCGTACGGACTGTAAGTTCGCGTCCTCGTCCGGAGGAGGGAGACGCGGTGTTGACGACGGAGCTGGTGCGGCGCGGGGCACGGCAGCACGCCGGCCGGACGGCGGTGCTGAGCGGGGACCGCTCGCTGACGTTCCGCGAGGTCGACGAGTGGGCCAACCGCATGGCGCACGTGCTCGCCGGGCTCGGGGTGACGCCCGGGGCGCGGGTGGGGCTGCTGGTCGACAACGGCCTGTGGTCGATCCCCATCGACTTCGCCTGCCTCAAGGCGGCCGCTGCGCGGGTGCCGCTCAACGCCCGGCTGTCGGCGGAGGAGCAGGCCCGGATGCTGCGTGCCACCCGTGTCGGCGTCCTGGTCTTCGGGCCGGCGCTGGCCGAGCGCGCCGCCGACCTCGCCGGCCGCGTGGAGGGGCTGCGCCTGGTGGCCCTCGGCCCGAGCCCGGACGTCGAGGCGGTCGACCTGCTGGCCGCCGCCGCGGAGGCCAGCAGCGCCGATCCGATGCTGCCGGCCGAGCCCGGGGACCCCGTGCTGGTCCTCTACACCTCCGGCACCACCGGCGCGCTCAAGGCGGTCGTGCACACCCAAGCCAGCTACGCGGCGATCTGCGCGAACGTCCTGGCCAACCTGGTCTCGCCCGGGCGGGACTCGGTCATGCTGCACGCGGCCTCGCTCATCCACGCCAGCGGCACGTTCGTGCTGCCGTACTGGATCCGCGGGGGAGCGGCGGCGGTGCTGCCCGGCTTCGACCCCGGTGTCTACCTCGACGCCCTGGCCCGGTACCGGGCCACGGAGATCAACCTGGTCCCGACCATGCTCGGCATGCTGCTCGCCTCCGGCGCCGCCGAGCGGGCCGATGTCTCCAGCCTGCGCACCGCCGTCTACGGCGCCAGCCCGATGCCGGGGCCGGTCCTGGCCGAGACGCTGGAGCTGTGGGGCCCGCGGCTGGTGCAGTACTACGGGCAGACCGAGGCGCCGCTGGCGATCACCGTGCTCGGCGCCGAGGACCACACCGACCCGTCGCTGGCCGGCTCCTGCGGGCAGCCCTCGGTCGACGCCGAGGTGCTCCTCACCGACGCCGACGGGGCGCCGGTCCCGGCCGGCGAGGTCGGTGAGCTGCGCGTGCGCGCGCCGTTCGGGATGGCCGGCTACGCCGACGCGCCGGAGCTCACCGCCGGGACGGTCACGCCCGGCGGCTGGATCCGCACCCGCGACCTCGCCCGCGTCGACGACCGCGGGTACCTCACCCTCGTCGACCGCACCAGCGACATGATCGTCACCGGCGGCTACAACGTGTACCCGCGCGAGGTCGAGGACGTGCTGCAGGCCCACCCGGCGGTGGCAGGGGCCGCGGTGGTCGCCGCGCCCGACCCGACGTGGGTGGAGGCGGTGACCGCCTTCGTCACGCTGCGGCCGGGAGCGCAGGTGACGGAGGACGAGCTGCGCGACACCGTCCGGGCGGCGCTGGCCGGCTACAAGGTGCCCAAGGCGGTGCACGTCGTCGACGCGCTGCCGCTGTCGCCGGTGGGCAAGGTGCTGCGCCGGGCGCTGCGCGAGCCGCTGTGGGCGGGGGTGCCCCGGTGAGGCCGTCGGGGGCCGACGCGGTCACCGTCGAGCGCGACGGGCCGGTGACCACGGTGCGGCTGTCGCGCCCGCACGCGCGCAACGCCGTCGACGGGCCGACCGCCGCCGCGCTCGCCGGCGCCTTCCGCGCCTTCGACGCCGACCCGGACGCCGCCGTCGCGGTGCTGCACGGCGAGGGCGGCACCTTCTGCGCGGGCGCCGACCTGCGCGCGGTCGGCACGCCCACCGGCAACCGCACCGAGGTCACCGGTGACGGGCCGATGGGGCCGACGCGGATGCGGCTGTCCAAGCCCGTGGTCGCGGCCGTCGCCGGGCACGCGGTCGCCGGCGGGCTGGAGCTGGCGCTGTGGTGCGACCTGCGGGTCGCCGACGAGACCGCCGTGTTCGGCGTCTACTGCCGCCGCTGGGGCGTGCCGCTGATCGACGGCGGAACCGTGCGGCTGCCGCGGCTGATCGGCGCGGGCCGGGCGATGGACCTGGTGCTCACCGGCCGGTCGGTGTACGCCGACGAGGCGCTGCGGATGGGCCTGGTCACCCAGGTCGTGCCGGCCGGGCAGGCGCTGGCCGCCGCGCAGGAGCTGGCCCGCCGGCTGGCCGCCTTCCCGCAGACCTGCCTGCGTGAGGACCGCGCCTCGCTGCTGGAGCAGGAGGGGCTGGACGAGGCGGCGGCGTTGGCCAACGAGTTCCGCCACGGGCTGGCCTCGCTCGCCGTCGACGCGCTGCCCGGCGCCGCCCGGTTCGCCGCCGGCGAGGGTCGGCACGGCAGCGGCATCTAGGCCGGGCCGACCAGCCCGGCGACGATCTCCGCCGACAGGGTCACCAGCGGCAGCCCGCCGCCCGGGTGCGACGAGCCGCCGACCAGGTACAGCCCGCGCACGGGGGCGGCGTTGCCCGGGCGCAGGAACGCCGCGCGGGCACCGTTGCTCGACGTGCCGTAGATCGAGCCCCCGACGCTGCCGGTCTCGCGGGCGAGGTCGGCCGGCGTGCGGGTGACGCACCAGCGCAGCCGGGACCGGACGTCGAGCCCGCGGGCGGCCATCACCTCCAGCACCCGGGTGGCGTAGCGGTCGGCGAGACCGGGGGTGTCCCAGTCGACGCCGCACTCGGGGTCGTGCCGCGGCGCGTTGACCAGGACGAACCAGGACTCGCTGTCGTCGTCGGGCCGGGTGGCGGGGTCGTCGGGGGCGCTGACGTAGACGGTCGGGTCGGGCACCGGGCAGGGCAGGCCGCGGTGCCGGCCGGTGCCGAACACCGCGTCGAACTCGGCGTCGTAGTCGGCGGGGAAGGCGACGGTGTGGTGCGCCAGCCCCGGCGTGCGGCCGCGCAGCGCGAGCAGCAGCACGAACCCCGACAGCGACGGCGTCGCCCGGGTCAGCCCGCGCCGCACCGCGCGGGTGCGCCGGTCCGGCGGCAGCAGCCCGGCGTACAGGGCGGTGGCGTCGGCGCCGGAGACGACGACGTCGGCGGTCACCTCGCCGCCCTCGGCCAGCTCCACGCCGGCCACCCGGCCGCCGTCGCGCAGCACCCGCCGGACCGGCGTGCCGGTGCGGACGTCGGCGCCGTGCTCGCGGGCCCGCTCGGCGACCGCCTCCGCCAGCCGGTGCAGCCCGCCGCGGACGTACCAGGAACCGAACGCCTGCTCGACGTAGGGCACGGTCGCGAGCACGGCGGGCGCGCGCCGCGGGTCGGAGCCGGAGTAGGTGGCGTAGCGGTCCAGCAGCACCCGCAGCCGCGGGTCGCGCAGGTAGCGGGCGCCCAGGCCGCGCAGCGTCTGCCAGGGTGCGACGGCGGCGACGTCGGCCGGGTCCCGGGCCAGCCGGGCCAGGGTGGCCGCGCCGCGCAGCGGCGAGCGGAGGAACGGCTGCTCGGTGATCGCCCACATCGCGCCGGCGCGCTCGAGCAGCGCCCGCCACTGGGTGCCGGCGTCGTCGCCGAGGGCGGCGTCGAGGGCGCCGGGGACCGCGTCGAGGTGCCCGGGGACGGCCAGCCGCGTGCCGTCGGCGAACCGGTAGTCGACGGCGGGGTCGAGCCGGACGAGGTCGACGGACTCCTCCAGCGGGCCGCCGGTGGCGTCGAACAGGTCGCGCAGCACCTGCGGCAGCGTGACGAGGCTGGGGCCGGTGTCGAAGGCGTGGCCGTCGCGGGCGTACCAGCCGAGCTTCCCGCCGACGGCGCCGGACTGCTCCAGCACGGTCACCCGGTGCCCGAGCGCGCCCAGCCGTGCCGCGGCGGCGAGGCCGCCCAGCCCCGCGCCGACGACCACCACCCGTGCCACAGCGTCACCGTAGTGCCGCAGCTCACCGCCCGATCGGGTGATCACCCGGGGTGGCGGGGTCCGGCTCCCGGTCCCACGATCGGTCCACCTGCGGAGCCGACGCGGGAGCACGACGGGAGGACGACCCGTGCGGACGGCGGTGTGCTCGACGGCGGCCCTGGCGGCCCTGGCCCTGCTGGCCGGGTGCTCGGACGCGCACCTGCCCGACGTCGAGCGGGTGGCCCGGGACTTCGCGGCGGCCGACCCCGCCACCCGCTGCGACCTGCTCACCGCCGCGGTGGTGCGGACGCTGGAGCACGAGGAGCCGACCGGCTGCCCCGTGGCGCTCGGGGAGCTCCCGCTCGGCACCGGCGGCGTCGTCTCCGCGCAGGTCTGGGGTCAGGAGGCCCAGGTGCGGCTCACCGACGACACGCTGTTCCTCACCCGCACGCCCGACGGCTGGGAGGTGGCCGCGGCCGGCTGCGAGGCGGCCGGCGAGGGGCGCTACGACTGCCTGGTGGAGGGCTCGTGAGATCCGTGCGCGGGGTGTTCGTGGTCTACCTGCTGACCGTCTTCGGCGGCGTGGCCTACTGCCTGGTCCTCGCCCTGCTCGGGCGGTGAGGGGCGTGCGGCGGTTCGTCCGGGAGAACTCGCTGAGCCTGGGCTTCGGCCTGCTGTTCCTGCTCAGCCTCGTCGGTCAGGCGGTCGCGGGGGCGGCGCAGGTGAGCGAGGACCGGCAGGCCGAGGGCCTGGCCCCGGTCACCCTGGTGCACTACGTGACCTCGTCGTCGTTCGCCGTCGACGTCATGGAGAACTGGCAGTCGGAGTACCTGCAGTTCTTCCTCTACGTGTTCGCCACCGTCTGGCTGGTGCAGCGCGGGTCGCCGGAGTCCAAGGAGCCGGACGACGTCGGCACCGAGAGCGACGAGGCCCAGCGGACGGGGGCGCACGCCCGCGACGACTCCCCGGCGTGGGCGCGGGTGGGCGGCTGGCGCGGCGCGCTGTTCTCCCGGTCCCTGGGCCTGCTGTTCGCCGGCATCTTCCTGCTCACCTGGGCGGCGACCTCGGTGGCCGGCTGGGCGGCGTACAACAGCGAGCAGCTGCAGTCGCACGCCGACCCGGTCAGCTGGGTGGCCTACCTCGGCCACGCCGACTTCTGGAACCGCAGCTTCCAGAACTGGCAGTCGGAGACGCTCGCCGTCGGCTCGATGGCGGTGTTCGCCGTCTACCTGCGCCAGCGGGGGTCGCCGGAGTCCAAGCCGGTCGGCGCGTCCCACTCGGACACCGGCGCCACCGGCTGAGCCGCGCCCAGCAGTCCGGCCAGCGCCGCGTCGGAGGCGGCCAGCGCCGCGCGGTCGTGCGTGCTGCCCGCGGCGACCAGCTCGGTCGCACCGGTGCGTTCGGCGAGCTCCGCCAGCCGCGCGGCCACCTGCGGGGCGGTGCCGGCGACCGCCGTGGCCGCCGTCCGCTCGGCGTGCCGCCGCTGCACCGCCGTCATCGCCGCCGCCCGCGCCACGGCCACCGGCTCCAGCGGCGGGAAGACGCCGGCGGTGCGCGCCTGCGCCATCGCCCACGCCTCGGGCAGCAGCAGGTCGGCGGCCTCGGCCGCGGTGTCGGCGACGAGCACGTCCAGGCTGATCGCGACCTCCGGCTCCGGCGCCTGCTCCGAGGGCCGGTAGGCCCGGCGGTAGCGGGCCAGCGCCGCCTGACCCGGCTCCGGGTCGCCGGCCACCCCGAGCAGCGGGCCGCCGACGACGACCGGCAGGCCGAGCGCCGCGGCGACGTCCAGCCCGGAGCCGGTGGCCAGCACCCACATCGGCACGTCGCCGACCGGGCGCGGGTGCATCGTGATCTCCGCGGTCCCGGTGAGGTGGGCACGCAGCTCGGCGAGGTCGGCGGCGAAGTCGCGCTCGGTCTCCCGCAGCGCCCGGCGCACGGGCGGGGTGAAGCCCGGTGAGCGACCCAGCCCGAGGTCGGCGCGGCCGGGCGCGAACGCGGTGAGGGTGGCGAACTGCTCGGCGACGACGAGCGGCTGGTGGTGCGGCAGCATGACGCCGGCCGAGCCCAGCCGGATCGTCGTCGTCCGGCCGGCGACCGCGGCCAGCAGCACCGCGGGAGCGGCGCCGGCGATGCCGGGCACGCCGTGGTGCTCGGCGACCCAGAACCGCCCGTAGCCCAGCCGCTCGGCGGACACCGCCCGCTCGACGGTGCCACGCAGCGCCGCCGCGTCCGGCTCGCCGGCGCGGGTGCGCGACCGGTCGAGGAGCGAGAGCCGCATCAGAACGCGTACCGCACGCGCAGCCAGGGGGCGTGGGCCGCGACGAGCGCCCGCAGCCGCTCGACGCCGGCCCACTTGACGTCGTTGCGGTAGCGCACGTTCCACTGGCCGTTCTGGCTGCGCTTGGGCTGCTGCAGGTCCGGCCGCCACAGCAGGTCCTCGGCCTTCGGGTGCCAGCCGAGGTTGACCTGGTGCAGGTCCCGGTTGTGGGTCAGCATGATCACCTCGGCGGCCGCCTGGTCCTTGGCCGCGGGGGAGAGGGTGTCGTCGAGCTGCCGCAGCAGCTGCGCCCAGTCGGCCTCCCATCCGTCGCGCAGCACCACCGGCGAGAGGTTGAGGTGCACCTCGTACCCGGCCTCGACGAAGTCGTCGACGGCGGCGACCCGCTCGGCGACCCGGCTGGTGCGCACGTCGATGACCCTCGAGTCGGCGTCGGGCATGAGCGAGAACCGGATGCGGGTGCGGCGCCGCGGGTCGAGGTCGAGCAGCTGCCGGTTGACGTACTTGGTGGCGAACGACGCCTTGGCGGTGGGCAGCTCGCGGAAGGTGGCGACCAGGTCGGCGACGTTGTCGCTGACCAGCGCGTCGACCGAGCAGTCGCTGTTCTCGCCGATGTCGTAGACCCAGCTGACCGGGTCGCACTGGTCGGGCACCGTCTTCGTGCCCTGCCGGGCGACGTGCCGGCGCAGGTAGCCGGTGATCTGCTCGATGTTGGTGAAGACGGTGATCGGGTTGGCGTAGCCCTTCTGCCGCGGCACGTAGCAGTAGGCGCAGGCCATCGCGCAGCCGTTCGCCGTCGAGGGGGCGATCCAGTCGGCCGACCGGCCGTTCGGGCGGGCGGTGAGCGACTTCTTCACGCCGAGCACCAGCGTCTCGGTCTTCACCCGCACCCAGCGGTCCACGTTGCCCTCGTTGCCGTGCAGCTCCGGGATCCGCCAGTGCGACGGCACCTCGACGACCTCCGCGCCGGGGAAGCGGGCGAGCACCTCACGGCCGCGGGCGGAGTCCAGGGCGGCCGGCTCGGCGTAGACGGTGCGGACGTCGAGCAGGCGCGTGGGGGAGGGGACGGGCGCGGACACGGCGGACGGCGGGGGCGCTGCGGTCACGCAGGGTGCAGCGCACGCGCGCGGGCCCGGATTCCGCCCCTGACCTGCGGGGACGGTCACACGGTGCGGGTCAGCGGTGCCAGTTCGGGGCGAGCTCGCGCACGTCGAGCCGGCCCTGCTCGAGGTCCTCGGCGACGTCCTCCACGGCGCGCCCCCCGGCGTAGGCCTCGGCGCGCAGCAGGTCCAGCGCGGTGGCCGGGTCGGTGTCCAGCGCCATCGCCGCCCGGCCCGCGGCCCGCAGCACCGCGGCCCGCCGGCGCGCCTCGGGACCGTGCAGCCAGTCGGGGCCGCGCTCGGCCGGCCAGTCCGACCAGACGGCGGCGTCGCTGAGCGCCGCGGTGACCATCTCGCCGACGGCCATCGCCGCGAAGACGTCGAGCCCCGGCACGGCGGCCTCGTCGGTGAAGTACAGGTCCAGCGCGCCGGCGCCGGCGAGGTCCTCGCGCAGCGGGAGGGCGACCACCGCGCGGAACGGCGTCTGCGCGGTGAGCAGGTCGGCGAAGGGCATCCAGCGGCGCCGCAGGTCGTCCAGCAGCGCGAACACCGGCTGCCGGGTCTCCTGGGCCTCCCAGCACGGCCCCCCGCCGACGGTGAACTGCAGGCGCTCGGCGCACGCGGCCTCGGTGGTGCTCGCCCCGAGCGGGATACGCGAGCCGGACCCGTCGACGACCGACAACCCCGCGGCGTCGACCCCCAGGGTGGTGACGCAGGCCCGGGTCAGGCGGACCGGCAGCAGCTCGGCCGACCCGGGGCTCCCGGCGGCCTCGGCGTCCAGCGCGGCGGCGAACCGCGTGGAGATGGTCACACGTCATCCTCGCCCCGTGCGGGCACCGGGGCCATCCCGGTCACCCGGCCGCGTCCGGCCGGTGCGCGTACGCCGCCCCGCGGACGGCGTCGTCGTCCTCCAGGCCCGCGCCCAGCGCCCCGCCGACCGTCGCCAGCGAGCTGGTCAGCCAGGCCAGCTCGAGGTAGTCGCCGATCGCGGCCGGGTGCCCCAGCCCCTCGGCGAACAGCGCCGACGGCACCAGCAGCAGCGAGCCGGCCAGCGCGAGGGCGAACAGCGCGGCGTAGAGGGTGAGCACCCCGATGACCACGGTCGCGACGGTGGCCAGGTTGAACAGCGCCACCTGCTTGCGCACCCGGCGCGAGCGGGCCCGCTCCCACAGCTCCGCGCCGACGACCAGCGTCGCGCAGATGGCCACCACCGAGCCCAGCCCGACGGTGGACAGCCGCAGCCAGCCGAACCGGTCGGCCAGCCGCCAGATGTCGGCGGTCACCAGGGCGAAGACGCCGGCCGCGACCGCCGCCGTCAGCGCGCGGGACAGCTGGATGGTCAGCCGCCACGGCCGGTTGGCGCGCACCATGCCGACCAGCAGCCGCAGGTTGCCCGTGAGCACCCGCGCGGTGAACCGGACGCCGTCGGCGGTGTCGGCCGGGTCGGTGGCCAGCTCGCGCACCCGGCGGCGCAGCGCGGCCGGGTCGTCGTCGCCCTCGGCGTCGCCGAGCAGCGTGCGGACCAGACCGACCGTCGTCTGCAGCGCGCGGCGGCGCCGGCCGACCGCTCCCAGGGCCGGCAGGGACAGCACCGCGACGCCGTGCACCGGGCTGGCGTGCGCGACGACGGTGCGCCGGTCGACCGACAGCGGCAGGTCGGTGACGACGACGGCGAGGTCCCACTCCTCCGACAGCAGCCGGTCGCGCGCCGCGGCGACGATCTCCGCGTCGTCGGCCGGCGGCTGGACCAGCCCGTCCTCGACCACGCGGACGTCCCACCCGACGTCGGGGTGCCGCTCGCGCAGCGCGCCGGCCAGGTCGGCGGCCAGCTCGTCGGCCACCTCCACGGGCGCGCCGGGGGCGGCGACCAGCCCCACGACGACGTCGGCCGGACCCGCCGCCTCGCCGGTCAGGGGTCCTTCCGGTGCCGTGCTCACAGCCTCAAGCGCTCCTCGTGCCCGGTCTGCCACTCGACCATGACGATGCTCGCGTCGTCCTGCAGCCGGCCGTCCTGGTGCTGCATGACGCTGCCCATGAGCCGGCGCATCGTCTCCGGCGGCGGGTCGCCGGCCAGCTCGGCGCGCACGACCAGGTCCGCGAGCCGGTCCTCGCCGAAGAACGCGCCGTCGGGCGAGCGCGCCTCGACGACGCCGTCGGTGTAGAGCAGCACGCGGTCCCCGGGGCGCAGCTGCATCCGGCACACCGCGGGCGCCGCCGCGAGCAGCCCCAGCGGGCGCGCGGGCGGGCAGGCCGGCGGCCGGATCAGGGCGCCGTCGCGCACGACGATCGGGTCGGGGTGCCCGCAGTTCACCCAGGCGAGCAGCCCGGTGTCGAGGTCGAGCCGGGCGACGGCCGCGGTGGCGAACCGGCTGCCGGCGAACTGGCCGGCGACGACGGCGTCCATCGCGGCCGCGACCGCCGGGAGGTCGAGGCCCGCGCGCCGGGCGTGCCGGTAGGCGCCGACGGCGGCGGTGGTCAGCAGGGCGGCGGGCAGGCCGTGGCCGACGGCGTCGAGCACGGCCAGGTCCACCACCGCGCCGTTGACCGCGTAGTCGAAGGTGTCCCCGCCGATGTCGTAGCTCGGCTCGAGCGCGCCGGTGATGACGACGCGGTCGCTCGCGTAGGTCAGCGGCGGCAGCAGCTCCCACTGGATCTCCGCGGCCAGCGTCAGCTCACGCCGCCGCCGCAGCCGGGCGAACAGGTCGCTGTAGGCGTCGCGGGTGACGACCAGCTCGGCGACCAGCGAGGTGAACGACCGCGCGTCGTCCTCGAGCTCCGGCGTCGGGTCGCGGTCGAGCACGTACTCGACCACGCCGATCCGCTCGGCGCCGTCGAGCAGGGGCACCCACAGGCTGGCCGGCCCGTCGCCGGCCGGGGCGTGGACCGGCTCGACCCGGCGGAACGCGCGCCCGGCCACCGACCCGTCGATGGTCAGCTCCTGCCGGGCGGGCACGCCCTCGCCGGGCAGCGGCAGCAGGGCGTGCTGGGCGTAGTCGGCGAGGTAGACGACCGCCCCGCGGACGCCCAGCCGCCGCGCCTGCGCCGCGACGACGGCGCCGAGCTCGTCGGCGGACAGGTGGTGCGACGCACGGATGAGCGCCCGGACGGGGTCCCGCTGGGACGGGCGCGGATCGGTGGCCACGACGGGTCAGGATCGCATCCCGGCCCGTGGCGGGCGCGGGGAGCGGGCCGCGGGGGGATCAGCCCCGGCCGTCGAGGACGGCCTTGTAGACGCCGACCGTCTGCTGGGCGATCGCCGGCCAGCCGAACTCCGACAGCACCCGCTCGCGACCCGCGGCGCCCATCGCCGCGGCCCGGGTCGGGTCGGCCAGCAGCTCGGTGATGCGCGCGGCCAGCCCGGCCTCGAAGGCGGCCGGGTCGGCCGGGTCGTAGGGGACCAGCAGCCCGGTGACGCCGTCGGCCACGACCTCGGGGATCCCGCCGACGGCGCTGGCCACCACCGCGGTGCCGCAGGCGGCGGCCTCCAGGTTCACGATGCCCAGCGGCTCGTAGACCGAGGGGACGACGAACACCGTCGCCCCGGTGATCAGCGGCACCAGCTGCTCCCGCGGCAGCATCGCCTCGATCCAGACGACGCCCGGCCGCCGGGCCTGCAGCTCGGCCACGGCGTCGGCGACCTGCTGCCGCTCGGCCGGGGTGTCGGCGGCGCCGGCGCACAGCACCAGCCCGGCGTCGGCCGGCAGCTGCTCGGCCGCCCGCAGCAGGTGGACGACGCCCTTCTGCCGGGTGATCCGGCCGACGAACAGCGCGTAGGGCCGGTCGGGGTCGACCCCGAGCGAGCGGACGACGTCGGGCGCCGGCGTCGGCCTGTAGGCCTCGGCGTCCACGCCGTTGCCGACGACGTGCACCCGGGCCGGGTCGAGGTCGGGGTAGGCGTCGAGGACGTCGGCGCGCATGCCGTGGCTCACCGCGATGACGGCGTCCGCGGCGAGGTAGGCGGTGCGCTCCACCCAGGACGACAGCCGGTAGCCGCCGCCGAGCTGGTCGGCCTTCCACGGCCGCCGCGGCTCCAGCGAGTGCGCGGTGACCACGTGCGGCACCCCGTGCACGAGCGCGGCCAGCAGGCCGGCGCCGTTGGCGTACCAGGTGTGGCTGTGCACGAGGTCCACCCCGGCCAGCGCCGCGGCGATCTCGACGTCGGTGCCCAGCGCCTGCAGCGCGCCGTTGGCCTGGGCCAGGCCCGGCGGCACCGCCCAGCCGCGGGCGTCGGGCCGGGGGCCGCCGAAGGCGTGCACCTCCAGGTCCGGGCCCGCGGGCAGCGAGCGCAGGGCCGCGACGAGGTGCTCGACGTGCACCCCCGCACCGCCGTAGACGTCGGGGGGCCACTCACGGGTGACGATGCCGATCCGCACGGCGGTCACCCTAGGGGGCGGGGAGTGCGGAGGCGGGGCGACGGCGGACCCGTGCAGCGGCTACGTTCCCTCCATGCGTGGCGGTCCTCGAGTGCTCGGCATCGTCCTGGCCGGTGGTGAGGGCAAGCGGCTCGCGCCCCTGACCCAGGACCGCGCGAAGCCGGCGGTGCCCTTCGGCGGCAACTACCGGCTCATCGACTTCGTGCTGTCCAACCTGGTGAACGCCGACGTCCGGCAGATCGCCGTGCTCACCCAGTACAAGAGCCACAGCCTCGACCGGCACATCACCACGACGTGGCGGCTGTCGCAGATGCTCGGCAACTACATCACCCCGGTGCCGGCGCAGCAGCGGCTCGGGCCGCGCTGGTACACCGGCAGCGCCGACGCGATCTTCCAGAGCCTCAACCTCATCTACGACGCGCGCCCGGACGTCGTCGTGGTGTTCGGCGCCGACCACGTCTACCGCATGGACCCGGCGCAGATGATCGACCAGCACCTGCAGACCGGCGCCGGGGTGACCATCGCGGGGCTGCGGGTGCCGCGGCGCGAGGCCACCGGGTTCGGCGTCATCGACGCCGGCGCCGACGGCAAGGTGCGCGGCTTCCTCGAGAAGCCGGCCGACCCGCCGGGCCTGCCCGACAGCCCGGAGGAGTCCTTCGCCTCCATGGGCAACTACGTCTTCACCACCGACGCGCTGCTCGAGGCGCTGCGCGCGGACGCGGAGGACGCCGACTCGGCGCACGACATGGGCGGCTCGATCATGCCGATGCTCGCCGAGACCGGTGACGCCTACGTCTACGACTTCTCCACCAACATCGTCCCCGGGGCCACCGAGCGCGACCACGGCTACTGGCGCGACGTCGGGACGATCGACTCCTACTTCGACGCCCACATGGACCTGGTGTCGGTCACCCCGGTGTTCAACCTCTACAACGACCGGTGGCCGATCCTCACCCTGCCCCCGCAGCAGCCCCCGGCGAAGTTCGTGCTCGGCGGGCGGGCCGAGGAGTCGATGGTCAGCGCCGGCGCGATCATCGGCGGCGGGTCGGTGCACAGCTCGGTCGTCTCGCCCGGCGTGCGGGTCGAGCGGGGCGCGCGGGTCGAGGACAGCGTGCTCATGGACGGCGTCCAGATCGGCGAGGGCGCCTACGTCCGGCGGGCGATCCTCGACAAGAACGTCGTCGTCCCGGCGTGGGCGCGGATCGGGGTGGACTCCGACGCCGACCGCGAGCGCTACCACGTGAGTGCCGGCGGCGTGACCGTCCTCGGCAAGGGCGCCCGCGCTCTGGTGTGAGCGGCGGCGCGGCGCCGCTGGTGGTGACGCTGCTGCTCGGGGCGGAGGCGCAGGCGCGGTTCGACCGGCTGCGCGCCGAGCACTTCCCGGCCGGGCGGAACCACCTGGCCGCGCACGTCACGCTGTTCCACGCCCTCCCGGGCGACCGGCGCGACGACGTCGACGCCGCCCTGGCCGCGGCCGCCGCCCGGCCGCCGTTCGCCGTCGCCGTGACCGGGCTGCAGTTGCTCGGCCGCGGGGTCGCCTACCGGCTGGCCGCGCCGGAGCTGTCGGCCCTGCACGCGGGGCTGGCCGCGGAGTTCGACCCGTGGCTGACCCGGCAGGACCGCCGGCGGCTGTCGGCGCACGTCACCGTGCAGAACAAGGTGGAGCCCGCCGTCGCCCGGGCGCTGCGCGACCGGCTGGCCGCGGAGTTCGTCCCCGGGGAGGCACCCGCCCGCGGGCTGGGGCTGTGGCGCTACCTCGGCGGCCCGTGGGAGCCGCTGGCCGAGCACCCGTTCACCGGCTAGGCGCGGCGGGTGGCCACCAGCAGGCCGGCGCCGATCGGCAGGACGGCGGAGGTCAGCCCCTCGTCCTCGCGGACGTTGTGGGCGAGGTCGCGCCAGGCGACGGTGTCCGGGTCGCGGGCGGCGCGGTCGCCGATGCGGTCCCCGTCCAGCAGGCCGTGGCAGGCCAGCGTCCCGCCGGTGCGCACCAGCGCGAGCAGCGCGCCCAGGTGCGGGGCGTACTCGGTCGGCCGGCCCGCGCAGACCACCAGGTCGTAGGCGCCGGGGGACAGGCGGGGCAGCACCTCGCCCGGGGTGCCGAAGATCAGCCGGGTCCGGCCCGGCGGGACGCCGGCCTCGGAGAACGCCCGCCGCGCCCCGCGCAGCTGCTCGGGGTCGGCGTCGAGGGCGGTGAGGACGCCGTCGGGCCGCATGCCGCGCAGCAGCCACAGGCCGACCACCCCGCCGCCGCTGCCGATCGACACGACCGCGCGGGCGCCGGCCGCGAGGACGGCGAGGGTGGCGCCGGCGGCCGGGCCGGGCGGGGGCGGGCCGCCGAGCGCCGCGGCCCGGGCGCGCGCCGCGGCGAGGACGGGGTCCTCGGTGGCGTAGCGGTCGGACCAGGCGGCTGCGCCGGTCCCGCCGGCGCGCGACGGTCCCTGGGCGCTCATCACCGGCCGAGGGTAAGGGGACCGCGGTCCGCGTTCCGGGAGGCGTTCCTGTGAGGAACCTGGCAAGAACTGACGACGGGAACACGGAATGCCGTCACGGCCGTTGGTCCCGGCGTGACACCCGAGCGTGCCGCCGTCCCCGTCCATCCCGCGGGGGAGGTCGGCAGCGTGCGCGTCCGCGATACTGAGGACGTGCCCGAGGCCGCCGTCCCCCCTGCCGCCGACCAGCAGTCGGCCGCGTCCGGCGCCGGCGAGGTGTGGGTGGCGCCGACCTGGGAGCAGGTCGTGCGGGACCACTCGGCGCGCGTCTACCGGCTGGCCTACCGCCTGTCGGGCAACGCCCAGGACGCCGAGGACCTCACCCAGGAGACGTTCGTCCGGGTGTTCCGCTCGCTGGCCGACTTCTCGCCGGGCACCTTCGAGGGCTGGCTGCACCGCATCACCACGAACCTGTTCCTGGACATGGTCCGCCGCCGCCAGCGGATCCGGTTCGACGCGCTGCCGGAGGACACCGAGCGGCTGCCCGGCACCGCGCCGAGTCCCGAGCAGGTCTACGCCGACACCCACCTCGACCCGCAGGTGCAGGCGGCGCTGGACGCGCTGCCGCCGGAGTTCCGCGTGGCCGTCGTCCTCTGCGACATCGAGGGTCTGACCTACGAGGAGATCGCGGCGACCCTCGGCATCAAGCTCGGCACCGTGCGCAGCCGCATCCACCGCGGCCGCGTGCAGCTGCGCCAGGCTCTCGCCCACCTCGCTCCGCGCAGCGTCCCGGCACCGGGGGCTCCCGCATGAGCCTGCCGGAGAGCCACCTGGCGCAGGAGGCGATCGCCGCGCTGGTCGACGGCGAGCTGGCCAGCGGCCCGGCCGCGCGCGCCGCCCGCCACCTGGCCGGCTGCTCCGAGTGCCGGATGCTCGTGCAGGCCCAGCGCGAGGCCAAGGACGCGCTGCACTCCGCCGCCGACGTCGCCGTGCCCGGCGACCTGCTCTCCCGGCTGTGCGCCATCCCGTTCACCGCCGACGTCCCCGGCGGCGGCGGGCTGGGCACCGTCACCGCGTCGGCGGGGGAGCTGACCGTCACCGGGTCCTCCGGCCGCTGGACCGTGTCGCTCGACGACCCGCCGGTCCGTCCCGCGTCGCCGCACCACGCGCGGTGGCTGCGCCGCAGCGTCGCCGGCACGCTGGCCGGGCTGGGCCTCGGGGTCGCGGTCCTCGCGCTGAACCTGCCGGACCCGGGGGAGCGGGTGACCCGGACGCCGTCGTCGGTGGCCGGCTCCTCTTCGCCGGACGAGCGCACCGAGGTCGTGCCGCCGGTGGTCCGCACGCTGAGCGGCCCGTCGTCCGGGCCGGGCGCCACGCCGTGACTCCCGGGCCCTGACCCCGGACCCCCGAGCCCGCGGACGGGTAGCGTCGCGCCGGCACCCGTAGTCCACGTCCGCTGCCAGGTCCGGGAGGACCCTGAACCCGTGACCGCACCCGACGACGCCCGCGAGACCGGTCCCGTCGAGCCCGCCCCCCGCGAGGGTGAGCGCACGGTGGAGGCAGTCGTCCGCCCGCCGGTGGCCGCCGGCGCGGGGGACGACGACGCGGTGTTCGCCCGTCCCGCCGGCGCCACCGGCTCCTTCGCGCCGCCGGAGCGGCCGCGTCCGGCCGCGGTGCCGGCGCCGCCGCCGGCCAGCCCCGCCCAGGCCGCCGCGTTCGGCCGCCCGGCCGCCGTCCCGGGCAGCTTCGCCGGCGACCGCCCGGCCCCGCCGCCGCGGCCGGTGGCCCCGCCGCCGCCGGAGGCCGTGCTGCGCGCCTTCCGCGCCCCGGCCGGGCAGGCCGGGCTGCAGGAGCCGCCCGGCGGGCGGCCCGGGCGCCGCCGCACCTCGGCCGGGCCGTGGTGGAAGCCGGACGCGAAGAGCGACCCGTGGCGCGACCCGCACGCGCCGGCCGGCCTCACCGGCCCGGCGGTGTTCGAGGAGGAGTCCGAGCAGGAGGGCCCGGTCGTCGTCGACCGGAAGGGCCGCAGGAAGCTGCGGCTGCGCGACCTGTCGGTGCGGGTGGCCCTGCTGGTCGTCCTCGCCGTCCTGCTCGCCGGCGCGCTCGGCGGCGGCGTGGGCTACCTGCTCACCCGCGAGGCGAGCGAGACCCCGCTGCTGGCGCCGGGCACCGCCCTGTCGGAGACCGACGAGGGCATCAGCCGCGAGCCGGGGTCGGTGTCCGACATCGCCGGCCGGGTGGCGCCGGCGGTCGTGTCGATCGAGGTGCGCATCGGCGACGCCGGAGCGACCGGCTCCGGCGTCGTCATCGACGGCGAGGGCGGCTACATCGTCACCAACAACCACGTCATCTCCGGCGCCGACGGCGTGGACGGCGCGGAGATCCGGGCGGTGTTCAGCGACGGCAGCGGCTCGGCCGCGCGCATCGTCGGCCGCGACCCGGCCAGCGACATCGCCGTCGTCAAGGTGGAGAAGCCCGGCCTGGTCACCGCCTCGCTCGGGGACTCCGACGACGTCGTGGTCGGCGACCCGGTGGTGGCCATCGGCTCGCCGCTGGGCCTGGCCGGCACGGTCACCAGCGGCATCGTCTCCGCCCTCGACCGGCCGGTGCGGCTGGCCGGGGAGGGCAGCGACACCAACGCCGTGATCAGCGCGGTGCAGACCGACGCGCCGATCAACCCGGGCAACTCCGGCGGCGCGCTGGTCGACGCGACCGGCGCGGTCATCGGCATCAACACCGCGATCGCCTCGCTGGGCGGCGGCAGCGTCGGCCTGGGCTTCGCGATCCCGATCGACACCGCGCGCGACGTCGCGGAGCAGCTCATCGCCACCGGCAGCGCGGTGCACGCGACCCTCGGGGTGAACACCCGGTCGGTCACCGACGGCACCCGCGACGGCGCGCTGGTCCTCAACGTCGAGCCGGACAGCCCCGCGGCCCAGGCCGGCATCCGGGAGCAGGACGTCGTCATCGCCGTCGACGACCAGGAGGTGGGCAGCTCCGAGGAGCTCGTCGTCGCCGTCGACGCCCACGACCCCGGCGACGCGGTGACCATCGAGCTGGTCCGGAACGGGTCGTCGACGACGGTCCAGGCCACCCTCGCCCAGGCCTGACGGGACCTCCGCACCGAATACCCTGGGACCCGCGGAGGAGGGAGCGACGCGTGTTCGACTCGATCGGCTGGGGCGAGATCGTCGTCCTGGCGCTGGCCGCGTTGTTCATCTTCGGGCCCGAGCGGCTGCCCACCCTGGCGCGTGACGCCGCGGCGGGGCTGAAGAAGGTCAAGCAGGCGATCACCGGGGTGCGCGCCCAGGTCGACGAGTCCCTCGGCGACGACCTCGCCGGCCTGCGCGACCTGGACCTGCGCAAGTACCACCCGAAGACGTTCATCCGCGCGCAGCTGTTCGACGACGACGCCCCGCCGGTGCGCCGCGGCGACGCCGGCCCCGCGGGCGCGACCGCGGCGAGCCTGGTGAAGCCCGCCACCCGCCCGGCCGTCGTCGAGCACGACCGGAGCGTCCCGCCGCCGTTCGACGTCGACGCGACCTAGCCGCCCTCAGACGCACGGAGGCCCGGCCCCCCGAGGGGGAACCGGGCCTCCGAAGGAGGACCTCGGTGCCCCCCGCTCCTCGCTGACGCTCGGCGCGGGCCCCTGCACCGAGGCCGTCCCAGCTGGTCGCTAGCGGCGGACGGGGGTGAGCCCCAGCGACATGCCCGACAGCCCGCGCTGGCGGACGGCGAGGGAGTCGGCGACCTTCGCCAGGGCCTTCGCGGCCGGGGTCTCGGGGTCGGCGAGCACGATCGGCGCGCCGGCGTCCCCGGCCTCCCGCAGGCGGGTGTCGAGCGGGATCTGACCCAGCAGCGGCACGTTGGCGCCGAGCAGGCGGGTCAGCGCGTCGGAGACCGCCTGGCCGCCGCCGGAGCCGAAGACCTCCATGCGCGAGCCGTCGGGCAGCTCGAGCCACGACATGTTCTCGATGACGCCCACGACCTGCTGGTGGGTCTGGGTGGCGATCGCGCCGGCCCGCTCGGCCACCTCGGCGGCGGCCTGCTGCGGCGTGGTCACCACGAGGATCTCGGCGTTGGGCAGCAGCTGGGCGATGGAGATCGCCACGTCGCCGGTGCCGGGCGGCAGGTCCAGCAGCAGGACGTCGAGGTCGCCCCACCAGACGTCGGCGAGGAACTGCTGCAGCGCGCGGTGCAGCATCGGGCCGCGCCACACGACCGGGGTGTTGCCCGGGGTGAACATGCCGATCGAGATGACCTTCACGCCCATCGACTGCGGCGGCATGATCATGTTGTCGACCTGGGTCGGCTTGTCGTCGACGCCCAGCATGCGCGGCACCGAGTGGCCGTAGATGTCGGCGTCCACGACGCCGACCGACAGGCCCCGCTTGGCCAGCGCCGCGGCGAGGTTGACGGTGACGCTGGACTTGCCGACGCCGCCCTTGCCGGACGCGACCGCGTAGACGCGGGTCAGCGAGCCCGGCTGGGCGAAGGGGATGACGGGGTCGGCCGCGTCGGTGCCGCGGACGGTGCGGCGCAGCTCGGCGCGCTGCTCGTCGCTCATCACGTCCAGGCCGACCTGCACCGACGTCACGCCGGGGACGGCGGAGACGGCGGTGGTCACCCGGTTGGTGATCGTCTCGCGCATCGGGCAGCCGGCGACGGTGAGGTAGACCTCGACGCGCACGGCGCCCGGGTCGCCGCCGACGCCGATCTGCACGTCCTTGACCATCCCGAGGTCGGTCAGCGGACGGTTGATCTCCGGGTCCTGGACGGTGGCCAGAGCGGCGTTGACGGCGTCGAGCGCCGGCGAGCCGGTCAGCGTGTCGGACATGGGGGGTTGTGTCTCCTTCGACGGGGGGACCCGGTCCGCGGCACCACACGGCGGCGACCTGCACTCCGGTCCACCTGCCACTGTACGGCGGTGGGCACCGGGTGCCGCCCGGTGCGGAGGTGATGTGCTGCGCACCCGGTGGTCCGTGCGGGGCGGTCAGCCGCCGACGCGGTTCCGGAGGCGGTGCTCGACGCCGGCGTCCTGCAGGGACCGGGCCAGCCCGCGGCCCCCGCCCCGGGACCAGGCGGCGAGCGCGTCCAGGACGTCGGCGTCCGCGGGTGCGCCGAGGGCGGCGAGCAGGGCGGGGAACTGCCCGGGCCCGACGTCGACGGCGGACTCGTGCACGTCGTCCCCGCGCAGGCTCTGGCCCTCGACGCGCAGGCCGGCGGCGGGCAGCGCGGCCCACTCGGACCAGGTGTCCTGCGGCCCCCGGTCGTCGTGCAGCACGCCCCGGCGGTCGCCGGTGCCTCCGGTCACGGGCCCGACCGTACGCAGCCGGGCCGTAGGCTGCGGCGACGTGTCCGCTCCCGCCCGTGCCGCCGTCCTCCGCGACGCGATCGGGCTCGGGGTGGCGGTCGGCCTCTACGGCGTCGCCTTCGGCGCGGCCGCCGACGCCGCGGGCCTGGACCCCTGGCAGGCACTGACCATGTCGCTGCTGATGTTCACCGGCGCCTCGCAGTTCGCGCTGGTCGGCGTCCTCGGCGCCGGCGGCGGGGGCGCGGCCGCGATCGGCAGCGCGCTGCTGCTGGGCACCCGCAACACCGTCTACGGCGTCCGCCTGGCGCCGCTGCTGGCCCCGCGCGGCCTGCTGCGCCGGCTGGGCCTGGCGCACTGGGTGATCGACGAGACGACGGCGCTGGCCGTGGCAGCCCCCGACCGCGGCCTGTCCCGGCTGGCCTTCCTCGCCGGCGGGGCGTCGATCTTCACGGTGTGGAACGCCACCACGCTGGCCGGCGCGCTCGGTGCCGGGGCGCTGGGGGAGACCGCGGCGGCGGCGCTGGACGCCGTCGTCCCGGCCGCGTTCCTGGCGCTGCTGTGGCCGCGGCTGCGCGCCGGCGCCGAGGAGCCGGGCGTCGCCCGCCGGGTGGCGCTGGGCGGCGCGGCGGTGGCGCTGGCGCTGACGCCGTTCGTGCCGCCGGGCGTGCAGGTGGTGGCCGCCGTCGTGGCGGTGGGGCTGGCCGGCCGGCCGCGGGCGGAGGCGGCGTGAGCGGCGGGACGCTGTGGGCGGTGGTCGTCGTCGGGTCGCTGGGCTGCTACCTGCTCAAGCTGGCCGGGCTGTCGGTGCCCGCGGCCTGGGTCGAGCGGCCGTGGGTGACCCGCCTGGTCACCTTCGTGCCCGCGGCGCTGCTGGCCGCGCTGGTCGCGGTGCAGACCCTGACCTCGGGGCAGGACCTCGTGGTGGACGGCCGGCTGGCCGGCGTCGCGGTCGCGGCGGTCGCCCTCGCGCTGCGCGCGCCGTTCGTCGTGGTGCTCGTGCTGGCCGGCGCCACGGGCGCGCTGGTCCACCTCGCCGGAGGGTGACCCGGCGGGCGCCGGGTCAGA
Organism: Geodermatophilus sp. SYSU D01036; assembly: GCF_054050435.1. NCBI lineage: Bacteria > Bacillati > Actinomycetota > Actinomycetes > Geodermatophilales > Geodermatophilaceae > Geodermatophilus > Geodermatophilus sp. SYSU D01036. Next base: position 84,138 of record NZ_JBJGZJ010000001.1, on the reverse strand, counting down.
ACAGCCGGGCGTCCCGCTGCTCCAGGTCGAGCAGGAAGCGCTTGCGGGACAGCCCGCCGCCGAAGCCGACCAGGCTGCCGTCGGCGCCGACCACCCGGTGGCACGGGACGACGATCGCCAGCGGGTTCCGCCCGCACGCGAGGCCCACGGCCTGCGCGCCGCCCGGCTCGCCGACGGCCCGCGCCACCGCGCCGTAGGTGGTCGTCGCGCCGTAGGGGATGCGGGTGAGCTGCTCCCAGACGGCCAGCTCGAAGTCGCTGCCGCGCGGGCGCAGGGACAGGTCGAACGCCTCCCGCTCGCCGGCCAGGTACTCGCCGAGCTGGCCGGTGACGTCGGCGAGCGCGGCGTCGTCCCGGGCGCCGAGGTCGGCCTCCGGGCCGGGTGGCGAGAGGTACAGCCGGCCGAGCACGCCGTCGTCGGCGACGACGGTCAGCGGCCCGATGGGGGAGGCCACCACCGCGTGCGCGCGCATGCCGGCAGTGTGCCGCGGGGGGACGACGGTCCGGGCGGCCCGGTGCGCTACGCCGTCGGGTCCGCGAGCGCCGGCTGGACGGGGTCCTTCGGCTTCTTCTTGACCTTCTTCTCCCGCTCCTCGGGCGAGCGGCTCTCGGCGAGGCGGCCCAGCTCGCCGCGGATGAAGTCGCGGGTGGCGAGCTCGCCGATGGCCACCCGCAGCGCGGCGAGCTCGCGGGCCAGGTACTCGGTGTCCGCGCGGGTCTGCGCGGCGCGGGCGCGGTCCTCCTCGGCCTGCACGCGGTCGCGGTCGGCCTGCCGGTTCTGCGCGAGCAGGATCAGCGGCGCGGCGTAGGCGGCCTGGGTGGAGAAGGCCAGGTTGAGCAGGATGAACGGGTAGGGGTCCCAGCGCAGCCGGACGGCGAAGACGTTGAGGGCGATCCAGAGCACCACGATCACCGTCTGGACGGCGAGGAAGCGCCCGGTGCCGAGGAAGCGGGCGATCCCCTCGGCGAAGCGGCCGACCGCGTCGGGGTCCAGCCGCAGGTAGCCGGTGATCCCGCGGGACGAGCCGCGGGGGACGTCGAGGCGGCGGCCGTCAGCCACGGCGGGCCCGCTCGCGCCAGTCCTCGGGCAGCAGGTGGTCGAGGACGTCGTCGACGCTCACCGCGCCCACCAGCCGGCCCCGGTCGTCGACCACCGGCGCGGCCACCAGGTTGTAGGTGGCGAAGTAGCGGGTGACCTCGCCCAGCGGCGCCTCCGGCCGCAGCGGGTCCAGGTCGTCGAGCACCCCGCTCACCAGGCTGGACGGCGGCTCGCGCAGCAGCCGCTGGATGTGCGCCAGGCCCAGGTAGCGCCCGGTCGGGGTCGCCGACGGCGGCCGGCAGACGTACACCTGGCTGGCCAGCGCCGGGGTCAGCTCGGGCTCGCGCACCCGGGCCAGCGCCTCGGCGATGGTCGCGTCCGGCGCGAGGATCACCGGCTCGCTGGTCATGATCCCGCCGGCGGTGTCCTCGGAGTACTGCAGCAGCTGGCGCACCGGCTCGGCCTCGTCGGGCTCCATCAGCTCGAGCAGCCGGTTGCGGTCGACGTTGGACAGCTCGGCGAGCACGTCGGCGGCGTCGTCGGGGTCCATGACCTCGAGCACGTCGGCGGCCCGGGACTCGTCCAGCGTGCCGAGGATCGTGACCTGCTCGGCCTCCGGCAGCTCGCCGAGCACGTCGGCCAGCCGCTCGTCGTCGAGGGCCTCGGCGACCTCGTGCCGCCGCTTGATCGGCAGGTCCTGCAGTGCGTGCGCGAGGTCGGCGGCGTTCAGCTCGCGGTAGGTGGCGATCAGCGTCTCGGCGCCCTGCCCGCTCTCCGGCAGCGCGAGCCCGGCGACCTCGTCCCACGCCAGCTGGTGCAGCTGCCCGCGGCGGCCGAGCCGGCCCGGCTCCTGCACGGCGAGGCGGGTGACCTGCCACTCGCCGGTGCGGGTCTGCTCGATCCCGGCGTCGACGACGGTGCCCGGCCGGCCCGACTCCGTGATGGTCACGGTGCGGTCCAGCAGCTCACCGAGGACCAGCGTCTCGCCGCGCCGCTGCTCGAAGCGCTTGAGGTTGAGCGTGCCCGAGGCGAGCACCACCGCGCCCGGGTCGATGCTGGTCACCCGGCCCATCGGCACGAAGATGCGGCGGCGGGCCACGACCTCGACGACCAGGCCGAGCACCCGGGGGGAGGCGGTGCCCACGCGCAGCGCCACGACGACGTCGCGCAGCCGCCCGACCCGGTCCCCGTTGGGGTCGAAGACGGGCAGGCCGGCGAGCCGCGAGACGTACGCCCTGGTCACCGTGCTCACACTCGGTGAGGCTACCGTCGGGGTCGTGGCGAGCCCCGGGTCCGTCGACCACGCGTCCGTCGAGCACGCGTCCGTCGAGTACGAGGTCGTCGACGTGTTCGCCCCCCGGGCGTTCGCGGGCAACCCGCTCGCGGTGGTGTTCGACGCCGACGCGCTGACCACCGCGCAGTGCCAGGCGCTCGCGAACGAGTTCGCGCTGTCGGAGACCTCGTTCCTCTGCGCGCCGACCGAGCCGGGCGCCTCCTACCGGGTCCGGATCTTCACCCCGTTCGCCGAGCTGCCCTTCGCCGGGCACCCGAGCGTCGGGGCCGCGCACACGCTGGTGCGCACCGGCCGGCTGGCCGCGGGCACGCTGCACCAGGAGTGCGGCGCCGGCGTCCTGCCGATCGAGGTCACCGGCGACGGCGCGACGCTCACCGGCGGGCGGCCGACGCTGGAGGACGGCCCGGACCCGGCGGCGCTGGCCGCGGCGCTGGGGCTGTCGGCGGCCGACGTCGTCGGGCTGCCCGCGCACGTCGCCGGCTGCGGCCTGCCCTTCGCGTTCCTCGCCGTGCACCCGGACGTCGTCGACCGCGCCGTCCCGGACCCCGCCGCGCTGGCCGCCTTCGGCGTGGGGGAGGGCGTCTCGGTGCTGTCGTGGGGCGGCTCGACCGCGTACGCCCGTGTCTTCGCGAACGACCTGCGCTGGGGCGAGGACCCGGCCACCGGCTCGGCGGCCCTGGGCACCGGCGTCTGGCTGGTCGCCACCGGCCTGGTCGCCCCGGACGGGACGTCGTCGTACACCGTCCGGCAGGGCGAGGCGATGGGCCGGCCGTCGGTGCTGTCGTGCACGGTCACCGCCGACGGCGGCCGGGCGACGGCGGCCACGGTGTCCGGGGCTGTGGTGCCGGTGGCCGCCGGGCGCATCCGCGTGCCGTGAGCGCCGGCTCGACGGCGGCCGTCTCCCCGTGGGCGGTCCACCGGCCGGGCTCCCGCGACGTCGCGCTCATGGCGGTCGCCGTCGTCGGGGTCTCCTTCTCCGGCCCGCTGACCGCGCTGGTCGGCGCGTCGTTCCTGGCGCTGGCGTTCTGGCGGAACGCCGCCGGCGCCGCGCTGCTGGTGCCGGTGCTGCTCGGCCGCGAGCGCGGCACCCTCGCCGGGCTGCGGCCGCGGGACCTGGGCAGCTCGGTCGTGGCCGGGCTGTTCCTCGCCGCGCACTTCGCCGCCTGGCTGCCCAGCCTGTCGATGACCACGGTCGCCGCGTCGACGGCGCTGGTCACCACCACGCCGATCTGGACCGCGCTGGCCGCGCGGGTGTCCGGCGTCCGGCTGCCCGCCCAGGTGTGGACCGGGCTCGCGCTCGCCGTCGTCGGTGCCGCGCTGATCGCCGGGGTCGACGTCGCGGTCAGCCTGGAGGCGCTGGCCGGGGACGGGCTGGCGCTGCTCGGGGCGGTCTGCGCCGGCGGCTACATGCTCGCCGGGGCCCGCGCCCGCACGCGCCTGGCGACGTCGGCGTACTCGGTCGTCTGCTACTCCACCTGCGCGGCCGTGCTCGCCGTCGCCGCGCTGGTGACCACCACCCCGCTCGCCGGGTTCCCCGCCCGCGACTGGTGGCTGATCCTGGCGATCACCGTGTGCGCGCAGATCCTCGGGCACACGCTGCTCAACCTGGTGCTGTCCAGCGTGGGTCCCACCGTCGTCGGACTGGCGGTGCTGTTGGAGGTGCCCGGCGCGCTGCTCGTGGCGCTGGTGCTGCTCGGCCAGACGCCGCCGCTGCTCGCGCTGCCGGGGATGGTCGCCGTGGTCGCGGGGGTGGCGCTGGTGGTCCGGGCCGGGCGGCCGCAGACGCCGGTCGAGCCGGTCACCTGACCCGGCAGAAATGGCCATTTCCACCCCCTGGTTACCCTCCGGTAGCCGAAGATCCCGATCAGACAGCGGAGGCACCGTGGCCGAGCTCCGATCCCGTCGTTCCAACCTCGCCGTGCCGGGCAGCAACCCGCGCTTCCTCGAGAAGGCGAAGGGCCTGCCGGCCGACCAGGTGTTCCTGGACCTCGAGGACGCCTGCGCCCCGCTGGCCAAGCCGGGTGCCCGCAAGAACATCGTCGCGGCGCTCAACGAGGGCGGCTGGGGCGAGAAGATCCGCACGGTCCGGGTCAACGACTGGACGACGGAGTGGACCTACCGCGACGTCATCGAGGTGGTCGAGGGCGCCGGCGCGAACCTCGACTGCATCATGCTGCCGAAGGTCGTCGACGCCCACCAGGTGGCGGCGCTGGACTTCCTGCTCACCCAGATCGAGAAGGCCAACGGCCTGGAGGTCGGACGGATCGGCATCGAGGCGCAGATCGAGACCGCGCAGGGCCTGATCAACGTCAACGACATCGCGTTCGCCAGCCCGCGGATCGAGACGATCATCTTCGGCCCGGCCGACTTCATGGCCAGCATCAACATGAAGTCGCTGGTGGTCGGCGCCCTGCACCCGGACTACCCGGGCGACCCGTTCCACTACATCCTCATGCAGATCCTCATGGCCGCCCGCGCCCGCGGCGTGCAGGCCATCGACGGCCCCTTCCTGCAGGTCCGCGACGTGGACGCCTTCCGGGAGGTCGCCAAGCGCTCGGCGGTGCTCGGCTTCGACGGCAAGTGGGTGCTGCACCCCGGCCAGATCGACGCCGCCAACGAGATCTACGCGCCGTCGCAGGAGGACTACGACCACGCCGAGCTCATCCTCGACGCCTACGACTGGTACACGTCCGAGGCCGGCGGCAAGAAGGGCTCGGCCATGCTCGGCGACGAGATGATCGACGAGGCCAGCCGCAAGATGGCGCTGGTCATCGCCGGCAAGGGGCGCGCCGCGGGCATGAGCCGCACGTCGTCGTTCACCCCGCCCGACGCCGCCTAGCCACCCGCGTCGCACGGCCCGCCCGGGCACTCCCGGGCGGGCCGTCGTCGTTCCCGTGGTGACCGGTCCGGGGGTGACCGGGGACACGGCGACGGGTCCGGGGCGGTCGCCCATACTCCCCGGTAGCAAACGGACACCGGAGTCCCGGAGGAGCGAACGTGGCCCGACTGGCGCAGACCGCCGACCTGACCGACATCCAGCAGGAGATCCTGTCGACGGTCAGGAGCTTCGTGGACAAGGAGATCATCCCGCACGCGCAGGAGCTCGAGCACGCCGACGAGTACCCGCAGGAGATCGTCGACGGGCTCAAGGAGCTCGGCATCTTCGGGCTGATGATCCCCGAGGAGTACGGCGGCCTCGGGGAGTCGCTGCTGACCTACGCGCTGGTGGTCGAGGAGATCGCCCGCGGGTGGATGAGCGTCTCCGGCGTCATCAACACCCACTTCATCGTCGCCTACATGATCCGCCAGCACGGCACGCAGGAGCAGAAGGACCACTTCCTCCCGCGCATGGCCACCGGCGAGGTCCGCGGCGCCTTCTCGATGTCCGAGCCGGGGCTGGGCTCCGACGTCGCCGGCATCCGCACCAAGGCGGTCAAGGACGGCGACGGGTACGTCATCGACGGCCAGAAGATGTGGCTGACCAACGGCGGCTCCTCCACGTTGGTGGCCGCGCTGGTGCGCACCGACCTGGGCGCCGACAAGCCGCACCAGAACCTGACGACGTTCCTGGTCGAGAAGCCGGCCGGCTTCGGCACCGTCGCCCCGGGCCTGACCATCCCCGGGAAGATCGACAAGATGGGCTACAAGGGCGTCGACACCACCGAGCTGGTGTTCGACGGCTACCGCATCGGCGCGGACATGGTCCTCGGCGGCGAGCCCGGCCGCGGCTTCGCCCAGATGATGGACGGCGTCGAGGTCGGCCGGGTCAACGTCGCCGCCCGCGCCTGCGGCATCTCCATCCGCGCGTTCGAGCTGGCCGTCGAGTACGCCCAGCAGCGGGAGACCTTCGGCAAGCCGATCGTCCAGCACCAGGCGATCGCGTTCCAGCTCGCCGAGATGGCCACCAAGGTCGAGGCCGCGCACCTGATGATGGTCAACGCCGCCCGGCTCAAGGACGCGGGCAAGCGCAACGACGTCGAGGCCGGCATGGCCAAGCTCATCGCCAGCGAGTACTGCGCCGAGGTGACCACGCAGTCCTTCCGCATCCACGGCGGCTACGGCTACTCCAAGGAGTACGAGATCGAGCGGCTCATGCGCGAGGCGCCGTTCCTGCTCATCGGCGAGGGCACCAGCGAGATCCAGAAGACGATCATCAGCCGCGGCCTGCTCAAGGAGTACGGCCTCAAGCGCTAGGGGAAGGACCCCCTGCCCCCCGCCGCTCGCGAGCTCGCGGCGGGACCCTGCAGGGGGCCGACCTGACGTCGCGCGGCCCGGGACCGGTTCGGTCCCGGGCCGCTCGCGCGTTCAGCGGGCCGGACGGCGCTCGTAGGTCCGCCGCGCCCACAGGTAGCCGGCCAGCGCGATGCCGGCGCACCACGCCGTCGCCACCCACGCGCTGGACCCGATCGCGGTGCCGGTGAGCAGGCCGCGCAGCGTCTCGGTCAGCGGGGTGAACGGCTGGTGCTCGGCGAACTCCCGCAGCCCGGCCGGCATCGACTCCACCGGCACGAAGCTGCTGGCGAGGAAGGGCAGCAGCATCAGCGGCATCGGCAGGTTGCTGGCCCCCTCCACGGTCTTCGTCGCCAGGCCCATCGCGACCGCCAGCCAGGCCAGCGCGAACGCCGTCATGGTCAGGACGCCGACGGCGGCGAGCCACTCGAGGACGCCGGCGTCGGGCCGGAAGCCGACCAGCAGGGCGACCCCGACGACGACGGCCAGGCCCACCAGCGTCTGGACGACGGCGCCGAGGACGTGCCCGGTGAGCACCGACGCGCGGGCGATCGACATGGTCCGGAAGCGGGCGACGATGCCCTCGGTCATGTCCATGGCCATCGCGATCGCTGTGCCCTGCGCGCTGCCGGTCACCGCCAGCAGCAGCACGCCGGGCACCACGTAGGTGACGTACTCGGCGCGCCCGCCGGCCGGCCCGCCCAGCCCGGCGCCGAGCGTGCCGCCGAGGACGTAGACGAACAGCAGCAGGAACACGATCGGGACCGCGGCCACGATCAGGGTCAGCGACGGGTAGCGCACCGCGTGCCGCAGGTCGCGGCGCAGCATCGTGCCGCAGTCGGTCAGGGTGGTCCCGAGGCTCACGCCGGCACCTCCTCGGGAGCCGGGCGGCCGGTGAGGGCCAGGAAGACGTCGTCGAGACCGGGGGTCTCGACGGTGAGCCCGGCGACGTCGACGCGGGCGTCGTCGAGGCGGGCGAGCACCGACCGCAGCGCCGCGACGCCGCCGTCGGAGGGCACCTCCAGCTGGAGCGCCGCCGGGTCGGCCGTGCCGGTGCCCAGGGCGCGGGCGGCCCGGTCGAGCGCGGCGGCGTCGGCGAACCGCAGCCGCACCGACCCGCCGGGGACCAGCCGCTTGAGCTCGTCGGCGGTGCCCTCGGCGACCAGCCGGCCGCCGTCGAGCAGGCCGATCCGGTCGGCCAGCTGGTCGGCCTCCTCCAGGTACTGCGTGGTGAGCAGGATGGTGACGCCCCCGGCGACCAGCCCGCGGACGACGTCCCACGTCGCCCGGCGGCTGCGCGGGTCCAGCCCGGTGGTGGGCTCGTCGAGGACGACCACCCGCGGGTCGCCCATCAGGCCCATCGCCAGGTCCAGCCGGCGGCGCATGCCGCCGGAGTACGTGGCCGGCAGCCGGTCGGCGGCCTCGACGAGGTCGAAGCGCTCGAGCAGCGCCGCGGCGCGGCGCTGCCCCTCGCGGCGGCCCAGGTGGTGCAGGTCGGCCATCAGGCGCAGGTTCTCCCGGCCGGTGAGCAGTCCGTCGACGGCGGAGAACTGGCCGGTCACCGCGATCGCGGCGCGCACCCCGGCGGGGTCGGTCGCCAGGTCGCACCCGGCGACGGTGACCTCCCCGGCGTCGGCGGGGGTGAGCGTGGACAGGACGTCGACGGTGGTCGTCTTGCCGGCCCCGTTGGGGCCGAGCAGCGCGTAGACGGTGCCCTCGGGAACGGTGAGGTCCAGCCCGTCGAGGACGACGGTGGCGCCGAAGGCCTTGCGGAGTCCGAGGACGGAGATCACGGCGGGTCCCCTCACGCCCGGCGGACCAGGATGTCGCCGTAGGCGGTGCGCGCCCTGAGCTGCACGGTCCCGGTGGCGTCCTCCGGTCCGTCGGCGGCGGTGAGCTCGTTGCGGATGCTGCCCGACGCCGACTGCAGGTCCAGCCAGGCCGCGGTACCCGCGGCGATGCCCGCCTCGACCTCGCCGTAGGAGGTCTCGAGCACCAGCGACCCGCGCACCGCCTCGCCCACGCGCACCCTCCCGTAGTTGGTGCTGCCGAGCAGCGAGCCGGCGGTGTGGTCGACGGTGACGTCGCCGCACGTCGTCCTCAGCCGGGTGTCGCCGTCGGTGCGGCCGACCCGGACGTCGCCGAAGTCGGTGTGCGCGACCGCGTCGCCGGAGACCTCACCGACGGTGATGCCGCCGCTGGTGGTGCGGGCCCGCAGCCCGGCGGCGGAGTCGAGGCGGAGGTCGCCGTGGCGGCTCTCGAGGACGGCGCGGCCGAGCCGGCCGGAGCAGGAGACGTCCCCGGCCGTCGTGCGCACCTCGACCGACGAGCCCTCGGGCAGGGCGACGTCGACGTCGACCTCGCCGCCGGAGGCGAGGAACAGCAGCCGCGGGCGGCCGGTGGTGCGGACCAGCAGGTGCCCGTCGGCGCAGGTGACGGTGGCCTGCTCGGCGGCCTGGACGTCGGCGCTGCTGCGCCCGTCGTGCGGCCGGACGGTGACCTCGGTGACGGCGCGGTCGGTGGCCCGCACCCGGACGCTGCCGGCGGCGACGTCGATGCGGGCGGAGACGGGCTCGGGGGTGTCGAAGGTGGGCATGGCGTCGCCTCCTGGGCGTGCCGGGTCGGCCCCCGTCCGGTCGGCCGGGGGTGGCTGCGGTGCGGTGTGCTGGTGGGCGGGGTGCCGGGCTAGCGGACCCAGCCGGTGTAGGACTGGCCCGACGACCACCGCGAGCGGCGGGCCTCGGGAGCTGCGGGACGGTCGGTGCGCGTCACCGCGTCGCTGACGGCCCGGACCAGCCACGTGTTGACCGACGAGCCGAGGCGGGCGGCCGCCTCCTCGACGCGGACCTTCAGCTGCTCGGGCAGCCGGAGGGTGATGCGGATGGTGCTGCCGTCGTCGCCGTCGGGGAGGACGGCCTCGGGCGCCGGGGTGTCGTGCGGCTCGGCGGCGGCCGGCGGCGGGGTGACGACGAAGCCGATCTCGCTGCCGCGCAGCCGCACGTCGACGGCGCCGGGCGCGAGCTGGCCGGTGAGCTCCTCGGCCGCGGCGGACAGGGCGGACAGCAGGGCCAGCCGGACCGAGGACTCCAGCGGCGCGGTGAGGCGCTCGGCCAGCTCGCGCGCCTCCTCGCCCCCGGGAGCGGCGGCGAGCACGAGCTCCCGGCGGAGCTGCTCGACGAACGGGGTGAGGTCCATGACGTCACGATGACATCACCATGACGTCATTCGCAACCCCTGTGGTGTCAGCGTGGTGTCGCGCGGGCCCCCGCGAGCAGGAGCAGGAGCGCGCCGACGAGCAGCGCGGGCTCCAGGACGAACGCCGCGGTGAGGCCGTGCGCGTCGGCCAGGGCGCCGAGCAGGAAGGGGGCGGCGGCGGTGACCAGTCCGCCCAGCAGCTGGGTGCGGGCGTTGGCCCGGTCCTCGTGCCCGCGGGCGGCGCCCAGGGTGAGCGCCACCGCGAGGGGGTAGAGGTTGGCGATGCCGATCCCGCAGACGAACAGGCCGAGGACGGCGACGACCGGGCTGTCGGTCAGCCAGAACGGCACGAAGCCGGCCGCGGTCACCGCCAGGGAGGCGTGCAGCAGCGGGACCGTCCGGCCGGGGCGCCGGGTGAGCGCCGCCCCGCCGAGGCGGCCGACGAGCAGGCCGAGGTAGTTGCTGCCGAGCGCCGTCGCGGCGGTGGTGGTCGCCAGGCCCGTGCCGACGAGCACCTCGGTGCCGAAGTAGACCAGGCAGAACTCCACGGCCGTGGCGATCGCGGTCAGGGCGGCGAACAGCCAGGCGGCCAGGGGCAGCGGCCCGGGTCGCCCGGCGACCCGGCGGTCGGCCGGCGGCGGCAGCGGGCGGCGCCTCGAGCGGAGCCACAGCACGCCGAGGAGGAGTGCGGGGAGGGCGAACGCCGCCCGCCAGCCGGCCGGCCCCGCGGCGAGCCCGCCGAGGACCAGGGGTGCCAGGACCGCGCACGCCCCGGCGCCGACGTTGGCCTCGGCGAGCGCCCGGTCGCGCCGGGCGCCGTGCCGGTCGGAGAGCACGGCCTGCGTCGCCGTCAGCAGCACCGTGCCGGCCGTGCCCATCACCGCCGCCCCCAGCAGGGTCGGCGCGAGCCCGCGGCCGAGGGTGAACAGCGCGGCGCCGGCGGCGGTGCCCAGGGCCGAGGACCACAGCAGCGCCGACCGCGACAGCCGGCGGGCCACGGCCGCGAAGCCCGCGCCGGCCAGGGCCGCGCCGCCCGACCACAGCACCGAGTAGACGCCCAGCAGCGTGTACGAGAAGTGCAGCTCCTCGCGCAGCAGGGACAGTGCCGGGCCGAAGGCGTAGAGCCAGCCGGTGAAGCACCCGAGCACCGCGTAGGCCAGCACGGTCGGCGCGTCGCGGACGAAGCCGTCGCCCCCCGCCCCGAGGGGGGTGCCGGCCTGCTCCTCGGCTCTTGTGTATCGATACACACCTAGACTGTACGAGTGGCCAGTCCTCCGGACCACCGGTCGCGCCGGCCGACGATGCGCGAGGTGGCCCGCGTCGCCGGCGTCTCGCCGATGACGGTGTCCTACGTCTACTCGCGGCCCGGCCGGGTCTCGGCCGAGGCGGCGGCGCGGGTGCGGGCGGCGGCGCAGGAGCTCGGCTACCCCGGGCCGCACCCGGCCGCCCGCTCCCTGCGGCGGGGGCGGGTCGGCAGCCTCGGCGTCGTGCTGGGGGAGCGGCTGGGCTACGCCTTCGACGACCCGCAGGCGGCCCGCTTCCTCGCCGGGGTCGCGGACGTCTGCGCCGCCGAGGGGGTCGGCCTCACGCTGGTCCCGACCACCGGGGCGCCCAGCGATCCCGAGCGGGTCGCGCGGGCGGTCGTCGACGGCTTCGTCGTCTGGACCACCAGCGACGACGACCCGGTGCTCGACGCGGTCGCCGACACCGGCCTGCCCGCCGTCGTCCACGCCGGGCCGCACCACCGGGGCCTGCCGGTGGTCGGCATCGACGACCGCGCCGCCGCCGCGGCGATCGGGCGGGTGGCGTTCGCCGGGGCCCGGCGTCCGGTGGTCCTCGGCTTCCCGCTCGACCGCGCCCGCGCCCGCCGGCTGCTGCCCGCCCCGGAGGTGGGGGCGGTCCGGTTCCCGGTGACGCGGAACCGGTGGGAGGGCCTGCTCGGCGCCTGGACCGGAGCCGGGCACCCGGCGGCGGAGCTGCGGCTGGCCGTGTGCCCGGTCAACGACGCCGAGGAGGGCGAGGCGTTCGCCGCCGAGCTGCTCGCCGGCCCGGACCGGCCGGACGCGATCGCCGCGATGAGCGACGAGCTCGCGCTCGGGGCGCTGCGGGCGGTGGCGGCCGCGGGCCTGGCCGTGCCCGGCGACGTGGCGGTCACCGGCTGGGACGACAGCGACGCCGCGGCGCCGGCGGGGCTGACCACCGTCGCGCAGTCGCTGCGCCGGCAGGGGGCGGCCTGCGCGCTGGTCGCGCTCGGGCGCGCCCCGGACGTCCCGGCGCCGGACGGGTGGCGCGTGGTGGAGCGGGCGACCACCCGCCGGCCGCGCTGACCGCGGGGGTCCTCCTAGTGTCGACGCGTGCGAGCCGTGGGAGTGACCGAGTTCGGAGGACCCGAGGCCCTCACCGTCGTCGACGTGCCCGCCGAGCCCCTCGGGCCGGGGCAGGTGCGGCTGCGGGTGCGCGCCGCCGCGGTGAGCCCGACCGACACGCACCTGCGCGAGGGCGCCTACGCCGGCCGCGACCCGGTGAAGACGCCGCCGTGGGTGCCCGGCATGGACGCCGCCGGTGAGGTCGTCGAGGTGGGCGAGGGCGTCGACCGGGTGGTCGCCGGCGACGCGGTCATGGCGATCGTCGTCCCCACCGGCGCGCACGGCGGCTACCGCGAGGACCTCGTGCTGCCGGCCGGCTCGGTGGCCCGGGTGCCCGCGGGCGCCGACGCCGTCGCCGCGTGCACGCTGCCGATGAACGCGCTCACCGCGCGGCTGGCGCTGGACCAGATGGCCCTGCCGCCCGGCTCGGTGGTCGCGGTGACCGGCGCGGCGGGCGCCTTCGGCGGCTACGTCGTCCAGCTGGCCAGGGCCGACGGGCACACCGTCGTCGCCGACGCCTCCGAGGCCGACGAGGAGCTGGTCCGCGACCTCGGCGCCGACGTCGTCGTGCGGCGGGGCGACGACGTCGCCGAGCGGATCCGCGCGGAGTTCCCCGACGGCGTCGACGGGCTGGCCGACGGGTCGGTGCAGGACGCGCTGGTGCTGCCCGCGGTCCGCGACGGCGGGAAGGTGGCCACGGTGCGCGGCTACCGCGGCGACGGGACCGGCCGGGTCGAGGTGCTGCCCACGATGGTGCGCCGCTACGCCGAGAACGGCGCCGCGCTCGACCGGCTGCGCGAGCAGGTGGAGTCGGGTGCGGCGACGCTGCGGGTGGCCCGCACCTTCGCGCCGGAGGAGGCGCCCGAGGCGCACCGGGTGCTGGCCGCCGGCGGCGTGCGCGGCCGGCTGGTGATCACCTTCTGAGGTCGCGGGCCCGGGCTCGTGTGCCAGGGTGGGGGAGCCCCCGGCAACGGTGCCCGGGGAGGAGCACGGAGGAGCGGCAGATGGTGCACAGGCTGGTGGTCAGCTACGGGCAACCGGAGGACCCGGCGGCGTTCGACGCCCACTACCGGGACACCCACGTCCCGCTGACCGTGCAGATGCCCGGCCTGATCCGGTTCGCCACCGGCAGCCCGCAGCCGCTGGACCCGCGCCAGTCCGCGCCGTACCTCGTCGCGGAGCTCGACTTCGACTCCGAGCAGGCGATGGGGGCCGCGTTCGCCTCCGAGGCGGGCAAGGCCGGCGCGGCCGACCTGCGCACCTTCGCCAGCGGCGGCGTGACCATGACGCACTACGAGGTGAACGAGGTGCACGTCTCCCGGTGAACGGCGCCCAGGCACTGATCCGCACGCTCGTCGACGCCGGGGTCGACGTCTGCTTCGCCAACCCCGGCACGTCCGAGATGCACTTCGTCGCCGCCCTCGACGACGTCCCCGAGATGCGCGGCGTCCTCACCCTGTTCGAGGGGGTGGCCACCGGCGCCGCCGACGGCTGGGCGCGCATGACCGGCCGGCCCGCCGCCACGCTGCTGCACCTGGGCCCGGGCATGGGCAACGGCCTGGCCAACCTGCACAACGCCCGCCGCGGCCGGACGCCGATGGTGAACGTCGTCGGCGACCACGGCCGCTCCCACAAGCGGCTGGACGCGCCGCTGGAGTCCGACATCGACGCCCTCGCCGGCACGGTGTCCGGCTGGGTGCGCCGCTCGCTGGCCCCCGAGGACCTCGCCGCCGACGCCGCGGACGCCGTCGCCGCCGCCGCGCGCGGCCAGATCGCCACGCTGGTGCTGCCGGCCGACGTGTCCTGGTCCGAGGGCGCGGCCGTCGCGGAGCCCCTGCCGGTGCGGCCGCGGCCGCACGTGGCGCCGTCGGTCGTGGACGACACCGCCGCGGTGGTGCAGGCCGGCGAGCCGACCGTGCTGCTGCTCGGCGACGACGTCGTCGCGTCGGAGGCGGGGCTGCTGGCCGCGGCGCGGGTGGCCGCCGGCACCGGCGTCCGGCTGGTGGCCGAGACGTTCCCGGCGCGGATGGTGCGCGGCGCGGGGCTGCCCGCCGTCGGCAAGCTGCCCTACCCGCCCGAGGTGGCGATCAAGGCGCTGGCCGGCACCCGGCACCTGGTGCTGGCCGGCGCGACCTCGCCGGTGCACTTCTTCGCCTACCCGGGGGTGCCGGGCACGCCGGTGCCCGAGGACTGCACGGTGCACGTGCTGTCGGCGCCCGGGGAGGACGGCGTCGCGGCGCTCGAGGAGCTGGCCGCGAAGGTGGCCGCCGGCGCCGAGCCGGAGCTGCGCGAGGCCTCCCGGCCGGAGCTGCCGGCCGGGCGCCTGACGCCGCGGGGGATCTCCGCGGTGGTCGGCGCGCTGCTGCCCGAGCGGGCGATCGTGGTCGACGAGGCGATCACCTCCGGGATCGGCGTCGTCGAGCTGACCGCGGGCGCGCCGCAGCACGACTGGCTCGCCCTGACCGGCGGCGCGATCGGCGACGGCCTGCCGATGGCGGTCGGCGCGGCGGTGGCCTGCCCCGACCGGCCGGTGCTCGTCCTGCAGGCCGACGGCAGCGCGATGTACACGCTGCAGGCGCTGTGGACGATGGCCCGCGAGCAGCTCGACGTCACCGTCCTGCTCTACGACAACGCGTCCTACGCGATCCTCCAGGGGGAGCTGGCGCGGGTGGGGGCCGCCGGCGGCGGGGAGCGGGCCGGGCAGCTGCTCGACCTGGGCGGCCCGGCGCTGGACTTCGTCGCGCTGGCCACCGGGATGGGGGTGCCGGCCACCCGTGCGGAGACCGCCGAGGAGCTGGCGGAGCAGCTGGGCACGGCGCTGCGCGAGCCCGGGCCGCACCTGGTGCAGGCGGTGCTGCGGCCCGGGGAGTAGACCCGGGCTCACCCCCGCGGGGGAACCACTCGCCGTATCCGTTCCAGACCGGTTCGTTTCGCGTCGATGTCCGGCGCATGTCGGAGTGGATCGGGGGCGTCGGCGTGGACGCCGGCGTCGTGGGCAGGCGGCCGGTGGCCGTCGTCGCGTGCACCCTCCTGCTCGCGGTGGTCGCGCTGCAGGGGCTGCTGCACGGGACGGCCGGCGGCGCCGCGCTGTACTTCGTGGTCATCGGGCTGACCGTCGTCGCCGCGTGGGCCGGGGCGCACCGCGCGGGGCGGCGGCCGGTCGCCGTCCTGCTCGCCCTCGGCGTCGGCCTGTCCGCCCTCGGGGACGTGCTCTGGCAGGTCCAGGCGTCCCTGACCGGCAACGGCGCGGCCGTCGGCGTCGCCGACGCCGTCTACCTGGGCAGCTACGTGGCCCTCGGCACCGGCCTGGCGCTCATGGCCCGCCGCCGGCACGCCGACCGCGACCTGCGGACGGCGGGCTGGATCGACGCGCTCGTCGTGTTCGTCGCCGCGCTGCTCCTCGTGTGGGAGCTGTCGATCGCCGCGACCGTGGAGGACGCGTCCCTCGGCCTCGGGACCCGGGTCGTGCTCGCGCTCTACCCGGCCCTCGACGCCGCGCTGATCGGCCTGGTCGTGCGGCTGCTGGCCACCCGCCGGCAGGGGGAGTGGACGCCGCTGGCCGTCGCCGCCGCGTGCTCCTGCTGGCTGGTCTCCGACGTCGCCTACCTGCTCGACGCCGACGCCGTCACCTTCGGCGGGTGGCTGGACTCCGGCTGGCTGCTCGGCAGCGCGCTGCTCGCCGCGACCACCTGGTCGACCGCCCGCGGTGCCGTCACGGCGGGCCCGGGCGGCGAGGAGGGCCGGTCGGGGATGGCCCGGCTGGCCGTGTGCCTCGGGGCGCTGCTGGTGCCGCCCGTGACCGAGCTGGCCACCGACCTCGGCGGCGTCGAGGACGCCTCGGGCGCGATGGTCGTCGCGATGGTCGTGCTGACCGCGCTGGTCTTCGTCCGCGCCGCCCTGCTGCTGCGCGGCGAGGCCGCCGCCCGGGCGCTGGTGCGCTCGCGGGAGCGGTTCGCCGCCAAGCTCACCGCGCACTCCTCCGACGCGGTCCTCGTCGTCTCCCGCGACGGGCGGCTGCTCAGCGACCCCGCGCCGCTGGCCGCCCTGCTCGGAACCGTGGCCGCCGGCGTCACCACCGCCGCGGACGCCGTCCGGCTGGCCGGGGTGGACCCCGAGCTGACCGCCGAGCTGTTCGCGCGGGCCCTGGCCGGCGGCGGCGTCGTCGTCGACGCCGAGCTGCCCGCCCGCCACCGCGGCGAGGACCGCTGGATCGGCATCCGGCTGGTCGACCTCGGGGACGACCCCGACGTCGGCGGCGTCGTCGTGCACGTGACCGACGTGACCGGGCGCCGCCGCGCCGAGGAGGCGCTGGCGCACTCGGTGCTGCACGACGGGCTGACCGGCCTGGCCAACCGCGCGCTGTTCATGGACCGCGTCGGCCAGGCGCTGCGCCGCACGGTGCGCGGCGGCGGCTCGGCCGCGGTGCTCTCCCTCGACCTCGACGGCTTCAAGGCCGTCAACGACTCCCTCGGCCACGCCGCCGGCGACGCGCTGCTGCGCGAGGTGGCGGCGCGGCTGCGCGGCGCGGTCCGCGCCGACGACACCGTGGCCCGCCTGGGCGGCGACGAGTTCGCCGTGCTGGTCGAGCAGGCCGGCGTCGGCGACGACGAGGCGATGCGGACCGCCGCCCGCGTGCTCGACGTGCTCGCCCGGCCGGTGGCGCTGCCCGGCGGCCCGGTGACCGTGTCGGCCGGCGTCGGCGTGGCCGTCGGCCGCGGTGCGGTGGCCGGCGACGCGCTGGTCGGCGACGCCGACCTGGCGCTGTACGCGGCCAAGCTCGACGGGCGCGCCCGCGTGCAGCGGTTCGAGCCCGGCATGCGGGCCGCGGCGCAGGCTGCCCGCGAGCTGGAGCAGGAGCTGCGCGGCGCGGTGTCCCGCGGCGAGTTCCGGCTGGTCTACCAGCCGGTGGTCGCCCTGGACGGCCGCCGGGTGACCGGCTTCGAGGCCCTGCTGCGCTGGGACAGCCCGCGGCTGGGCCCGGTGGGCCCCGACCGGTTCGTGCCGGTGGCCGAGGCCGCGGGCCTGATCGACGAGATCGGCGCGTGGGTGCTGCGCGAGGCGTGCGCGACCGCGGCGGCCTGGCGGCACCTGGGCGACCACACCATGGCGGTCAACGTGTCGGCCGGCCAGCTGACCTCGCCGGACCTCCCCGGCTCCGTCGCCGCGGCGCTGGCCGCGAGCGGGCTGCCGGCCGCCGCGCTGGTGCTCGAGGTGACCGAGACGGCGCTGGTGGGCGACCCCGAGCGGGCGGCCGCGTGCCTCACCGCGCTGCGGGCGCTGGGCGTGCGGCTGGCGCTGGACGACTTCGGCACCGGCTACTCGTCGCTGGCCCACCTGCGGCAGTTCACCGTGGACGTGCTCAAGATCGACCGCTCGTTCGTCGGCGCGATCGCCGAGGGCGAGCCGCTGCCGGCGATCGTGCGCGGCACCATCGACCTGGGTCGCACGCTGGGCCTGGAGGTCCTCGCCGAGGGCGTCGAGCACGAGCACCAGGCGCGGCTGCTGGCCGAGGGCCGCTGCGACACCGCGCAGGGCTACCTGTTCGCGCGGCCGCTGGAGCGCTGCGACGCCGAGGCGCTGCTCCTCGAGCGGGCCACGGCCCGCGGCGGGGTGCCGGTGATCGTGCCGCTGCCCCGCGCGCCGCGGGCGCTGACGTCCCGGGTCTGACGCCGGGAGGTCAGCCGGCCGCCCCCGGCGCGGGCTCGAAGGTGACCGTGACGTCGTCGACGCCGAGGGACCGGGCCAGCGTGGTGAGCATGTCGCGGGTGCCGTCCTCGGCGCGGTCGAGCAGGTCGCTGTCCGCGGCGGCGGACTCCAGCCGCCTCTCGGCGAGCGCGAACAGCTCGCTCTCGTCGGTCGGGTCGTCGGCGAACGCGTCGCCCAGCCGCTCCACGAGGCCGCGGTCGCGGTCGAGCACCCGGCTCTCGTCCGGGTCGATCCGCGCCTCGCCCAGCTGCGGGGCGGGCAGGGTGATGGTGGCGGTCGTGCCGTCGGGGGAGAGGTCGACGCTGTCGTCGCCGAGGGCGGCGAAGTCCACGTAGGCGTCGACCTCGCCGGTGGCGAGGAACTGCACCCGCTCGCCGCTGATCGCCGAGGGCACCCAGGCGGTGTCGCGCTCCTGGTCGACGACGACCTGGAAGGTGCCGGTGGCCGCGTGGTACTCGTCCAGGTCGGCCATGGCCAGCAGCAGCGGCGTCGTGCTGCGGTCGACGGTCTCCTGCTCGAAGGGCGCGGTCCAGTCACCGACCCCGTCGGCCACGACCACCCCGACCGGGACGACGACGGCGGCGGCGATGCCGGCCTTGAGCCACCCGCGTCGGCGGCGGCGCGCCGGCGCGGGGGAGGGGGCGGGGACACGGGACGGGAGCAGGACCGGCATGCGCGATCTCCTCGCGGTCGTCGGGTGTGCCCCGTACAGCACCCCGCGCGCCGGCTCTGTTCCCGGCGAGCGGGTGCGCCGGCGCCGCATCCGGGGTGCCGGAACGCTGCGTCAGCGCACCCGCTCGGCGCCTGTCCGCGGGTCACCCGGCCGGGTGGCGTGCGGCCGCGGCCGCGCACGCGCTGTCCACAGATCGGCTGACCGCCCTCCCGCGGAACGCCTCCGTCTCCCTATCGTCCCGTCGTCCCGAACGGGGTCGGGACGGGTGGGACGGGGGTCTGGTGCCGACTGCGACGAGTGCCCTCGACGTCGTCGACGGCGAGGTGCGCGAGCTCATCCGGCGCCGCGGGCTCGACCCGTTCAGCGATCCCGCGCCGGTCCGCGTGCTGGTGCGCGACGTCGTCGCCGACTACTCCGAGCGGTCGCTGTCCTCGGCGCTGCCGCCGATCGGCGACCCCGAGTCGGTGGTGCGCGACGTGCTCGACCGGGTGGCCGGGTTCGGGCCGCTGCAGCGGCACCTGGACGACCCCGAGGTCGAGGAGATCTGGGTCAACGAGCCGGGCCGGGTGTTCGTCGCCCGCCGCGGCCGCAGCGAGCTGACGACGACGATCCTCGGCGCCGGCGAGCTGGCCGACCTGGTCGAGCGGATGCTGCGCAGCTCCGGGCGGCGGATCGACATGAGCCAGCCGTTCGTCGACGCGGTGCTGCCCGACGGCTCCCGGCTGCACGTGGTCATCCCGGACATCACCCGGCGCCACATGGCGGTCAACATCCGCAAGTTCGTGTTGCGCGCGCACGGCCTCGACGAGCTGGTCGCCGCCGGGACGCTGACGACGCAGGCCGCCCGGTTCCTCGAGGCCGCCGTCGCCGCGGGCCTGAACGTGCTGGTCTCCGGCGGCACCCAGGCGGGGAAGACCACCCTGCTGAACTGCCTGTGCGCGGCGATCCCGGCGCGGGAGCGGGTGATCACCTGCGAGGAGGTGTTCGAGCTCCGCGTGCCACTCCCCGACGTCGTCGCGATGCAGACCCGCCAGCCCAACCTCGAGGGCGCCGGGGAGATCCCGCTGCGCCGGCTGGTCAAGGAGGCGCTGCGGATGCGGCCCTCGCGGATCATCGTCGGCGAGGTGCGGCAGGAGGAGTGCCTGGACCTGCTCATCGCGCTCAACTCCGGCCTGCCCGGGATGTGCACGCTGCACGCCAACAGCGCCCGCGAGGCCGTGGTGAAGATGTGCACGCTGCCGCTGCTGGCCGGCGACAACATCGGGCACGCCTTCGTCGTCCCCACGGTCGCGGCCAGCGTGGACCTGGTGGTGCACGTGGCCACCGAGGCCTCCGGCCAGCGCCGGGTGCGGGAGATCGTGGCGGTGCCCGGCCGCGCCGAGGACGGCGTGGTCGAGCTGGCCGACGTCTTCACCACCCGCGACGGCCGGCTGGTCCGTGCCGAGGGCTTCCCACCGCACGCCGAGCGCTTCGCCGCCGCCGGGTACGACCTGGCCGCGCTCCTCGGGACGCCGGCGTGGAGCTGACCGGCGCGCTGCTCGGGCTGCTGCTCGGCGTCGGTCTGCTGCTCGTCTGGCGCAGCGGGCCGCGGGCGCCGCAGCGGAGGACGACGCCCCGCCGGCCCGGGCGGCGGGCGCGGCTGCTGGCTGAGGCGGGCCTCACCGCGATCAACCCGGCGCAGCTGGCCGCGCTGCAGGCCGGCCTCGGGCTGCTGGCGCTCGTCGTCGTGCTGCTGACCACCGGCACGGTGACGGTCAGCCTCGCGTTCGCCGTGTTCGCCGCGGCCCTGCCGCCCGTGCAGGTGCGCCGGCTGGCCGCCCGCCGCCGGGCCGACCTGCGCGAGGTGTGGCCCGAGGTGGTCGACAACCTCGCCTCGGCCGTGCGGGCGGGGCTGTCGCTGCCGGAGTCGCTGGCGGCGCTGGCCACCCGCGGGCCGGAGGTGCTGCGCCCGCCGTTCGCCCGGTTCGCCGCCGACCACCGCTCCACCGGCCGCTTCGGCGAGAGCCTCGACCGGCTCAAGGCGGACCTGGCCGACCCGGTGGGCGACCGGATCGTCGAGACGCTGCGGGTGGCGCGGGAGGTCGGCGGCACCGACCTCGGCCGGGTGCTGCGCACGCTGGCCGGCTTCCTCCGCGAGGACGCCCGCGCCCGGGCCGAGCTGGAGACCCGGCAGGGCTGGGTCGTGCAGGCCGCGCGGCTCGCCGTCGCCGCGCCGTGGGCGGTGCTCCTGCTGCTGGCCACCCAGTCGACGACGCTGGCCGCCTACGACTCGCCGCTGGGTACCGCGCTGCTGCTCGGCGGGGGCGTGGTCTGCCTGGTGGCCTACCGGCTGATGATGCGGATCGGGCGGCTGCCGCAGGACGTGCGGGTGCTCCAGTGAGCGAGCATCGCAGCGAGCGCCGGCGAGCGAGGAGCGGAGCGAACGGGCCGCGGAGCGGCGGGGTGGCGCAGTGACGCTGCTCGGGATGCTGCTGGGCGGTGCGGCCGCCGCCGGCGTGCTGCTCGTCGTCACCTCCGCGCCGCCGTTCCGCTCGGTGCGGCTGGTCGACCGGCTGGCGCCCTACGTGCACGACACCCCGCCGCCGTCGCGGCTGCTCGGGACGGCGACCGAGCCGGGCCTGCTCACGGCCGCGCGCCGGGTGTTCGGCCCGGTGGTGACCGACGGCGCCCGGTTCGTCGACCGCGTGCTCGGTGGCCGCTCCGCCGTCCGGCGCCGGCTCGACGCGCTCGGCAGCGACCAGGCGGTGGAGGACCTGCGCGTCGAGCAGGTCGTCTGGGGCGGGCTCGGCCTGCTCGGTGCGGCGCTGCTCGCGGCGCTCGGGGCGCTGTTGGCCGGCAGCGTCAACGTGCTGTCGGTGGCGCTGCTGTGCCTGGCCGGGCTGCTCGGCGGGGTGCTCGGCCGTGACTGGTGGCTGACCCAGCAGGTGCGCCGGCGCGAGGACCTGCTGCTGGCCGAGTTCCCGGTCGTCGCGGAGCTGCTCGCGCTGGCCGTGACGGCGGGGGAGGGGCCGGCCGCGGCGATCGCCCGGGTCACCCGGCTGTCGGGCGGCGAGCTGGCCCGCGAGCTCGGGGGCGCGCTCGGGCGGGCGCGGGCCGGCGTCCCGTTGACGGCGGCGCTGCAGCAGGTGGCCGACCGCACCTCGGTCGACGCGCTGGCCCGCTTCGTCGACGGCCTGCTCGTGGCCATCGAGCGCGGCACCCCGCTGGCCGAGGTGCTGCGCGCGCAGGCGGCCGACGTCCGCGAGGCCGGCAAGCGCCGGCTGCTCGAGGCCGGCGGCCGCAAGGAGATCGCCATGATGGTCACAGTTGCCAACTACTACTGTTCCTGCCATGTCTACGCGGTCAGTGATCTACGCCCGGCAGTCGCTTGACCGCTCCGGCGAGGGTGCCGCAATTGAGCGACAGATTGCCGACTGCCAGGCGCTAGCCGAGGGGCGTGGCTGGGTGGTCTTAGAGACGCTGCAGGACAACGACATGTCCGCCAGCACCAGCAAGCCCCGTCCCGGCTACCAGCGCCTCCTCAAGCTGATGCGAGGGGGCGCCGTGGATGCGGTGGTCGTCTGGCACGTTGACCGCCTGACCCGGCGACTAGTCGACCTCGAAGAGGTCATCGGCATCTGCGAGGCGACCCGCATCCGACTTGCGACGGTCACCGGCGACATCGACCTCAGCACCGACACCGGGCGGATGCTCGCCCGAATCCTCGCCTCAGTCGCTCGCGGCGAGGTTGAGCGCAAGAGCATCCGGCAGCGCCGAGCCAATCAGCAGCGCGCCCAGGCCGGACAGATGGGATGGACTCGCCGGCCGTTCGGCTATGAGCGCATCGGGGGCCAAGTCCTCGTCGAGGCGGATGAGGCGAAGGCGCTCGAGCAGGCCGCCCAGATGATCCTCGAGGGGCAGACCCTCGCGGCCGGAGTAAGGCATCTCAACGAGCGCGGCCTGCTCACTACGGCCGGCAAGCCGTGGAACGTGACGTCGCTGCGCCGTGCCCTGCTAAACCCTCGCTACGCCGGCCGCGTCACCTACAACGGTGCGGACGTCACCGCGGGCACCTGGCCAGTCATCCTGCCGGCCGATGTGCAGGAACGGCTGGCCGAAAGGTTGCGCGACGTCAAGCGCCGGGTCCAACAGGGCACCGACCTCAAGTTCATGCTCTCGGGATCGGTGCGGTGCGGACGCTGCGGCGCCGCGATGTTCGCCTCCCCGATGGGACAAGCCGACCGCCGGTGGCAGGTCTACAAGTGCAACGGCTGCTACCTCGCCCGCCGTCAGGACCTGGTCGACGAAGTCGTGGAGGCCGTGGTGCTGGCTCGCCTCTCCCAGCCAGACGCCGCCTCGCTGTTCGTGGACGATGAAGATGTGCCGGCGCTCCGAGCGGAGTGTGCAGACCTCCGCGGGCGCCGTGACGACCTCGCTGGACTGCTGGCCGACGGCCTCATGTCCGCAGCCGTCGTGCGCGAGCGGTCGCAGCAACTTACGGCGAAGATCGCTGCCCTGGAGGACCGGATCGCCCAGGCGCTCGGCGAGTCCCCGCTGACGGCGCTCACGTCCGCAGAGGACGTCCGCATCGCGTGGGAAGAATTGGGGATTCGCGAACGCAAGCAGGTTGTCGAGACGCTGATGACCGTGACCATTCTGCCGGCTGGCCGTGGCGCCCGGTTCAGCCCGGACCAAGTACACATCGCTCCCAAGGCACCTTAGGCGGCCACCGGGGCTGCTCACTGGGAAAGCCTGGATTAAGTAGTTTATCCAGGCTCCAGCCGGCTGCCGTTTAGTGACCAGAGGAGCCGCCTGGAGGCCCATCTGGTCACGACCGCGTTTCCTGATGCTGCCGCGGTTTCCTGCGGGTGGCCACGGACCCTACCTTCACTACAGGTCGAAGGAATCAGCGCTGAGTTACCCCCGACCTCGGTATCCGACCAAGCCGAGTGAGGACCCCCCGTGCAGGCAGAAACCAGGCGTTTGCGCAGTCAGATCGGTGTCGCCAAGCGACTGCGACCCGAGGACACCAAGGCGCTCGAAAATCTGCGTCGCGAATTCGGCGCTGCGCGCCTTGAGGAATATATCCAAAAGACACTCGAGACGTTTCCGCCGCTGTCGCAGAGCCAGCGGGATCGGCTCGCGGGACTTCTCCTGAGTGGGCGCCAGGACTCTTCCGCCGAGGGCGCCGCGGCATGAGCCAGAGAAGACGAGGGCCGGCACCCGCTGCCAACGAGTCCGGCCCTCACGAGAACGCCACCGCCAGGAAGCTCCTCGACCAGCAGCGTAGCGCGGTCGTCCGGCCGCTGCCGCTGTCCTGGGCGCGAGCCCTTATCGACGCTGGCGGCCCGGACGTGCCTGAGTACCGCAGCCACGAGTGGATGGCGTTGCCTGACGACAGTCGCGCCAAGGTCGCCGCCACGGTCATCGCCGCGGAGCGGGACTACGCACGCCGCGTCGGCGTCGAGGTCGTGCAGCCTTCCAGCCATCGGGCTCGCCGTATCGCCGAGGCCCGGCGCTCCCGACCTGGTGACCACCCCGGCGGCGCCGTTCCCCTTTGGGACTTCAACGGCGAGGTGGCCCAGTGAACGAGAGGGACTGGACGCCCACCCTGTTCCACACCAGGGAGGAGCGCGGCGCAGTCCGCATCGAGATTGGCCGACGCAACTCCGCCTGGGCATACGGCGTTGGCCTCGCTCGGACGCTTGATGAGCTGGGCATCCCACGGATGCGTGACTGGGTGCCCGCTCGACGCCGAGCACTGATGCTGCCTGTTGATCGAGTAGCGGACCTTCTTGCCTTGCTCGAGCACCGCGACAGGCGCGTCGTCGAAGTCGTGGCGGTGGACCGATGAGCCGCGCCAAGGACGTCCGCGAGCGCTGGATCGCTGAGGTGCTGCGAACTGAAGCCGTCAACAACAGCTGCAAGGTCGTGCTGTTCGCGATGTACCGGCACATGACCGAGGCCGGTCGCGTGTCCTACCCGCGCGAGCGGCTGGCCGCCGAGGTCGGGTTCAAGAACCCGCAGCGCGTCACCGACCGCATCAAGGAGGCCAAGGACGCCGGCTTGATCGACGTCGTGCACTCGGGCTACCGCGGCATGACGGCCACCTACGAGGCCATGCTTCCCCGCCCAAAGGCACCCCGTAGCGGGGTGGCTACCGAACCGAAAGGTAACGGGTCGCGGGGTCCCATTTTTGGGGTGGCTTTCCCGGCCGCGGACAGCGGCGCCGAGGTCGGCAAGGAACCCCCTGACCGGGTTGCCAACGCGCGCGCTACTTCCAGAACACACGGCAACCGGCCGGCACCGAACGATAGGCGTGTCCTCGGTGACTACGACAAGACGTCACAAGCAGCAGTTGGGGCGAGTTGGCTGCCAACTCCGCCTAAGCGCCCGTCGTCCGACTCCACGGGGCGAGTCGCATGACCACCGTCCACTGCCCGGACTGTTACGCCCAGGTCCCTCACAACGCCCGGGATGGCCGCTGCCGCCGGTGCCGGCCATCCCGGCGCCACTCTCGCCCGAGCCGCCCCCACTGGCGCGACCAGGCCGACAAGCAGTTCCGCGCCTACGTCCAGCAGCACCGGCGCGACCGGTGAACGGCCACGTGATGCGGGCGCCGGAGCACTACGTGCACGGCCTGGACAACGCCGGCGTCGTCCTCGTCCCGGCCCGCATCGCCGAATGGCTGCACCGCCACTTCGAGCTCGACGCCGCCCGCAAGGCCACCCGCGGCGCCGACCCGGAAGTCGACAGCGTCCTCGTCGCGCTGCGGATCGCGGCCCTCAACTGGCGGTCTTCCGTCTACGGCACGAGCCCGCGGAACGTGCCGGAAACCGAGCCAGTCTCTGCGTGGCTGAGCACCACTCAGGCCGCTGACGCACTCGGGCTCACCGACCGGGCCGTCCGCAGCGCGTGCAGCGACGGACGGCTCGAGGCCCAGCGGGTCGACGGCCGGTGGCGGATCAGCCGGGAAGCCCTCGAACACCATCGGGCGTCCCGCCGGCAGCGGGCTGCATGAGAGGACCACAGATGGCCGACACCACTCCCGAGCGGGAGCGCGCCGAACGAGTGCAGCAGCGCTACGCCAACCACGCCGCCCGGCTGCGTGCGGACAGCGACCTGACCGAGCACGCCCGCCAGCGGCGCCTGGCCGACGCCTGGGTCGCCGCCCGCCGCGAGCTGGACGCGCTGCGGGAGGAGGAGCACCGGCGCCTGGCCGCTCGGGAGTGCGACCTCGAGCAGCGGCTGTTCGGCCTGACCCAGACCGGCGCCGACAGCGCCTCACAGGCCATCAGCGCCCGCGATGCGCAGGACCGGGCTGCTCGTGTCACCGGCCCGGCTGAGGCGGCCGAGCTGCTCGAGCGGGCCGAGCGCAACGCCGACAGCACCCTGGCTCGCGCCATCGCTCACCACGCGCTGCAGCAGAGCCGCACTGCCGCCTTCCGCGAGCAGGTGCAGGCGTGGGATGCCGTCCTGGGCGCCTTCCTCGACGCCCGCCCGCATGTAGCACCGGTCGTCGAGGAACTCGCCCAGATCGAGCGGCTCAGCAGCCGGGAGGTCCTCGGGCCGTACTCGCTGGCCCAGCCGTCCGGCATCGCGCCCAGCGTCCTCAACGCCGCCAGCGCAAGCCAGACGGTGCCGGCCTGACCGGCCACGGAACAGGAGAGCCAAGATGCATGACACCGACGACTTCCGAGCCTCGAACATTGCGCAGCTGCAGGCCGCCCTTGAGGCCGAGGGGCAGCCCTCCAACACGGCAGTCCGTAAGGAGACCTACCGGGCTGAGCGCCTCGCCGACGGCTTCTCCAGTGACGACCGCTACGAGCGCGCCCTGCAGCTGCGCGACAGTGGCGATCTCCGCTGGCATCAGCTCGGCAACCTCGGGCAGATGGCGGCAGTCATGTACGAGGCGCAGCGCCACTCCGCACGGACCCGCGCCGGTCGCTGACGCCCCGCGTCTTGCAGATCCGGCAGGTCAGTGAGACCCCCGGGGGATATCCCCTCCACCCGGCACCCATTCGGACCCGCGGGTCTCACTTCCGCCGCGACGACCTGAACTCATCGCCTCTTGGCTTTGCGGAGAGTGAGAACCGATGACGATGCTTGACCCGCCTGCGGGCTGTGGTGCGGTAGGCGCAAAGCTGTGGTTCGCAGTACTCGATGAGTACGACCTGGAGGAGCACGAGCTGCTACTGCTCCGGGAGATGGTGCGGACGGTCGACGTCCTGGATGCGCTCGAGGCTCGGGTCGCCGAGGACGGTGTGCTGTTGGGCAGCAGCCAGGGTGAGCGGGCGCATCCGGCGCTGGTGGAGGCGCGGCAGCAGCGGATCACCCTAGCGCGGCTGCAGGCGGCGTTGCGGCTGCCGGCGGGCGAGGAGGAGTCGGGTGATCAGCGTCGGCCGCAGCGGCGGATGGGTATGCGCGGCGTATACGGCGTGGGTGGTGTCGGGTGAGGCGCCGCCGGGCTCGGCTGGAGGTGGAGCCGCCAGGTCAGTTGCTGGTGTTCGATGCGACGGACTGGCTGCCGCTGGTGGATGACTCCGAGTACGACCCGGAGATGCACCGGGCCTACCGGCTGCCCGACCGCCCGCCGGGGCCGACTACTAAGTCGCTGGCGCAGTGGCGACAGGATCAGGCGGAGTCGTTGTGGACGCGCGCACGCCTGGATTGGTGCCAGCGGTTCGGCTGGCCGGGTGGGCTCGACATCGTCGAACTGATGCAGCAGATGGTCGCTGGGCGGCGACAGAGCATAAGTCGGCCGAAATCTCCGCATTCTCGCTGAGGAAAGGGTTCAGAACGGAACTCACTCGTAGGGAAGATGGTGAGGAGACCGTCAATTAGCAGGCTACTTCCGTAACTGCGACGTTTTCTGCAGGCATACGCACGACCATGCCACCCGTAGTCCAAAAGACCATGGACGCATTCTGACCGATGATGCGGACGCACAGTGGGCTTGTATCCGGGAGTACTCCTGCCGGGGCCTGCTCCGGCGGTCCGATCCACTGAACCAAGGCGCTTGAGGCAGAAACGTCAACCAGTGGCAAGCCGAACAAGTGCAGGGGTCCCACAGAGTGGCCGTTTTCCACCAGGGTGGCCATCCTTGCCGCTGTCAAGTTGAGGCTCACGGTCAAGCAGATAAGTAGCGACGCGGCCATCAACCCGCCCCTCAGACGCCGCTCCTTGGCTCGACCAGGCCGCCCAGTCAACCGTATACGGGTCCAGACGATAAGTATGGCCAGCCAACCAGCGAAGAGACCCATGGCGGCCCAGACAACGACGTCGTCGGCGCGTTGACTACCTGCCGGGGGTGGGTTATTGACAAGGGTCAGGCGCATCGATCCATAGGCGACAATCGCAGCAAAAACCGACCAGCCCAGCATGGGCAGAATCGCGCGCCACGGGCCATTCACCTTCTCGATACCGAACGGTAGGGCGGCGACTGCAATCGAGACGATGACAATCAGCAATCCAAATGCAACCGAACGGGAAAGGATGAAGGGATAATTCACCCCGACATCCTCAGGCTGCAATCCGAACGTACTGTAGAAGCGTTGATAGGCCGTAAAGATGGCCGCGAACAAGGTGATGCCAGCAATGGTCGTAAGCACCCCCAGGCTTTCCCAGGCAGGAAGCTTGCTGGGCTCGTCTCCTGGCGAGGGGGGTGGAGGAAGTGGCCCCCCGGTCGAACCGGTAGAGCCTGGCGCTGGTCTGTTGCGGATGCCCACCGAGCCATCGTGGCATCCCCTCGACGCTCAGCTATGCAACCTGCACAAGCTGTCACCTGTCGCCGGACGTCGGTCCTCCTCGACCGTCGCCGTCCATTCAAACCACACGACGCCGTGCCGGCCAACTGCCTCGGTCGGCCCCTCAACCGTCAGCTTCGACCAGTCCGGCATGACGCCGTCGGCAACAGCCATGAGCCGCAACTGACCGCGCAGGCCGGCGGTCGCCCGTTCACGGTCGTCGTACGGCAGCGCCGTCGTCGCCCGAAAACTAGGCGCTCCGTCGCATTCGGGCTCAGTCAAGACCGGTCAGCGACACCAGTGACCAGGTGTCGTCGCCGTTGTCGTGGATCTGGCAGGTGTAGTTGCTGCGGAGCATGGCGCCGAAACTGTTCTCCGCATCGACGTAGCCGCGGACCGTGTAGTCGTCGCCGCTGCCGGTGATCGTGGTGTCGAAGATGCCGCTGAAGTCGGCGGTCGATGGCGCCTTGAGGCGTTCCTCGATGAAGTCTTCGCACATCACCTTGGCCATACCGTCGCTGCGGTCGTCGGTCTCGCTCGAGGAGCCGCTGTCGTCGCCTCCGGACGAGGTGTCGGAGTCGTCCCGATTACAGGCGTAGACGACGATCGCGACGATGATCAGCAGCACGATGAAGCCGAGGACCGGGTTGCCCTCCTGCTTCTTCGGCGTGTCGGACGCGGCCGTGGCACCGCCCAGGGGTTCGACTCCCTGCTCGCTGAGGAGGCGGTCGACGCGGCGGCGGGCCTGGTCGACGTCGACTTTGCCGCGGGTCTTGTGGCCTTCGAGGATGTAGCGGGCGGCGAGGAGCTCCGTACGGGTCATGGGCTCGTCGCTGTTGACGCGTCGGATGGTGTCGGCTGGCTCAGGCATCGATGGTCCCCCGTGCACACGATGGCGTGGTCGCCGGAAACTACACCGGCCAGTACCGCTCCTAACGGCAACGAGGCGGCCCATAGATCACGTCCGTCACAGGAGGCGCTGCAGCAAGTCGACCCCCGGGAAGCGTCCTGGGCGGCGGCTAAGACCAGGTTCGTGACAGCGACCGCTTCCCGAACGATGAGCTAGAGATCGACCGA
The DNA here is from genome assembly GCF_054050435.1 of Geodermatophilus sp. SYSU D01036. Taxonomy (NCBI): domain Bacteria; kingdom Bacillati; phylum Actinomycetota; class Actinomycetes; order Geodermatophilales; family Geodermatophilaceae; genus Geodermatophilus; species Geodermatophilus sp. SYSU D01036. Next base: position 54,834 of record NZ_JBJGZJ010000001.1, on the reverse strand, counting down.
GACGACAAAGCGGTAGGACGGGCCCGCCCTGCTCTGGTCATGAGGCCTGGCACAGGGCGGTGCTGCGACGACAAGAGCCGAAGCTAGTGAGCCATCTGGCCAGCTGCTGGTTGGCTCACGGGACAGTGTTAGGGCCTTCAAGGCAGGGGGCAGCCCTAGACTGCGCGCCCATGCTGCAGGTGACCTGCCCTGAGTGTCGCGGCGACCAGATCACACAACTGGCCCCAGGACGCTATCGCTGCGACACACTCGTGCAGCGAGTCACGCAGGTGCTCGTTGACGACAGAGCTATGTGGCTCGCACATGGAATCCACGGAATGAAGCCTGAGAGCGTCCTGGAGCACCATCCCTGCGGCAAGGTCTTCGAACTGCTTGTTCGGCGACAATCGGATCTATGTACCGGCACGCCTGACGGATTAGTCTGCGGTGAGTATTCCGTTGGGCTTTGCCAAGGTGCTGAGTGTGGGCGGCCAGTCTGCTCACGGCATGGCCATTATGCCGGCGAGCAGCTCATATGCTCGCGGTGCCTGCGAGAGAGGGAGACGGCTGCCGCCAAGCTCCAGACTCGCGCAGCCAGGGAGAGTGACCCGATACTTCACTTTCGCGAGCGTTTGACGAGCAAGCGGGTCACTACCGAGGACCGACTGCATGTCGCCAAGATGATTACTCATCTTTCACCCGAGGTTGTTCGTGATCGTCGCGAAGATGTAGCAGCGGCCCTTCAGGCGTTCGGCGACCGGTCTGATTTTACTCAGCAGCTACAGTGGGACCTGCACGTACTGGCGGTTCGCGTCGGCTTGGAAGACCGACGTCAGCCTCCCCAAGCCCTGAAGGAAGAACAGCAAGCTGCGCGCAATCGTCAGGCGTCTGCCATCCAACGGCTCCAACAGGAGCTTCTGCGGGCGCTAGCCGACGCCAACTTCCCTGAGGCAGATCGCCCCGTGTACAGCAGGCGGGCGATGTTCGGTCGGACGAAACAGTGGACCGGGCGGCTCCGATACGAGGTTTACCAAGATACGGTCAGCGTTAGGAACCCAACGGGCGACGACAGAGGCCCCTTTAGCGAGGAATGGCGTTCCTTTTTCCTCACCATCGACGGTGAGCCCGTCAACCGAGCGGGAGAACTCGAAGCGGCATATGACCCGCTCAAAGGGGTCAGAGGTCTCTACGCCATCGCCGCTAGGGCAGGCATCCGCCTGCCTGTGCCAGAAGAATTGCGCAGTCATGCTGCTTGGCCGCGCCATCTGAATTGAGTCGCGGTGGCTGTTATGCGACGACGACCGCGGATGGGTCGCGCAGGTTGAGTGCGTCATGCAGCACGACTACGGCGTCTGCAAGCACCTCGCGTCCCGCCCGAACGGGTTTGGGTGGCGGCTGATAGCCGCGACTCAAGGTGCTCACTCGTCCCAAAGGGTGAGCTGCCCCAGGGCGGCGCCCTTGATCCCCTGGGCGCCGCGGCTAAGGCTGGCGCAGCGCACCGAGCAGAAGCGCCGGCCGCGTGCCTGACTCGGTAGCACTTGGAAGGTGACCTTGCAGCACTCGCAGATCAGCTTCACGGGCGTTCGTCGTTGGGCGTTGGCAGCGCAGGCATGGGAGCAGTACTTGCGATTCCGCGCATCGAACGCCGGAACGGACTTTGTGATGCCGCACTGCGGGCACGTATAGGCCTGCCACGGCTCACAATCACGTCGCCGCTCACGGTCGCTGCCTGGTTTGGGGGCCGGATGCCGAAAGTTGGCCCGTCGCCAGTCGCCGGTCAGCGGCCACGAGGCTCGCTTGCTCGCGTTACAGGAATGACAAATAGGCCGCAGGTTTGACAGGCAGTGCGACCCTCCGCGAGAGATCGGCTTGACGTGATCCTGTGCCGTGGCGTCGGCGATGCCGCATACCCAACATCGACCGCCCCACATTGCAAAGCGCTGGGCCCTCTGCGCCGAGGTGAAGGGCAGGATGCGGCCACCCGGAGCGGCCTGGTAGAGGTATCTGCGGAACTGATAAGCGTCTTTCGTGGCCTCGTACTTGGCTCGCGTGCAGCCCTTGCAGCGCGAGGAACGGCCAGTTCGGGTGGTTCTATCGCGGTGGAATTCAGCCTCTGGGCGCACCTGCGCGCAGTCATGACAGTAGGCGTGTCGCTCCCCTGACAGTTCTGGTTCCGCATCCAGGAGGGCGCCAAGCTCGCAGCGGTCTGAGCAGTAAGCCTCGGCTCGTTCGCGTCGAGATTCAGGGACGAGCTTGGCGCACCTTCGGCAACTCCAAGCTGCCTGCATACATACTTTGGAACAGAACCGGCGGTTGGTCGCCTCGCTGGCCTTTTGAGAAAAGGAGACGCCGCAGTGCTGACACGTGACGTCAACGCGTCCGCCGGCGTCTCGGCAGGCGATGGAGCAAAACCACCGAAAGTGCCTCACTGGGGCTCCGCAAGTACGGCATGATGCCTGCGGCAAGCGGCGCGCCGCAGCCTGGCAGCTGCGGGAGCAATATCTGGCCTTCGTCGCCCGACTCAGTTTCACCTCGAACGGGGAGTTGCAGGCGGCGCAAGTGATGCTCACGCGATCAGACATGCGTCGCCCAATGGTGCGCAACACCGATGCTCACCGTGCCCCCGCTCTAGGTATGCCACGAACCTCAGCCGGCGCAGTCTGGCAGTCGCAGCCGACAACTTCACTGGGGTGCTGGATCGGGGCTTCGGCGTGGGACGACAGTTTGATGAGCGCTCGGGGCGCGCCAGCTCTGCACGGGTGCGCGCCTGAACCGGTGCCAGCGGTTCGGCTGGCCGGGTGGGCTCGACATCGTCGAACTGATGCAGCAGATGGTTGCCGAGCGGCGTCGCGCAGCTGTGTGAGTGCTGACCGTTGCGGACGAAGCATGTGACTCATGTGGCCACTCAACCGCCGTGGACGCTGCGACGAACTAGACGGCGCGGGCCAGGACGACCGCTTGTGACCGTATGCGCCCGCGGTAGCGGACGGGCGGTGCATTTACAGCTAGCAGAAAGCCTCCAGGCATCCCCATGTGAGGAATCCAGCACCGAGGATGGCGAGACCCTGAGCGCCATGGACACAAAGCGGTGCGGCGAACCCTCCAGAGGCTCCCGTGCAGGCTCCTCCGAGTACGACGCTGCCCCCATAGGCGACCAGCGCGCCACCTGTCCCGCACGCAGTGTCACAACCGTGCCCCTCGTCCGCTGAAGCCTCAGAGGCGGCGGACAAGTCGGCCAATCTTCCATCCCTGCTCACCTGACCAACTGCCACCGTGAGCGATGAGGCGATCTTCGGAACGATACTTCTGTAGCGCTCCTCGTCGACGTGCAGTGTCAACGATGGAAGCCGACCGACCGAGAGTCCAGTCAGAGTTAAGAACGGCCCTTCCTCTGTATACAGAGACATATCCGCAGATAGTCTCCGCGCCGCTTCGATAACGCCCCGCCGTGTCGGTGGCTGACCGGCCCAGTCCCAACCGCCTGGACTTGGCCAAGGGGATTGATCGGTTGGACCTGCTGAGATGTCGTCTCCTACCGCAGCGCCCTGCCCACTTCCGAGCGGCCCGTTGATGCGTGCCGTAAATTCAGCAACACCACTTACGCCTTGCTCGTCCGCAAAGGTTAGGCGCAACGTGCGGGTCATGTTGTCCCGCGCACCTTCGAGGTGCACTTGCTGCAAGCCGCTCCTGAAGGTCGTATCCCTCCGATGAGGACACGGTTTGATTATGTCGTCGAGTCGTTCGTCCTCGAGGTCCTGCTCCTCGAATGAAGTATTAGGGTCCTGCAAGGCGCCGACTGTATTCATTAACCACCTGTAGGCCTCGGCCTGCAGATTAGTGGGAGGTGGACCAACCTGTCTCGCTTGTGCACCGAGAGCCACTTCCAGCAGCCAGTCAGTCCCAAACCAACAAAGTCGAGGACGTGGATCGTTGCCGACGTCAATGGAGATGGGAAGCAGGTAGGGCGCCATCGGACTCCCTCGACACAGCTTGTGGTGAAGAAGAGATTCTCGGGATCTCAATGCTTACGTCAACATGCAGAGTGGTCGCACACTTGCGACCCCAGGGTGCTGTCACGTCACGGCGTCGGTTTGTCACGCCGTGTCATCGGGTCCGACCGTCGCCGTCCACTCGAACCATGTGGCGCCGTGCCGGTCGACCGCCTCCGTGGGTCCGTCGACTTGCAACGTCGACCAGTCCGGTACGGCGCCGTTCGCGGCAGTCATGAGCCGCAGGTGACCGCGCAAGCCGGCGGTCGCCCGCTCGCGGTCGTCGTACGGCAGCGCCGTCGTCGCCCGGTAGGTCACCGAGGAAGCGTCGCGCAGCGCACGCCCCTGAGCACGGGTTGATGACGGCACGTCACTCGGGCGGGTCGAAGGCGTGGTGCATCCACGGTCAGCGGCTACATCGAACGTGTGTTCCAACCACCGCGCCTCATCCACCAACAGCTGTTCGAGCCGCCCCGCGACGTCCTCATCTTCAACGACGGGCAGTGGTGGCCCGGCGAGCAGACCGCATGGCGGCTGTGCGACGACGGGTTCGGCTGGCGCGCCGCGGTCACCTGGCGGCAGCTGCACGACTACGGCTGGGGCCGGCACATCACGTCGGTGAGGCCGGAAAAGGTGCGCCTGCCCTGACCGCCATGACTCTGCTGCGGTCCGGCGCAGGGACTCCAGTGGCAGAAGTGACTTCGCAGGCAAGGGTTGCTAATGGAGGAGAACCTGTTCCGTTTGCGCACGCCGCGACGGGTGCCCGGGTCGAGAAGCGCAGCGGGAGAGGGTGACAAGGACCTCAGCACCCCTCACCGGGAGAGAACATGCGTCTCCGCACCACCGCCGCCGCCGGCATCCTCATGACGGCCGCCCTGTCCTTCGGCTTCGCGGGCACCGCCCAGGCCGCCGACCGATACAACTGCCCGGACTTCGTCTCGCAGGCGGACGCCCAGGCGGTCTACGACGCCGACACGAGCGACCCGAACGGCCTGGATGGCCCCATCGGCACCGGCTCCACTGGCGTTCCCGGCGTGGCCTGCGAGGAGCACGACTACGTCGCTAACCCGGGGACCGTCACCGCCGCCATGGCCCTCGGCACCACGAGCCAGGTGACCCCCGGCACCACGAGCCAGGTGGCCAGCCGTCCGGCGGGGGCCGTGGCCGCCGGCGATGGCAGCTCCTCCAACGACGCCAGCGCACTGCCCTACGTCCTGGGCGGCGTCGCTCTGACCGCGGCCGGTGGGGCCGCGTTCGCTGCGCGGCGTAGCTCCCGCGCGACCGCCTGACCTTCGCCACGTGCGGCACCGCGCACCTGACACCCGCCCCGGCCACACCGTGGCCGGGGCGGGTGGTGCGGTGCGCATCGTCGGGGCGTACCCCCCGCCACTACCTTCGGCGCAACCGCCGAGCACCGACGCCGAGCTTGAGGCCCTGCTCGTCCGGCCGCCCCGAGTCACCCGCTACGGACAGCCCAGCCGCCGGACTGTCCGTAGCGCCCGGCCACGTGCGGCCCGTGTCTGGGGGTGCACATCGGCGGTGCTCGCCGCCGCAGGAATCGCCGCGATCGTCGTCCTGCCCCAGGGCGCGAATGACCCCGTCCGACTCGACGAGCCCCTCGCCGTGGTCGCCCCACCGGTCCCCGCGACCGCGACCCCGTCCGTGCCAGCTGCCGAGCTAGCCAGTTCGGCGGTCACCGCACCGCAACTGCCGGCCAGCACTCCCACTCGAGTCCAGATACCGGCCCTCGGAAGCACATCCCGGATCATGAAACTCGGCCTAGAGCGGGACGGCTCCATGGAAGTTCCGCCGGGCGCCTATCCCGTGGGCTGGTACGACGGCAGCCCCACACCCGGCCAGCTCGGGCCCGCTGTCCTCGCCGGCCATGTGGACTGGGAGGGCGAACCGGGAGCCTTCTACGGGCTACGAGAGCTGCGCCCCGGGGACACCGTCGTCGTCGACCGCTCCGATGGCACCGTCGCGACCTTCCGCGTCGACCGCGTCGAGGAGCACGCCAAGGACAGCTTCCCGACCGAAGAGGTTTACGGCGACATCGACCACGCCGGCCTCCGCCTCATCACGTGCGGCGGAGCGTTCGACGAGGACTCGGGGGACTACGAGGACAACATCATCGTGTTCGCCAGCCTCGCAGCGGTCGGCTGACTAGGCAGTACGCCAGGGTGGCTCAGAACACCAGCGCGCCGTTGTGAGTCGCTCCGGGCGTGTTTATCGCCGTGACGATAGTGGCGATGCGGTCGTCAACCCCGACATCGACCGGCTGCGTGCGTTGCACGAGGCGATCGGCGAGTGCCTCGAGGGTTTGTCCGAGCCGGCGTCACGGTAGAGACGCCCGCGAACCCGCCCCGCCCTGGTCGTGAATCCCCCGGGGCGGGGCGGTGCTGTGTTCGGGATCCGCAGCACTGGCAGGACGGTTAGTCCTCTGCGGCAGCAACCTGCTCGTTTGGCTTGGCCGGCTGCGACGACTGGCCGGCAGGCAGGGATGCGCCCAGCCAGAGGGCCCCACCGAGCGCGATCAGGGGTGCGCTGTACTGCCAGCGGTCGATGCGAGCGGCTGAGCAGGCGTCCTCGATCAGGTCGTAGCCGCTATCGAACATGTTCATGTTCTCGAGGTCGCCGCCGCCGAAGACACTGCCGCAATCGGCGCCGATCTCGGCCTTGACGGGCACGAACAGGAAGACGAAGCCGAGTACGCAGGCGACGATGCCGAGGAGCAGAGCGGTGTTGTTGCGGGATGCCATGTGTGTTCCGTGGGTGTAGGGGTGCAGCGGGGCTGCCGGTCTACTTGATATCGGCAGGCGATTCGGAAATCGGTGCGCGGCCTGCAGAACGGAGCAGTCTTCGTGCGGAACGGTCGAGCCGGCGAGGCCCCACCTCGACCGCATCGGCACGCTCCGGCCTTTGGCCTCCACGACGCGATTCGGTTAGTGCATCAGAGTTTGATCGAGATGGTGTTGCCGTAGCTCAGGCCCGAACTCACTTTCGCCCTAGTCGTGGAGGTTCCTGGGCGTGGGCAGAGTAGGGCAAGGTGGGGACTTCGACAGGCATAATCAAGCCCCTCGGTGGCGGTCGCCGCGGCCCGGCGCTGCTTAGGCTGCACCGACCAACTTGACTTCGCTCATGAGACCAGTACCCAGATCCAGCCAATGAGTGCGGTCACGTTAAAGAAGCCCATGGCCCACCGCGGCCCACCGATGAGCAGTCCGATGAACCCCACCCCTGCCGCGATGCCGATGACTGTCCAGAAGTGCTCCAACATCAGAACATCCCAATCCGTTGCGTCCAGTCGACTATCGGCTGTTCTGCGAGTTCGGCGTCTGTGTAACTCTCGAACGCACTGAAGTTTGCAACCTCGTGTTGGTGAAAAAAGCACTTCAACCAAGTGCTCGGATCCGCGACAAGGAAGGCGAAGCGCGTAGTCACGGCACCCGACCGGTAGCCCACGCTCATGCTGAACTCCGGGTCATCGACGAAGAGGACAAGGACATCCTGCGCCCTCCTCTTAACCGCGAGCACCATGCCAAAGTCGAAGGCAAACCCTCCAAGCACTCCGTAGCTGGTCTCGTCGTACGCGACGAAGTGAATCTTCCGAGTGCTGATAACAAGCTCCCCCCGGCCCTCGGGATGGCGCTCATCAACGAGAATCGTCGCCGGCATCTGGAGAATTACTTCCTCGCCATAATGCGCTTGGTCGATGAGCCCTTGAACAGCTGAGCGTGAAAGCGTGCCGACGGGAGGTGTTAAGCGATTTGCGGTCTTGGAACTGGAGGAGGCGGCGCCGCATATCAGTATGAACAAGACAACGATTACGATGATCACAGTCGTAAGCATCCGGTCGACTCCTTCTTTCAGGCGTCAGGGCACCGGATCCGCAGCCCGGGTCCCGTCTGTATCGGCGGGTTGGGGTGCGGCTTGAGTCGTCCAACAGGTCACATTTCAGGGGGATGGAGGAAGGGGAGCCCCTGACACTTGCGGTGCCGGTCGTCTTCCTGGTGCTGCCGGTCACCGTCCTGTTCGCCCTGTTCCCGGGGCTGATCAGCATCGTCTCGCTGGCGCGGTGAGCGCCGGTGCACAACGGAGGAGGACGACGGATGCGGGCGCTGGCCTGGCTGCTCACCCTGACGGCGGCGGTGGCCGCGCGGTTGCGGGACGACGATGCCGAGCGGGGTGACGTCCCCGGCTGGGTGATGATCACCGTGATGACGGCGGCCCTGGTGCTGGCCATCCTCGTGCCGTTCCGCGAGGCGATCGTGTCGGCGGTGCAGAACGCGTTGGCCTCCGTCACGAATGGCGGTTGACGGGCGGCCAGACCGCGAGCGGGGCAGTGCCGTCGTCGACTTCGTGCTGGTGTCGGTGCTCGTCGTCGTGCTGCTGCTGGCGGTGCTGCAGGTGGCCGTCTACGTGCACGTCCGCAACGTGGTGACGGCGAGCGCGCAGGAGGGCGCCCGGTACGCGGCCAACGCGGACGTGCCCGCCCGGGCCGCGACCGGCCGGGCGCTGGAGGCGGTGGCGCGGGCGACGACGGCCGGCACCGCCGAGGGGCTGGTGTGCACCGCGGCCGAGGAGGTCGACGACACCGGGCTGGTGCTGGTGAGCGTGCGCTGCAGCGGCGCCGTGCCGACGCTGCTCGCCGGTCTCGGTGACCTGCTGCCGCTGGACGTCACCGGCCGCGCGGTGGAGGAGGCCGCGTGAGGTGGCTGCGCGCCCGGCTCGGGTCGGGGGAGCGCGGGTCGGCGGTCGTGGAGTTCGTCTTCGTCGCGCTGGTGGTGTTCGTGCCGCTGGTCCACGTCGTCGCCGGGTTCTCCGCGGTGCAGCGCGGGGTGTTCGCCGCGACCGCGGCCGCGCGGGAGGCGGGCCGCGCGCTGGCCACCGCTCCCGACGTCTCCACCGGCCTGGCGCGGGCGGAGCGGGCGGCCCAGCTGGCGGTGCAGGACCAGTCGGTGGACGCCACCGACGTGCGGCTGTCCTTCGCTCCTCCGGGCGCCGAGTGCGGGGCCGCGGAGTACGCGCCCACCCTCGCACCGGGGGAGGAGTTCTCCGTCTGCGCCACGGTCACCGTGCGGATCCCGCTGCTGCCCGAGTGGATCGACGCCAACACCGCCACCGGCCGCTTCGTCGTCGAGACCGACCGCTACGTCGACCGCTGAGGCCCGGCCCGGTCGTCCCGGCGGAGGGCGGGTCAGCCCATCGTCTTCTGGCCGTCGATCGACTCCCGCAGGATGTCGGCGTGGCCGGCGTGCTGTGCGGTCTCGGCGATGACGTGCAGGAACACCCGCCGGGCCGACCAGCGGGCGCCCGGCTCGAACCAGGGGGCCTGCGGCAGCTCGTGGTCGACGTCCAGGTCGGGCATCGAGGCGATCACCTCGTCGGTGTGCCGCGCCACCTCCTCGTAACCCGCCAGCACGCTCTCCAGCGTCTCCCCGCGCTCGAGGTGCCAGTGACGGCTGACGACGTCCGGCCCCCAGTTGCGGTGCATCGCCTCGGCCCCGCCCTCGGCGAAGCGCACCCACGACGCCTCCGTGCCCGCCACGTGCTTGATGAGCCCGGCCAGGTCCAGCGCGCTGACGGTCGGCCGCCGGGTCGCCTGCTCGTCGGTCAGGCCGCGGACGGTGAACCGCAGGAAGGCCCGGTGCCGCCGCAGCGACTCGATCAGGTCGGCCCGCTCGCGCGTGAGGGTGGTCGAACCGGTCATGGGATCGCCTTCCGTCGTCCTCCGGGGGGTCGGTGGCGACGCTAGGGGGAGGGGGCGCCGCATGGGACGGATCGGCATCCGCCGGTGTCCTCGGGGCAGCGGAACTGTCACACCCGCGACCTAACGTGCAGCTCACAGGCACAGGACGCGGAGGTCGCGATGAGCCCGACCATCACCAGCATCGACCAGATCGACCTCGACATCTCGGTCGCCTACATCGCGCTCGGCGTCGCCCGCACCTCGTGGCACCGGTGCCCGAGCGGGGAGAACGCGCGCGCCGTCGACGAGGCGGAGGCCTGCGTGAACCGCCTGCTCGACGAGCGGTTCGCGGCCCAGCAGTGACCTGCCGCGACGGGGCCCCGCTCCGGGAGGTCAGGGCGCGGCCCCCGTCGGCCGGGAGACCAGCTGGGTGAGGAAGGGCGCGGCGAGGTCGAACACCGTGGTCATCAGGGCCGGTGGCTGCGCGTTGAGCGTGTCCTCCGCCAGGAGTCCGGCGAAGTCGACGGACTGGGTGGGGAGACCGGCCCGGGCGAGGATCGCGAGGACCTCCGTCGCGATGATGCCGTAGCCGGAGGTCGTCGGGTGCACGCCGTCGAGCCCGAACAGGCCGCCCTGCAGCCGTCCGGTGGCATCAGAGCGGAACCACCGGGTGTCGAGGTGGGCGATGGGCGCCGGTAGGGGGTACGGGCGCCAGTCGTTGCGGGCGGCCGCGTCGTCGTCGGTCACGAAGCGACGGAAGGCGAGACCGTCGAGGATCCCGCACAGGTCGAGGAGGAACCAGTCCCGGCCCTGCCTGCGTGCGGCGCGGACGGCGTCGGCGATCGTGCCGTTGTACTGGTCGATCGCCGCGTCGACGGCCCGTGCCTGCTGGTGGGTCAGGTGGCGGTGCTTCGCCGGCCGGAAGTCCTCCTCGTCGACCCAGGGGTCGGTGTAGTAGGGGAAGTAGCGCGACCCGGGACGCCACTTCTGCCCGGGTGCCCGCGGGTTGACCCCCTTGGCGATCGGGCTGATCGTCACGTGCGGGACGTTCGCGAGGACGACGCGGCGGGCGCTGATCGCCTCGATCCTCCGGACCAGGCGGCCGTACTCCTCGGCGAAGTGCTCCGGCCGCCAGACGTTGTAGGGCCCCTTCTCCCCGACGTCGTCGAAGCCCGTGTCCGACCAGCGGACCCGCTTGTCGACCACCGACCGGAGGGCGTTGTTCGAGCCGAGGGCGACGACGAGCGTGCCGATGCCGCCGCGGCGCCCGTGCTCGGCCGCGGCGTCGATCTGGGTGGCCGTGGCCCCGAACGGCGCGAGGACCGACCGGGCCGCGATGTCGTTGTCGTTGGAGGGGACGGCGCCGAGCAGCTCGTCGCGCGGCGGGCGGGCCGCGATGCGCTCGGTGGCGCGCCTGGCCGTGTACGACAGGCAGTCCCGGAGGTCCCAGCCGTAGATGCCGACGTTCTCGTAGCGGAGGTCCGTGCGCGGCGGCCGGCTGCCCGGGCCGCTCTCCCACCACTCCTCGTTCTGGTCGGCGAGCCGCTGCAGCGCGAGCGGGAGGGCCACCACCTCCAGACCGCCGACGTGCCTGCCGAACCGCCGCTCGAGCAGGCGCAGCGCGCCCTCGATGTTGAACGGCAGACCGCCCAGCGGGCCGCCGTAGGCGGGCACCGCGACCCGGGTGGCCAGGCACCGGGCGACGAGGGCGGGCCAGGACAGCTCGGTCCGGTGCACGGCCCCGCTGATCATGCCGTGGGTGAGCGAGTCCCCGATCGTGACGAGGGCGTGGGCCGGCTCGCCGGACGGTGGCCCGGCCACCGGCTGGGGGGCAACCTCGATGCCCAGGGTGGGATCGGCGTCCGCCTCCTGACGGTGGTCGCCGACGACGACGTCCGGCGGCGTGTCCGGGTCCAGGAGTTCCGCTGGGAGATCCGGCATCCGGCGACCTCTCGTCCCCCGGGGAGCGTCGGCCGGCGGCCCCCGACGGCGCCGACCGCATCACGAGCACCCTGTCCCGGCCCGCCCGCCGGTGGACAGGGCCCGAGGACCCCATCGCGACCACGCCGTCCCTCGTCGAGACCGACAGGTCCGCCGGCCGCTGCGGCTCGCCCTCGGGTGTCTACTCCTGGGCAGCAACCGCCGTCCGGTCGAGGGGGACCCGTGGCGATCGTCTGGTTCACGGATCGGGACCGCCAGGACATGGCCGACGCCCGCGAGGAGCGCCGCGTGCTGGACGAGCTCACCGAGAGGTACACGGTGTACCGAGAGGTCGAGGGACAGCCGGTGACCGAGACGCTGCTGCGGCTCTTCGAGCGCGGCCTGCCCCTCGACCGTTCGCCCCGCAGGAGGGCGGAGGGCGAGGAGCGGTGACGACGACGCGCGGCGCCGTCCGCCTGGGAGCCGTCGCGCTCGGCGCCGTCCTCGTCCACGTGCTCGGCGTCGTCGTCCCGTACGTCGTCAACGGCCTGCACCACCTGCCTCTGGCCGAGGTCGCGGCCGGCTACCACGACCCGGAGGACCTGTGGCCGGCGACCGTGCCCTACGTCGGCGGGTGGATCCGCCTGGCCGGGGTGCTGTCCATGGCCCTCGCGCCGCTGACCCTGGCGTGCGTGCTGGTGGCGTGCGGCTTCGGCGTCGCCCGGACGCTCCGCTCGGCACCGCGCACGGCGCTCGCGTACGCCGCCGTCGCCGTGGCGTGCGTGGCCGTCCTGGCGTGGTCGCTCGGACCGACGGCGGAGGCGCTGGCCGGCTGGCAGATGGACTGACCGGACTACGCCAGGGGCTCGTAGCAGTCGAAGGTCTCGTGGTCGACGACCCGGCCGTCCCGGACGGTGAGCAGCGCGGCCACGTGCGCGAGGAGCTCCTGGCCGGCGCGGTAGGGGCCGGCGTCGACGCCGACGGTGCCGCGCCAGGTGGCCCGGACGGCGGCGCGGTCGCCGGCGGGAAGCACCTCGTGCACGTCGAAGACCTGCTCCCGCAGCAGCCGCTTGCCGGCGCGGAACCCGGCCAGCGTCCCCTCCAGGTCGCGGACGGCGCCGCGCGGCGTGACGGCGTTCGGGTGCTCCACCACCCGCAGCCGCGCGTCGAGCAGCGGGCGCAGGTCGTCCTCGGTCGCGGCGAGGTCGGCGACGGTGGCGTAGTAGCGGCGGACGACCGTGACGACGTCCGTGTCGGGAGTCGTGGTTGTCATGACCGCAAGGTTGCACAACCATAATTGTGTGTCCAGGCCTCCGGAACTCGACCTCGCCTCCGTCCTCTCCCTGCTCGGCGCGGCCGTCGACGACGCCGTCCTGCAGGCGCTCGCCGGAACCGGGTTGCGCCGCGGGCACGGCTACCTCGTGCAGCGCCTGCTGGCCGGGCCGGTCACCGCGACGGAGATGGCCGTCGAGCTCGGCGTCAGCCAGCAGGCGGTGTCCAAGACGCTGGGGGAGCTGGCCGACCTGGGCTACGTCGGGCCGGCGGAGGACGCCGGGGACCGGCGGCGGCGCCCGGTGGCGCTGACGCCGGCCGGGCGGCGGGTGGTGCAGGTGGCCCGGGAGACCCGCGCCGACGTCGACGCGCGGGTGCGCGCGGCGGTCGGCGCCGAGCGGTTCGCGGCCTGCCGGGACGTGCTGCTCGACGCGCTCGACGTCCTCGGCCTGGGCGAGCAGGTGCGCCGCCGGGCGGTGCGGCCGCCCGACGGCGCGCTGTCGGGGTGAGGGCGGTCAGCCGCCCCAGGGCGCGTAGTCGGTGCCGCCCCCCAGCGCGGTGAGCACGATCATCCCGGCGAAGGCGAGCGCGATGAAGGTGATCACGATCGCGAACAGCAGCCAGCCGCGCTCCTCGATGCCGCGCTTCTCCGGGGTGAGCGGGGTGGCCCGGTCGTCGGAGGGCCGCTGGGCCTCCTCGGCCGCGGCGGGCGGTCCGGCGACGGCGGGCTGCTCGACCGCGGCGGGCGGTCGCTCGACGGGGAGGGTCATGGCGACTCCCAGGGATGCGCCTCGGGCGCCGCGTGATCGGCGTCCGGACCGACGCTAGGACCGCCACCCGGCGCCGCGGAGGGTCCTTGGGCCCTGCTGCGGGGCCGTTCGGTCAGTACGGGTAGCCGGGGCCGCCGGCCAGCTCGGTGAGCACCACCATGGCGCCGAAGACGACCGCGCCGAACAGGACGACCAGCAGCGCCCACACCGAGCCGCGCTCCCAGAAGGAGACCTCGGGGGTGCGGGCCGCGGGCCGGGCCTGCTGCTCGGCGACGACGGGACGCTCCTGCGCCAGGACGCTCATGACCACTCTCCGGTCGGCCGGCTGCGGGGCCGGGGCCCGGGCGCCTCGGGTGGCGCCCGTCCCGATACTCGGTCGGGCCGGTACGGCGGGACCGGGGGCGGAGGTCCCGATCCCGCGGGCCCGAGGACCCGGAACGGATCAGGCCCGCAACGCCGGGTCCCGCGCCGGGACGTCGTCGCGGGCAGCCGGCCCACATCTCCCGACACGTCCGCTCGTTGTGTTCCACGAGCGCGTGACCGGTGCGCGCCCGAACCGCGAGGAGACGCGACCGCCGATGACGAGGTCCCGACTGCTGACCGTCCTGACGGCGGCGCTCACCACCGCCGCCGTCCTGCTGGGCACCGGCACCGCGAGCGCCGCCCCCGCGTCCGCACCCGCCGCCGACACCGGCGAGTTCGCTCCGCTCGACCGTCCCGGTCCGCGGCTGTCGGTGCCGGGGGCCGACCTCGACGCGAGTCTGTCCTGCAACGGCTCCCTGCGCGGCCTGGCGCGGGACCCGATCCTGCTGGTGCCCGGCACGACCATGGACCCGCAGGTCGGCTTCGGCTGGAACTACACCCGCGCCTTCGACCGCAACGGTTGGCGCTGGTGCACGGTCACGCTGCCCTTCGACGCCACCGGGGACGTCCAGGTCGCCGGCGAGTACCTGGTGCACGCCATCCGCACGATGGCCCAGCAGTCGCGCCGCGACGTCGACGTCGTCGGCTGGAGCCAGGGCGGGATGGTGCCGCGCTGGGCGCTGCGGTTCTGGCCCGACACCCGTGCCCTCGTCGACGACCTCGTGGGCCTGTCGCCGTCCAACCACGGCACCGTGCTCTCCGGCGTCACCTGCGGGGACTGCAACCCGTCGTTCCACCAGCAGGCGATCGGCTCGCGCTTCCTGCAGGCGCTCAACAGCGGCGCGGAGACCTTCGCCGGCGTCGACTACACCGTCGCCTACACGCTGGCCGACGAGGTCGTCGTCCCCAACCTCCTGGCGCCGAGCTCGGCGCTGCGCACCGGCGACGGCGCGATCGCGAACATCGCCGTCCAGGAGGTCTGCCCGGCGGACGCGGCCGACCACTTCGCCATCGGCAGCTACGACGCCGTCGGCTACGCGATCGTCGCCGACGCGCTCACCCACGACGGGCCGGCGGTTCGCGCGCGGATCCCGCTGACCACCTGCCTGCAGCCGTTCCAGCCGGGCGTCGACCCGCTCACCTTCCCGACCGACCACGCCCGCTTCCTGGCCTACGCCGGCGACAGCGCGGGCAACGCGCCCGACGTGCCGGAGGAGCCGGCGCTCGCGCCCTACGCGTACCGCTGACCGGGGCGGCCGCCCGGGGGACCGGGCGGCCGCCCCGCACGGGGTCAGCCGCCGCGCTCGACCTCCGCCTGGACGATGCCGCCGATCGCGGTGCGCAGTGCCTCGTTGGAGGTGTCGCGCTCGGCGAGCGCGGCGCGGGCGTCCTCGGGCAGCAGGGCCAGGTCGACGTCGTCGAGCCAGCTCACGTCGTCGCCGTTGCGGCGGCCCACCTGCAGCCCCTCCTCGCCCTGCCGCAGCACGTACGTCTCGCTGTCGATCCGGAGTGTCAGGTCGTCGCTCATGGGCGGGCCCTACCCGGCGCGCGGCGGCGCACGCACCCGGAGGATGGCCGCCGTGGACGTCGTCGAGGTGGTCGTCACCGGGCCGGACGCCGACTGGCTGGCCGGCTACACGCGGAGGCTGGTGGAGGAGCGGCTGGCCGCCTGCGGGCACCAGCTGAGCGCGATCCGGTCGGTCTACCGGTGGGCGGGGGAGGTGCACGACGACCCGGAGGCCCGCGTCGCGCTGCACACCCGCGCCTCCCTGGTGCCGGCGATCGTCGCCCGCACCGCCGAGCTGCACCCCTACGACGTCCCGTGCGTCATCGCGCTGCCGCTGCTCGGCGGCGGCCCCGACTACCTGCGCTGGGTGGTCGCCGAGACCCGCGAGCCCTAGGGCACGAGGACGAGCTTGCCGCGGACGTGGCCCTCGCGGCTGCGCCGGTACGCCTCGGCCGCCCGCTCGAACGGGTAGGCGCCGGCGACCGGCAGCTGCAGCCGGCCCTGCCGCACCAGCGCGGCGACCTGGGCCAGGCGGGGCGCGGCGCCGGCGCTGGACGTCGTCACGTGCACGCCGAGCCCACCGGCGCCAAAGTCGGCGATGGTGACCACCTTGCCGGGGTCGCCGGTGACCGCGACCAGCTCGCGCACCGACCCCCGCCCGGCGGTGTCGACCGCGCCGTCCACGCCGTCGGGGGCGAGCTCGCGCACGCGGTCGGCCAGGCCGGGGCCGTAGGTGGTGGGCAGCGCGCCGAGCGAGCGGACGAACTCGGCGTTGGCCGGCGACGACGTCCCGATCACGCCGAGCCCGCGGCTGACGGCGACCTGCACGGTGGCGATGCCGACGCCGCCGCTCGCGCCGTCGACGACCACCGTGCGGCCGGCGTCCAGCCCGAGCAGGTCGAGCACCCGGACGGCGGTCTCCCCGGACACGCCCAGCCCGGCGGCGACCTCGAACGACACCTCCGGCGGCCTGGGCGCCCACGCGGTGAGGACGGCGTGCGCGGCGGCGGTCCGCCGGCCCAGACCGAACACCGCGTCGCCGACCTGCACCCCGGTCACGCCCTCGCCGACCTCGTCCACCACCCCGGCGGCGTCCGCGCCGGGCACGGTCGGCCCCGCCGGCCGGTCGCCGCGGGCCAGCAGCCCGGTGACCAGCTTCCAGTCGATCGGGTTCACGCCCGCCGCGCGGACGGCGACCCGGACCTGCCCCGGCCCGGCGTGCGGCTCCTCCACCTCGGCGACGTGCAGGACCTCGGGCTCCCCGTACTCCTCGTAGACGACGGCGCGCATCCCGCGCTCCTCCCGCTCGGCGGTCGACGTCGCGCTGCAACCGCCGTGACCGCGCGCACGTTCCCGCCGTCAGCCGGGCTCCCCCCGGAGCTTGCGCCGGGCGACGACCACCAGGTCGACCAGCGCGACCGCGGCGAGGACGAACAGCACCACCGCGGGCCAGGTGGGCAGGTCGGTGCGCCACCACAGGACGCCGGACACCGTGCAGGTGACCAGCCCGAAGGCGGCCAGCACCAGCCGGAGGGTGAGCGCCGACTGCGCCGCCGCCGCGCCGCCGATGCCCGCCGTCGGGTCGTGGTGGTCGGGCAGGCCCCGCGCGTACTCCTCGCGGGTGCGCCGGCGCCGCGGCTCGCTCATGCGAGGGGAGGTACCCCGTGCCGGACCGGTCACCCGGGCGGCCGCTGCGAGGATGGCGGGCGTGACCCCGCCCGCCCGCGACACCACCGCCGTCCTCCGCGACCTCGGCGCCGCCCTGCTCGCCGCCGTGCCGGCCGACGCGGCCCGCGTCCGCTACCGCGCCACCGTGGTCGGCGACGTCCGGCGCGACCTGCTCACCGCCGGGCCCGCCGACGGGGAGCCGGTGCCGGTGCCGGCGACCGCCGCCGTCCGGACCGCCGTCGAGGAGCTCAAGCGGGTCATGTGGACGCCGGAGCGCGGCACCTGGCTGCAGACCGACATGACCCTCGACCGGGCCACGAGCCGGCTGCTGCCGATCTTCAACGCCGAGGCCGAGCCCGACGGCCCACCGCTGCCGCGGGAGGCGCTGGTCGCCGAGCTGCGCGACCACCCCCGGCCGCCGGACGCCGTCCCCCGGTGGATGGCCGAGCGGATCGGCTGACCGCGCACCCGGCGCCACCGCGCGGGCGGCGCACTACCCTGGATCGACGTGGCCGCTGACTTCTCCGTCGTCCTCGACGAACTCGACACGACCCTCTCGAGCATCGAGTCCGTCCTCGACGTCGACCGGCTCCGCCGCGAGGTGGCCGAGCTCGAGGAGCAGGCCGCCGCGCCGGACCTCTGGAACGACGTCGAGGCCGCCCAGGCGCTGACCTCCCGGCTGTCCTACCTGCAGGGCGACCTGCGCCGGGTCGAGGAGCTGCGCCGCCGGCTCGACGACGTCGGCGTGCTGCACGAGATGGCCGAGGAGGAGTCCGACGAGGCCACCGCGGCCGAGGCCGAGCGCGAGCTGGCCGCGCTGCGCAAGGAGATCGACGAGCTCGAGGTCCGCACGCTGCTCAACGGCGAGTACGACGCCCGCGAGGCCCTGGTGACCATCCGCTCGGAGGCCGGCGGCGTCGACGCCGCGGACTTCGCCGAGATGCTCATGCGGATGTACCTGCGCTGGGCGGAGCGGCACCGCTACCCGGTCGAGGTCTACGACACCTCCTACGCCGAGGAGGCCGGGATCAAGTCGGCCACCTTCGCGGTCAAGCAGCCCTACGCCTACGGCACGCTCTCGGTCGAGCAGGGCACCCACCGGCTGGTGCGGATCTCGCCGTTCGACAACCAGGGCCGCCGGCAGACGTCGTTCGCCGGGGTCGAGGTGCTGCCGGTCGTCGAGCAGACCGACCACGTCGACATCCCGGAGAACGAGATCCGCATCGACGTCTTCCGGTCCTCGGGCCCCGGCGGGCAGAGCGTGAACACCACCGACTCCGCCGTCCGGATCACCCACCTGCCCACCGGCATCGTGGTGTCCTGCCAGAACGAGAAGTCGCAGATCCAGAACCGGGCGGCGGCCATGCGCGTGCTCCAGGCGCGGCTGCTGGCCAGGCGGCAGGAGGAGCAGCGCGCCGCCATGGACGCGCTCAAGGGCGAGGGCTCCAGCTGGGGCAACCAGATGCGCTCCTACGTGCTGCACCCGTACCAGATGGTCAAGGACCTGCGCACCGAGCAGGAGACCGGCAACACCTCGGCGGTCCTCGACGGCGACATCGACTCGTTCATCGAGGCCGGCATCCGCTGGCGCCGCCAGCAGGAGACCGTCGCCGCCGGCTGAGGCGTCAGGTCGGTCACACCGGGGAGCGGTTCGCCGGGCGATCCCGCCGGGTACGGCCGCGGATCAGGGGAACTGCTCCCGGTGCGTCTCCGCGTCAACCGACCATGGTGGGTCGCCGGGCAGGTACCGTGGCGCCTCGTGATCGAATTGCAACACGTCACCAAGCTCTACCCGGCCAGCTCCCGGCCGGCCCTCGATGACGTGTCGACGGAGATCGACAAGGGCGAGTTCGTCTTCCTCATCGGCTCGTCCGGCTCCGGCAAGTCGACGTTCCTCCGGCTGCTGCTCAAGGAGGACGACCCCACCCGCGGCACGGTCACCGTCAACGGCAAGACCCTCAACGGCATGAGCAAGTGGCAGGTGCCCAAGCTCCGCCGCACCATGGGCTGCGTCTTCCAGGACTTCCGGCTCCTGCGCAACCGCACCGTGGCCGAGAACGTGGCCTTCGCCCTCGAGGTGATCAACAAGCCGCACCGCACGATCAAGCGGGTCGTGCCCGAGGTGCTGGAGATGGTCGGCCTCGACGGCAAGGCCAACCGGCTGCCGCACGAGCTCTCCGGTGGTGAGCAGCAGCGGGTCGCGATCGCCCGCGCGTTCGTCAACCGGCCGCTGGTGCTGCTCGCCGACGAGCCCACCGGCAACCTCGACCCGGAGACCAGCGAGGGGATCATGCTGCTGCTGGAGCGGATCAACCGCACCGGCACCACGGTGATCATGGCGACGCACGACTACCACATCGTCGACTCCATGCGCCGTCGCGTCATCGAGCTCAACGGGGGCCAGATCACCCGCGACCAGTCGCGCGGCGTCTACGGCGTCGGCCGCTGACGGTCGTCCCCCTCTACGACCTGCACCTCACGACAGGGAACCCATGCGCGTCAACTTCGTCCTCTCCGAGGTGGCCACCGGGCTGCGTCGCAACCTGACCATGACGGTCGCGATGATCCTGACCACGGCCATCTCGCTCGGTCTCATGGGCACCGGCCTGCTCATCGCCGGGATGATCTCCGACATGAAGGAGATCTACTACGACAAGGTGCAGGTCTCCATCTTCCTGGCCGACGGCGCCACCGACGAGCAGCGCAGCGCGATCGAGCAGCAGCTGTCGGACTCGTCGGAGGTGCAGAGCTTCATCTACGAGTCCAAGGAGGAGGCCTACGAGCGGTTCCGGCAGCAGTTCTCCCAGCAGCCCGAGCTGGTCGAGAACACCCCGCCGGACGCGCTGCCGGAGAGCTTCCGGGTGGAGCTGGTCAACCCCGAGCGGTACGAGGTCATCGCCGCGGAGTTCCCGAACGGGCAGAACGGTGTCGACCAGGTGCGCGACGAGGGCGACTTCCTCGACCGCCTGTTCAGCCTGCTCAACGGCGCCCGCAACGCCACGATCGCCGTGGCGGTGGTCCAGGCGCTGGCGGCGCTGCTGCTCATCTCCAACACGATCCAGCTGGCCGCGTTCAACCGCCGCAACGAGACCAACATCATGCGGCTGGTCGGCGCCTCCCGCTGGTACACCCAGCTGCCGTTCATCCTCGAGGCGGCGCTGGCCGGGCTCATCGGCGCGCTGCTCGCCGTCGGCGGCCTGGTGCTGACCAAGGTGCTGTTCGTCGACAAGACGCTGGCCGGCCCGATCAAGGCCGGGATCATCCCGCCGGTCGACTGGGGCGCGATCGCCACGATCAGCCCGATCATCGCCGCCGCCGGCGTCGGGCTGGCCGCGATCGCCGCCTACGTCACGCTGCGCCTGTACGTCCGGCTGTAGCGCCCCCCGTCGAGATGCCGTCGTCTCGCACGCCCGCGGACCCCGGGGCGTACGAGATGGCGGCATCTCGCGCGTCGCGGGCCGGTGGCGGGTAGGGACGGGCCATGACGACGACGAGCGAGGCGCTGGGGCGGGCCGCGGATGTCGACGCCGGGCGGGCCGACGTGCGGCCGGCGCTGCGGCGGCTGGGCGCGATCGGCGCGTTCGAGCGGGACGACGACGACCCGACCGAGGCGCTGCTGGCCTCGGTGCGGATGGTCCGCGAGCTCGCGTCGGTGTCGCTGGCCACCGCGTTCGCCGCCTGGTCGCAGCGGATGGTGCTCGAGTACCTGCGCTCCTGCCCGCCGCCGGAGCCGCAGCCCGACCTGGTCGCGGGGCTGCGGGCGGGCACCGTCCCGGGGGCCACCGCGCTCGCCCCGGCGGTCGCCGACCTCGCCGGCACCGGCACGCTGCCGCTCACCGCCACCCGCGACGGCGCCGGCTGGCGGCTGTCGGGCACCGTCGGCTGGGCGTCCAACCTCTTCGACGACGCCGTCGTCGTGGCTCCGGCGCGCACCCCGGACGAGGGCCGCGTCGTCGTGCTGTTCCGGCTGACC
Organism: Geodermatophilus sp. SYSU D01036; assembly: GCF_054050435.1. NCBI lineage: Bacteria > Bacillati > Actinomycetota > Actinomycetes > Geodermatophilales > Geodermatophilaceae > Geodermatophilus > Geodermatophilus sp. SYSU D01036. The sequence goes on along the minus strand of NZ_JBJGZJ010000001.1, from coordinate 33,704 downwards.
GACCCCGGCGTGACGCCGACCGGGCACTTCGACCTGCTGGGCCTCAACGGCACCGGCACCGGCGGGCTGCACCTCGCCGGCGTCGCCGTCGGGCCGGGACGGGTGCTCACCGACGACCTCGCCTCCTTCATGGCGGTGTGCCGGCCGGCGATGCTGCTGCTGCAGACCGCGCTCGCCCTCGGCGTCGCCGACGCCGCGCTGGCCGCGGCGGCCGAGCACGTCCCCGGTGTCCTGCGGGCCGACGCCGACGCGCTGTCCGAGCGCCGCGACGACGCCGCCCGGCGGCTGGAGGACCTCGCCGGCGACCGGGTGGGCGTGGGCCCCGGCGACCTCGCCCGGCTGCGGCTGGCCGCCCTCGACGTCGCCGCCGAGGCGGTGCGGCTGGAGTCGGCCGTCAGTGGCGGGCCGGGCTACCTGGCCGCCAGCGACACCGCCCGGCGGGTGCGGGAGGTGGCGTTCCTGCCGGTGCAGGCGCCCACGTACGCGCAGCTCCGCCGCGAGATCACCCTGGCCGGGCACCGGCAGTAACCTGGGGACATGCCGCGGGAACAGGGGCGCAAGCTCATCGCCCAGAACAAGAAGGCGCGGCACGACTACTCGATCCTCGACACCTACGAGGTCGGCCTGGTGCTCACCGGCACCGAGGTGAAGAGCCTCCGCGCCGGCCGGGCGTCGCTGGTCGACGGCTTCGCCACCGTCGACGACGGCGAGGTGTGGCTCCAGCACGTGCACATCCCCGAGTACACGCAGGGGACCTGGACCAACCACGCCCCGCGCCGCAAGCGCAAGGTGCTCATGCACCGCGCGGAGATCGACAAGCTGATCGGCAAGACCCGCGAGGGCGGCCTGACGCTCGTGCCGCTGGACCTGTACTTCAAGGACGGGAAGGTCAAGGCCACGCTCGCGCTGGCCAAGGGCAAGAAGTCCTACGACAAGCGCCAGGACCTGGCCGAGCGCGACTCGCGCCGGGAGATCCAGAAGGCGTTCGGCCGCTACGTGAAGGGACGCCGTTGAGGGGCATGCGTTGAGGGGGATCGCCTACGACCGGTTCGGCGGGTCGGAGGTCCTGACCCTGCGCGACGACCTGCCGGAGCCGCCGGTCGGCCCGGACACCGTGCTCGTCCGCACGCACGCCGCGGGGGTCAACCCGGTCGACGTCGGCATCCGCGAGGGGCACCTGGCCGGGTCCTTCCCGCACCACTTCCCGATCGTGCCGGGCTGGGACCTGGCCGGGACCGTCGAGGCGGTCGGGCCCGCGGTCCACGACCTCGCCCCCGGCGACGAGGTGTTCGGCTACCTGCGCCGCGACGACGTGCAGTGGGGGACCGCCGCCGAGCTGGTGCCCGCACCGCAGCGCTGCGTGGCGCGCAAGCCCGAGTCGCTGTCGTTCGCCGAGGCCGGGGCGCTGCCGCTGGCCGGGCTGACCGCCTACCAGGCGCTGACCGAGGCGCTCGACGTCGGCGAGGGGGACCGCGTCCTGGTGCACCGCGCGGCGGGCGGGGTCGGCTTCTTCGCCGTCCAGATCGCCGTCGCGCTCGGCGCGCACGTCATCGGCACCGCCAGCCCGCGCAACCACGGCTTCCTCCGCGACGCCGGCGCCGCCGAGGTGCTCGACTACTCGGCCGGGCCGATCAGCGCGCAGCTGTCCGAGCCGGTCGACGCCGTGCTCGACCTCAACGGCGGTGACGCGCTCACCGACGCCCCGAAGCAGGTGCGCGACGTCTCCCGGATCGCCGGCGTGGTCGACCCGGCGGTCAACGAGATGGGCGGGCGGTACGTGTTCGTCCGGCCCGAGCGGCACGACCTCGAGGAGCTCGGCCGGATGGCCGACGCCGGCCAGCTGCGGGTCTCCATCGCCAGGGCGTTCCCGCTCGAGCGCACCGCGGAGGCCCACGACCTGGTGGCCGGCGGGCACGTGCGGGGCAAGGTCGTGGTCACGCTCCGCTGAGCGCACCCGGCGTGGCGGCCGGCTCCCCGGGCACGCGTCTTCCCGGGCGCGCGGCCGCGGGGGAGCCTGCACGCACGCCCCGGACCAGGCATCTCCTGTCCCTGCTGGTCCCGCTGGTCACGGCGGTGGCGCTGACCGGCGTCCCGGCGACGGCGGCCGCCGGCACGGCGCCGGAAACCGGGGAGCTGCAGGCCACGCTGACCGACCTCGTGCAGCAGCCCGGCGGCCCGCCCGGGGCGGTCGTGACGCTGGGCCTCGACAGGGACCTCGACGTCCTCGCCGCCGGCGTGGCCGACCTCGCCGCCGGGCGCCCGCCCGCGGCCGGGGACGCCATGCGGGTCGCCGGCGTGGCCAGGGCGTACGACGCCGCCACGGTGCCGGCCCTGGTGTCCCGGGGCGTCCTCTCCCTGGACGAGCCCGTCGGCACCCGGCGGCCGGACCTGCCGCCGGCCTGGCAGGCGGTCACCCTGCGCCAGCTGCTCGGGCACACCAGCGGCATCCCGGACCCCACCCCGAGCGAGGCCTTCGTCGACGCGCTGCTGGCGTCGCTGCAGGACCCGCCGCCGCCCGGGAGCTCCTCTCGTACGTCGAGGACGAGCCCCTGCTGTTCGCCCCCCGGCACGGAGTACCGGTACTCCGACTCCGACGACGTCCTCGCCGGCCTGGTGGTCGGGGCGGCCACCGGCCGCCCCTACGCCGACGTGCTGGCCGCGCTGGTGCTCCGGCCCGCCGGCCTGACCGCCACGGGCCTCCCCGTGGGGTCGGACCTCCCGAGCCCGTACCTGCACGGCTACGACGTCTCCGAGCAGCCGCCCGAGGACGCGAGCACCGCGATCGCCGCCGGCTGGTCGTGGGCCTCCGGTGGCGTCGTGTCCACCCCGGCCGACCTCGCCCGCTCCGTCGGCGTCCACGTCCGCGGCGACCTCACCGACCCGGCCACCCGGGCCGAGCAGTTCACCTTCCGGCCGGGGTCGTCGGAGCCGCTGGCCCGGGCCGCACCTCCGCCGGGCTCGGGCTGTTCCGGTACGACACCCGCTGCGGCACCGTCCACGGCCACACCGGCAACACCGCCGGCTGCACCCAGTTCGCCGCCGCCACCGCCTACGGCGCCCGGACGGTCACCGTCTCGGTCACCGGGCAGCTCACACCGGACACCGCGCCGGAGCTGTTCGAGCAGCTCCGGGAGGTCTACGAGCCGGCGACCTGCGCCGCCGTCGCCGGACACCGGTGAGCCCGGTCCCCGGGCCGGCGCTACGTTCGCTCGGGTGAGCTGCGATCCACCGGTCGACGACGACGACGTCCCGCGGTTCTGGCGCGAGCTCGGCCTGCCCGGCCTGGTCGACGTGCACGTGCACTTCCTGCCGCCACGGGTGCAGGCCAAGGTGTGGGCGTACTTCGAGGCCGCGGACACGCACTACGGCACCGGCTGGCCGGTGCACTACCGGCTGCGCGAGGAGGAGCGGCTCGCGGTCCTGGAGCGGCTCGGCGTGCGCGCCTTCCCGACGCTGCCCTACCCGCACAAGCCCGGGATGGCCACCTGGCTCAACGACTGGTCCTCCGACTTCGCCGACGCGCACCCGCAGGTGCTGCGCTCGGCCACGTTCTTCCCGGAGCCGGAGGCGCCGCACTACGTCGCCGAGGCGCTCGACCGGGGCGTACGGGTGTTCAAGGTGCACGTGCAGGTGGGCGCCTTCGACCCGCGGGACCCGCTGCTGGACGCGGTCTGGGCGCGGCTGGAGGAGACCGGCACCCCGGTGGTCATCCACTGCGGCTCCGGCCCGCTGCGCGGCGAGCACACCGGCCCCGGGCCCGCGGCCGGCCTGCTCGAGCGCCACCCGCGGCTGCAGCTGGTCATCGCGCACCTGGGCATGCCCGAGTACCGGGACTTCCTCGACCTCGCCGAGCGGCACGAGCGGGTGCACCTGGACACCACCATGTTCGCCACCGCCTTCACCGAGCGGCTCATGCCCTTCGACCGCGCCGACCTGCCGCGGCTGGCCGCGCTGCGGGACAAGGTGCTGCTCGGCAGCGACTTCCCGTCCATCCCGTACCCCTACGCCGAGCAGCTGGCCGCGCTGGCCCGCCTCGACCTCGGCGACGACTGGCTGCGCGCGGTGCTGCACGACAACGGCGCCCGGCTGTTCGGGATCGGCGCCCGGTGATCCGGCTGACCGCCCCCGTCCTCGGCACGCCGGACCCGCGCGGGCTGGCCCGCTTCTACCAGCGGCTGCTCGGCTGGCCGGTCCGCGACGACGAGGCCGAGTGGGCCACGCTGCGCCCCGACGACGGCGGCACCGGCCTGTCCTTCCAGCTCGAGCGCGACCACGTCCCGCCGGTGTGGCCGCCGGAGCCGGGCACCCAGCAGATGCAGGTCCACCTCGACCTGGAGGTCGACGACCTCGACGCGGCCTGCGCGCTCGCCGAGGAGGCCGGCGCCCGCCGGATCGGCGGCTACGACGACCCGCACGAGCGGGTGCGGGTCTACGCCGACCCCGCCGGCCACCCGTTCTGCCTGTTCGTGCGGGTCTGAAACCCGGTCGCCCGCGGCGGGGGAGCCCGCCTAGCCTGACCGCCCGTGACCGACGTGCTCCCCGCCGACGTGACCGGCCTGCCCGGCGGGCTGACCGCCCGCCCGCTCACCCTCGACGACGCCCCCGCCGCGGCCGACCTGCTCGCGGTCGCCGAGGCCGTCGACGACACCGGCGAGCACGAGGACGCCGGCGACCTGGCCGAGTGGTGGGGCCGGGAGCTGGTCGACCTGCCGTCCGACGGCCGGGCCGTGGTCACCGGGGACGGGCGGCTGGTGGCCTGGGCGACGTCGATCTCCCAGCGCGGCGGCCGCGAGGCGCTGCGCGTCTGGGCCGAGGGCCGGGTGCACCCGGACTGGCGCGGGCGCGGCATCGGCCGGGCGCTGGTCGACTGGCAGGTGCGGCGCGGCACCGCGCAGCACGCGGCGTTCGCCCCGCCCGGGCTGCCCGGCCGGCTCGTCGCCAGCGCCTGGCCCGCGATGACCTCGCTGGAGCGGCTGCTGGAGCGCCGGGGCTTCGCGGTCGAGCGGCTGTTCGCCACCATGGAGCGCGCGCTCGACGGGCTGCCCGCCCTCGTCGTGCCCGCCGGGATCGAGCTGGCGCCCTTCACCTGGGACCGCGACGACGAGGTGCGCCGCGCGCACAACGCCGCGTTCACCGAGCACCACGGCTCCACCGAGCGCGACGAGACCGCCTGGCGCACCTGGTTCACCGGAGTGCGGGCGTTCCGGCCCGACCTCTCGGTGCTCGCGCTGGACGGCGGCGCCGTCGCCGGGTACGTCCTCGCCTACGTGTACGAGGCCGACACCCGCGCCACCGGCATCCCCACCGTCCACCTCGGCCAGATCGGCGTGCTGCCCGGCGCCCGCGGGCGCGGCGTGGCGGGCACGGCCATCGCCGCGGCGCTCGCCCGCGCCGCGGCCGACGGCTGCCGCGCGGCCCGCCTCGACGTCGACACCGAGAACACCACCGGCGCGTTCGCCCTCTACGAGCGGGTCGGCTTCCGGGTCGCCCGCACCCACCACGCCTGGGCGTACCCGGTCCCGCCGGTCGCCGGGTGACGCGCCGCGCGCGGGAGGCGGACCTGCCGCTGGTCGAGGCGGCCGAGCGGGCGTACGTCCGGGACGTCGAGCCGGCGCAGGAGGCGGCCTGGACCGCCGCGCTGGACCGCAACCGGGCGCTGTGGCGGGCCAACCTGGCCCGCACCACCGTGCTCGAGGTGGAGGGGGAGCCCGCCGGGTTCGTCATGTGGACCCCCGGCGACGGGGCCGCGCTGGTGGTGACCGTGCAGGTGCTGCCGCCGTTCCGCCGGCGCGGCCACGGGCGGCGGCTGCTCGAGGCGTGCGCCGCCGACGCCGCGGCCGCCGGCCTCGCCGAGGTCCGGCTCGGGGTGCACCGGGACAACCCGGCCCGCGCCCTCTACGAGGCCGCGGGCTTCGCGCCGGCGGGGGAGGACGGCGACTACCTGCTCTACCGCCGGGCGGCCCGGGCCGCTCGCTAGGGTCGCCGGCATGGTCACCGCCGATCAGCCCGTCCTGGACCCCGCCCTCGTCGGCCGCGCGCACCGCGCCGTCGAGCCGCTGCACAACCACGTGTACTTCGTGCCGGAGACCGAGCAGCACCTGACGGCGATCGGCCTGCGGCCCGGGCGGATGGTCTACTTCGCCGGCCGCGCGGCCCCGATGGGCGCCGTCGGCCCGGGCGTGGTGACGGCGACCTTCTCCAACTTCTCCCCGGCGATCGTGGCCCGCCACATCCCGCGGGCCTGGACGCTGGCCTCGCCCGCGCAGGTGGTGGAGGCCCGGTTCGCCTCCGCCCGGGCCTCGCTGACCCGGCTGCTCGGCGGCGAGGAGGCGGCGGCCGCCCCGGAGGTCACCGAGCTCGGCGACCTGCTCGCCGACGCCTGCTCGGTGCTCCCCGCCGAGGGGCGCCCGCTCTACGCCGGCCACGCCGACCTGCCCTGGCCGGAGGACCCGGTCACCCGGCTCTGGCACGCCGCCTCGCTGCTGCGCGAGTGGCGCGGCGACGGGCACGTCGCCGTCCTGCTCCGCCACGGCCTGTCGGGCCTGGAGGCGCTGGTCACCCACACCGCCACCGGCCGCGGGTTCCTGCCCGCGTCGGCGAAGGCCACCCGCGGCTGGAGCGACGAGGACTGGGCCGCCGCCGCCGCGCGGCTGGCCGACCGCGGCCTGCTCGACGGCGACCGGCTCACCGACGCCGGACAGCGGCTGCGCGCCGACCTCGAGGCCGAGACCGACGCCCTGGGGACCACGCCGTGGGCGCACCTGGGACCGGAGCGGACGGCGCGGGTGGTCGAGCTCGGCAAGCGGATGTCGGCCACGCTCGTCGCCAACGGCGCCTACCCCTCCGGCGTCTTCGCCGGCCGGTGACCCCGCGGCTGCCCGAGGCGCCCGGCGAGGGGCCGACGGCGGACCTGTTGCGCGCCCGGCGCGGCGGCGTCCTGTCCACCCTCGACCGGCTGCTGCTGCACAGTCCGCCGGTGGCCGAGGGCTGGAACGCGCTGCTCGGCGCGCTGCGCGGCGGCACCACGCTCCCCGCCGACCTGCGCGAGCTGGTGGTCCTGCGGGTCGCCGTCCTCGCCGGCGCGGAGTTCGAGTGGGCCGCGCACGAGCCGATCGCCCGCCGCGCCGGGCTGACCGACCTGCACCTGCGCGTGCTGCGCGCCGACGACGCCACCGCCGAGCCGGTGTGGACGCCGGCGCAGGCCGCCGTGCTGGCGTTCACCGACGCCTCGGCCCGCGCCGTCACCGTCCCCGACCCGGTGTTCGCCGCGGTGCGCGCCCACCTCGACGACCGCGGGGTCGTCGAGCTCACCGCCCTGGTGGGCGGCTACGCGATGGTCGCCCGGTTCCTCGTCGCACTGCAGGTGCCGCCGCCGGACGGGGAGGTTCCGGGCTGACCCGGTTCTCCCTATGGTGTGCCCTAGGTCACATCCTCGGGAGCTGTCATGACCACGACCGACCGTCCTCCGCAGCGCACCGACGTGGACGCCGCCTTCCGCGGCACGGCCACCTACCGCAGCCTGGGGGAGCAGCAGCTCAGCCCCGCCGAGGAGCGCTTCGAGAAGGGCCGCCGGACCGTCGGGCTGTTCCTCGCCCCGGTCGTGACGATCGTCTTCGCGCTGCTGCCGCTGGACCTGCCCCGGGACCAGCACCTGCTCGCCGCGGTCCTGCTGGGCGTCATCGTCCTGTGGATCACCGAGCCGGTGCCCATCCCGGTGGGCGGCCTCATCGGCGTGGGCGCGATCGTCGTCCTCGGGGTGGTGCCCGCGGACGACGCGGTGGCGCCGCTCGGTTCGACGACGGTGTTCACCTTCATCGGCGCGTTCATCCTGGCCGCCGCGATGCTCAAGCACGGCGTCGCCCGGCGGTTCGCGATGGCGATCCTGTCGATGCAGTGGGTGGGCGCCTCGACCGCGCGGGTGATCATCGCGTTCGGGCTGATCACGGCGCTGCTGTCGGCGTTCGTCTCCAACACCGCCACCGTGGCGATGCTGCTGCCCACGGCGATCGGCATCCTCTCGGTGATCGCCAAGCTCATGCAGGACAAGGGACTGGTCCGGCCGGACTTCGACCCGCTGCGGCTGAGGGTCGGCGTCGCGCTGATGCTCATGCTGGCCTACGGCGCGAGCGTCGGCGGGCTGATCACCCCGGTCGGCACGCCGCCGAACCTGATCGGCCGCGGGCTGATCGAGGAGGCGACGGGGGAGCGGATCGGGTTCCTCGACTGGATGCTCATGGCGCTGCCGATCTGCGCGCTCATGTTCGTCGCGCTGGCCGCGGTCCTGCTGCTGCTCAACCGGCCGGAGATCAAGCGGATCGAGGGCGTGCACGAGTACGTGCAGCAGGAGCGCGCGCAGCTCGGCCCCGTCTCGCGGGCGGAGAAGAACACGCTGACCGCCTTCGGCATCACCGTCGCGTGCTGGATCTTCCCCGGCGTCATCGCGCTGACCGCCGGCACGGAGTCCGACCTCTACACGACGATCAGCGACCGGATGGACGAGGGCGTCATCGCCGTCCTCGGGGCGTCGCTGCTGTTCCTGCTCCCCACCGACTGGAAGCGGCGGGAGTTCACCCTCAACTGGTCCGACGCCGCCAAGATCGACTGGGGCACGATCCTGCTGTTCGGCACCGGGATCATCTTCGGCTCGCTGCTCGCCGACACCGGCCTGGCCGAGACGATCGGCAGCAGCTCCGCCGACTGGCTCGGCCTGACCAGCACGTTCGCGATCACGGTCTTCGCGGTGATCCTGGCGATCGTCATCAGCGAGACGACGTCGAACACCGCCTCGGCCGCGGTCGTCGTGCCGATCATCATCCCGGTGGCGGTGGCCGCGGGCATCAACCCGTTCGTGCCCGCCCTGGCGGCGACCTTCGCGGCGTCCTTCGGGTTCATGCTGCCGGTGTCGACGCCGCAGAACGCCATCGTCTACGGCTCCGGCGTCGTGCCGATCACCAAGATGATCCGCTCGGGGATCTCCTTCGACGTCCTGGGCGCACTGCTGATCGTGGTCCTGCTGCCGGTGATGGTGGACCTCGTCCTCAACGTCTGACGGGTGAACGGAGAGGGAAGTCTCCCTCTCCGGCGAGCCCGGGCACGCGGGGACGTGTCACGATGGACGACGGCCCGCGTGCTGGCGGGTGCCGGTCGACGGGGAGGAGGGCGAGCCGTGCGCAGCGAGCCCCCCAGTCCCAGTCCCGAGGCCCTCCCCGCCTAGGTCCCGGTCGCGCCCGCGCGCGCCGGGAAGCGCTCGCGTGGAGGGCCTCCGCTGAGTCCCGCCACCCAGCGTCCCCCGGGAGCCCGTCATGGCCGACCGTCGCCTCGCGCCCCTCACCGCCCTGTCCACCCTCGGCCGCCGTCCGCGGCCGCAGGTGCTCCGGCCGGTGCCGACCCCGCCGCCGGCGCCGCCCCAGCTCGAGCGCCAGTCGCGCCTGGTCGACAACGCCGTCTACGCGAGCGGCCGGCGCATCGCCACCCCGCCGTCGGCGGAGGAGAGCCACGACTGGCTGACCGAGGGCTTCGACGACCGGCTGGTGTGGCTGGGCCTCTACCGGCCCGAGCCCCCCGAGCTGGGGGAGCTGGCCGAGCAGTACGACCTGCCCGAGCTCGCCGTCGAGGACGCCATCCAGGCCCACCAGCGGCCCAAGTTCGAGCGCTACGGCGACACGCTGTTCGTCGTCCTCAAGGCCGCGCGGTACCTGGACGCGGCCGAGGAGGTCGAGTTCGGCGAGCTGCACCTGTTCCTCGGCCGGCAGTTCGCGATCACCGTCCGGCACGCCGAGTCGCCGGACCTGGCCCGCGTGCGGCGGCGGCTGGAGAGCGAGCCGGCGCTGCTGGCCAAGGGCAGCGAGGCGGTGCTGTACGCGATCCTCGATGCCGTCGTCGACGGGTACTCGCCGGTGGTCGCGGGCCTGGCCAACGACATCGACGAGATCGAGACCGAGGTCTTCCGCGGGGACCCCGGCGTCTCGCGGCGCATCTACGAGCTGTCGCAGGAGGTCCTGGAGTTCCAGCGGGCCGCGCAGCCGCTGACCGGGATCCTCGCCGCGATCACCGCCGGGTTCGACAAGTACGGCGTCGACGAGGAGCTGCGCAGCTACCTGCGCGACGTCGCCGACCACGTCACCCAGGTCAACGAGCGCATCGAGGCGTTCCGGCTGCAGCTGCGCGACATCCTCACCGTGAACGCCACCCTGGTGGCGCAGCGGCAGAACGACGAGATCCGCGAGCTGACCGAGGCCTCGATCGCGCAGGGCGAGGAGGTCAAGAAGATCTCCGCGTGGGCGGCCATCCTGTTCGCGCCGACGCTGGTGGGCACGGTCTACGGGATGAACTTCGACGACATGCCCGAGCTGTCGTGGCACCTGGGCTACCCGTTCGCGCTGGTGCTGATGCTGGGCGTGAGCCTGACGCTGTACGCCGTCTTCAAGCGCCGCGACTGGATCTGAGGACCTGCACCGCCTGTCGACCATCGGCTGCGTGCACGACGACACGCCGTCGCCCGGCGTGTCGAGCGGCAGGCACCCGATGGTCAACGCGCCAGGACGCCGAGGGAACAACCCGGTGGCCGGCGCGGTTACGATGGGTGCACAACTACACAGGGGGTGAATGGTCTCGACTTCGGTCGTTCGACCAGGGGAAGCGAGCCGAGGAAGGCAACGATGACCTCGTTAACCATGCGTTGCGACTCACAAGTGCCGCTGATAAGCGCACTGACTTCGCTCTCGCTGCCTGACGGCAGCTAGGCGAGTCTGTCAGCCCGGGTTCGTCATCGGCCCGGATCCTGGCATCAGCTAGATGACTCACCGTGCGCGCCGGTCACGGGCGCGCGCGGGACACCGAACAGTGACTGGGCCCGTCACACCGACCCGTCCGTGGGATCGGTGGGGCCGAGCAGAGACGTAGCGGACTGCGCTCGGAGAAGCCCTGGTTCTGCGTCGAAGGACGCGGGTTCGATTCCCGCCACCTCCACCCACCCCCGAGGCCCTGGCGAGCAGCCGGGACCCCGGTCGACGACGAGGCCGAGGGCCACCGCGACAGCGGTGGCCCTCGGCCTCGTCGCTTCTCACGTACTCGACCACCCGCTCCAGCGTTCGACGCTGACGACGACCAGCGGGCCGGCCGGTGGCTGGGCACGGTACTGGGGATGCCGCTCCACGAGTGCGGCCAGGCCCGGGTGGCCGGTGCCCGGATCGTCGACGACGACGCCGACACCGTCGGCGCGCACCCACCACAGCCGGCTCCACTCCTCCTCGTAGTGGTCGACCAGCAGGGCGCACCGGGGCTCGTGGCGCAGGTTGGTCAGCCGCTGCAGCCGCGTCGTCCGCTTGGGTTTGGCGTCGACGGCCAGCCAGACGGTGTCGCCGGACGCCGCGAACACGACCGGGACGAGGTGCGGAGCGCCGTCCGGGCGGACCGTCGCCAGGCGGGCGACAGCGGCGGAGGCGAAACGCTCGCGGAGCTCCGCCGTCCCCACCGGTCGTCAGGTGCCGACGGCAGTCGTGGCGCGGCTGGCGACCTCGAAGAACGTCTCGAGCTCACGGCGGACGTCCGGTCCGCACGGCTGGAAGACGATCTCGGTGACGCCGCGGTCGGCGAGCTCGCCGAGCTTGCCGCGGACCTCCTCCCGCGTCCCGCTGAGCGTGGTCGATCCGAGCAGCGAGGAGCCCCCCGCGTCCCACGCCGCCTGGTCGGCCTCGTTGAGCTCGACGCAGTGACCCGTGTGCACGGCGATGTGCCGGAGCTCCTCCGGGGTCCGGTCCACCACCTCGTTCCAGGCCTCTCCGCCTGCCAGCCCGGCCACGGCCGCCTGCCCGCCGAACTCGTACGCGCCGTGCCACGCGAGCGCGGTGCCGGGACCGCCCGCGAGGCGGACCCGTTCGGAGGTCGGGTCCTCGCCCTCGTCGAGGACGGTGCCCCAGGCCAGGTACGAGACCCTCGAGAACTCCCGGGCGAAGTCGGGGAGCTGCAGTGTGGCGTACAGGCCGTCGGCCAGCTCCCGGGCGACCCCGGCGCCCTTCGGGCCCAGGGCGCTGATCAGGACGGGCACGTCGATCGGTCGCGCCGGCGCGTGACCGGCCGGGTGCAGCATCTGCATCCGGGCGCCCTCCCACTCGACGACCTCACCGCGCAGCAGCCCCCGGTAGGCCCGGATGTACTCCGCCATGAACGACCACGTGACGGCCCCGTAGCCCATGGCCCGACGCCCGGAGAACCCGGTCCCGAAGGCGACCTCGACCCGGCCGGGCGCCAGCGCCGCGAGCATCGCCGTCGCGGCGGCGTTCACCATGGGATGCCGCAGCGAGGGGACCAGGACGCCGGGCCCGAGGCCGATGCGGGTGGTGCGCTCCGCGGCGAGCGCCAGGCACATCCACACGTCGGGACTGTTCTGCGGGGTGTCGTAGAGCCACGCCCGCGCGTAGCCGAGCTCCTCCGCGAGGGCGATGTTCTCGTGCGAGTCCACCGCGGTCGGAAAGGCGACCGAGACGTCCATGCTCTTCCCCCTGTGCTGACGACGGTGTCGCGGACTTCCGAGGTCTGTGACGGGTGCTCCGACTACGGGCGGCCGGCGTGCGGCACGTCGACCCGGCAGGAGCGCAGCTGCGCCTCGCGCGCGGCACTCCGCGCGGTGCGGTCGAAGTCCGGCGCGGTGCAGAGGAACAGCGTGCGGCCGTCGTCCCCGCCGAGCATGCAGGCGAACACGCCGGTGCCGACGGGCAGTTCCTCCAGGACCTCGCCGCCTTCCCGGATGCGCAGCACCCGCCCGGCGAGCGCGTCGGCGACCCACAGCGCTCCCTCGGCGTCCAGGCCGCAACCGTCCGGCGCGACAGCCAGTTGCCCGAGTGCCGCCTGCAGGGCGCGGTCGGTCGGCAGCTCACCGAACGACGCCCACACCCGCCGGTTCCCCAACGAGCCGTCGGCACCGACGTCGAACGCGGTGACCCGGTTGCCGAACGTCTCGTCCACCAGCAGGACGCCGTCGTCGGTGATCACGCTGCCGTTGGGGAACCACACGTCGTCGGCCACCTGGGTCACCGCCCCATCGGGGTCGACGCGCAGCAGGACGGCCGGCTCGACCGGTGCGCCGGCCATCAGGTCGAAGCCGAAGTTGCCGACGAACGCGCGGCCCTGCTCGTCGACGACCATGTCGTTGGGCTCGCCGGTGACGTGCGCCGACAGGTCCGCGTGGGTCACCAGCGATCCGTCGGGTTCGCGGCGCAGCAGCCGGGCGTCGTGCTGGGAGACGACCAGCAGACGGCCGTCGGGCAGCCATCCGAGTCCGGACGGCTGGCCCGGCACCTCCGCCTCGACCCGGAGGTCGCTGCCGTCCTCACGGGCCGAGAGCACCTGGTGGGTGTAGAAGTCCGACACCCAGATCCGACCCTCGTGCCAGCGCGGGCACTCGAGGTAGGACAGGCCCTCCAGGACGGTGCCGATCTCCCGCATGGCTCACCTCGCCGCCGTCGGTGGGCCGGGAGCATAGCCCCGGTCCCGCCCCTCCGGAATGCGGAGCGCGGACGTCGGCATCCGCCGGTGTGCCGGACGGGCTGCGGCGCGACCGGTCACGGGTCCTGCCCCGAGGGTCCGTCGCCCCCTCGTGCGCGCCGGTCAGGGGCGGGAGGCTCAGGGGAGGCCGTCCCCGGCCGGGACGGCGGGCGCGAGGGGGGGACCGCATGCGCGGGGAGGTCTCGCTGTTCGTCAGCGGCGACGTGATGCTCGGCCGCGGGATCGACCAGCTGCTGCCGCATCGCGGCGACCCGACCCTCGCCGAGTCGGTGCTCCGCGACGCGCGCGACTACGTCCGGCTGGCCGAGCGGGTCCACGGGCCGGTGCCGCGACCGGTCGACCCCTCCTGGCCGTGGGGGGACGCCCTGGCCCTCCTCGACGAGGCGGCGCCGGACGTGCGGATCGTCAACCTCGAGACCAGCGTCACCACCAGCGACGACTTCGCCGCGGGCAAGCAGGTGCACTACCGGATGCACCCCGCCAACGTGCCGGCACTGTCGGTCGTGCGGCCGGACGTCTGCGTGCTGGCGAACAACCACGTCGGCGACTTCGGCCCCCGTGGCCTGCTCGAGACCCTGGACGTCCTGGGCCGGGCCGGGCTGCGCACGGCGGGGGCGGGCCGGGACGCGGCCGCGGCCTGGCGGCCGGCGGAGCTCTCGCTCGGGGACGGCCGCCGCGTCCTCGTGCTCGCCGTGGGCACCGAGTCCAGCGGCATCCCCCCGGACTGGGCGGCCACGGTCTCCCGTCCCGGTGTCGCGCTCACCGAGCTCACGGACGCGGCGGCCGCCGACCTCGTCGCCGCGGTGCACCGGGTCCGCGGCCCGGAGGACACCGTCGTCGTGTCGATCCACTGGGGGTCGAACTGGGGCGACGACGTGCCGGACCGGCACCGCCGCTTCGCGCACCGGCTGATCGACGCCGGGGTCGACGTGGTGCACGGGCACTCCTCCCACCACCCGCGCGCGATCGAGGTCTACCGCGGCCGGCTGGTGCTCTACGGCTGCGGTGACCTCGTCGACGACTACGAGGGCATCGGCGGCCACGAGCGCCACCGCCCCGACCTGCGTCTGGTCCACCTCGCTCGACTCGAGGCCCGCACCGGCCGGCTGATCGCGCTGCGCATGGTCCCGCTGCAGACCAGACGGCTGCGGCTGCAGCGCGCCGGGCCGGCCGACACCGCGTGGCTGGCCGACGTCCTCACCCGGGTCAGCGAGGGAGCGGCCCCACCGGTCGTGGTCACCGACGACGGCGCACTCGAACTCGGGCCGGTCGGCTAGGCCGGGGCGCCCCGGGCGGGTGCCCGGCCGCGCCGGGCAGGCCCCGGCCGGCGCCTTGACGGCCGCGGCGCGCAGTCCCTAGGGTTCGGCGCCCCGAGAGTTCCGGAAATTTCCGGTAGGTCAGCGTCGACCGTCACGGCTCGGCGACGGCCCGGTCGGGTCCCCACACCCCCGTCCCCCAGGAGCCGCTCGTGCCCCGTCCCCTCGTGTCGTCCCGGTCCGCGGAGCGTCCCGGTCGCTCCCGGCGCCGCCTCGTCACCACCCTCGCCGGCGCGCTGATCGTCACCGCCTCGGCCCCGGCCGTCGCCACCGCCGACCCGGACACCCCGCCCGCCTCCGGCCGCGGGCACGACAGCACCTGGGTCGGCACGTGGGCCAGCGTGCCCACGGCGGTGCCGGCGACCGGGGTCACGACGTTCCAGGACCAGACCGTCCGCCAGGTGGTGCACACCAGCATCGCCGGGGAGCGCGTGCGGCTGCGCCTGACCAACGAGTTCGGCGACCAGCCGCTGCACGTCGGCGAGGTGCGCGTCGCCCTGCGCGCTGCCGGCGCCACCGACACCGACATCGACCCGGCGAGCGACCGCGCGGTGACCTTCGGCGGCCGGACGTCGGTGACGATCCCCGCCGGTGCCCCTGCGGTGAGCGACCCGGTGGAGCTCGACCTGCCCGCCCGGGCCGACCTCGTGGTCAGCCTCTACCTGCCCGAGACCACGCCGGTCACGACGCTGCACAACTTCGCCTACCAGGCGAACGCGGTCGCGGACGGCAACGTCGCCGACGACGCCTCGGTGACCCCGACGGCCGAGCCGGGCCAGTGGTTCTTCCTGTCGGGGGTCAGCGTGGGGACCGGCGACCACGACGCCGGGGCGGTCGTGGCGCTCGGGGACTCGATCACCAACGGCTTCGAGACGCAGGTGGGCGCCAACCACCGGTGGCCGGACCTCCTCGCCGACCGGCTGCAGGACCAGCGCGACCTGCAGGACGTCGGCGTGCTCAACCTCGGCGTGGCCGGCAACCGGCTGCTGCACGACCCGAACCCGCCGGCGGGACACCCGGCCGAGGCCTACGCGGCCTACTTCGGGGAGAGCGCGCTGCGCCGCTTCGACCGCGACGTGCTCGCCCAGCCGGGTGCCGAGCACGTCGTCGTCCTGCTCGGGGTCAACGACCTGGGACACCCGGGGACGTCCGCGCCGGAGTCCGAGACCGTCACGGCGGAGGAGGTCATCGGGGCGCACCGCCAGCTCATCGCCCGGGCCCACGAGCAGGGCCTGGAGGTGTACGGCGCGACGATCCTCCCGTTCCGGGGCGACACGCTCGGGTTCTGGAGCGAGGAGAACGAGGCCAAGCGCCGGGCGGTCAACGACTGGATCCGCACCAGCGGGGAGTACGACGCGGTGATCGACCTGGACGCCGCGCTGCGCGACCCGGCCGACCCGCTGCGCCTGCTGCCGGCCTACGACAGCGGCGACCACCTGCACCCCAACGACGCCGGCATGGCCGCCATCGCGCGGGCGATCCCGCTGCAGCTGTTCCGCTGACCCGCTCCCCGGACCCGAGGGCCCCGGGCCGGACGACGTCCACCCCGGGGCCCTCGCGCGTCCGCGGCGGTCCGGCCGGGCGTGCGGCCGCCACCTCGTCCCGGCCGGGAGGCGCCGGGCGGCGCCGGGCGGCGTAGCGTGGACCCGTGCCCGGATCGGGTCACGCCGGCTCCCTCCGGAGCCGTGGTGCACGAGGTCACGTCTGCGTCCTCCACGACGACGTCGCGGAGTACCGCCGCCGCGTCGTCGCCTTCTTCGCCGAGGGCCTGCGCCAGGGCCTGCGCGTGGTCTACGTCGGCTCCGGGTCCCCCGAGGCAGCGGCGGAGGACCTCGCCGGGCTCGGGGACCCCGACCGGCTGCAGCGCGACGGCACCCTCCAGGTCCTGACGCTCGGCGACGTGTACGGATCCGGCGGTCCGGTGCGGGCCGACGAGGTGGTGCGGCACTGGGCGGCGGCGACCGAGCGGGCCCTGGCCGACGGCTTCCGGGGGCTGCGGGTCAGCGCGGAGGGCTCCGAGCTGCTCCGCCCCCCGCACCAGCGGGACGCCTTCGCCCGGTACGAGTTCCTCGTGGGGCGCTACATGGCCGGCCACCCGATGTCGGCCCTGTGCGGGTTCTCCACCGACCTCGGGATCGACCTCGTGACCGAGTTCGCCGCACTGCACGACCCCGATCCGTCCGGGCAGCCGGCCCTGGGGGTCTCCGCCCATCCCGACGGCGCGCTCGGCCTCACCGGGGAGACCGACCCGGTCGCCGTCACCGCGCTCGGGCGGGTGCTGGCCCGCCTGGGGGCGGGAGCCGACACCGGGACGCTGGTCGTCGACATGGGCGACGTCGAGTACGTCGACCACCGGTTGCTGCGGACCCTCGACGACTACGTCCGGAGGAACGGGGTACGACTGACCATCAGATCGACCCCGCCGTTCGCGGCCCGGCTGATGGACCTGTTGCCGGCGTCCTACCTGCGGCCCGCAGACGTGGGAGCGGAGTCATGAGAACGGGTGCCGCACGGGGTGTGACCGGGAACTTCCACGAGGCCGGCTTCTACTCGTCGGACGAGGAGTTCCTGGCGCTCATCGTGCCCTTCGTGACCCAGGCGACCGCCGTCGGCGAGCCGGTCGTCATCGGGTACGACAGCCGCAAGTGCGACCTGCTCCGGGCGGCGCTGCCCCGGCCGGAGGGGGTCACCTTCATCGAGGACGCCAGCCTCTACGCCTCGCCCGCGCGCGCCATCGAGGCGTACCGCCAGCAGTTCGAGCGGCACGTGGCCGCCGGCGCGGGGCAGGTGCGGATCGCCGGCGACGTCCCGCACGAGGGCAACGGCGGGCGCTTCGAGGGCTGGGACCGGTACGAGTCGGCGGTCAACGTCGTCTGGCAGGGCTACCCGGTGTGGAGCCGCTGCCTGTACGACGCCACCACCGTGCCGGACGCCGTGCGCGAGGTCGTCGGCCGCACCCACCCCCGCCTGGTCACCCCGGACGGCGGCGCCGGCGCCAGTCCGCGGTACCAGGACGTCGCCGAGTTCGAGGGACTGTCGCCGGCCCCCGACCCGCTCGAGGGGACGGCGCCGGTCGTCGACCTGACCGACGTCTCGCTGAAGCAGACCCGGCGCCGCGTCCGCGACGCCGCGCAGGGCCTGGTCGGCGCCACGGCGCTCGACGAGCTGCTGTTCGCGCTGTCCGAGGCCGTCGTCAACGCGCAGCTGTACGGCCGGCCGCCCACCACCGTCCGGGCCTGGACAGGGGGTGGCCGCGTCGTCGTGCACGTGCACGACACCGGCCCCGGGCCCGCCGACCCCCTGACCGGTCTGGTCCCCGCCCCCGACAGCGCGGCCGGCGCCGGGCTCGGCCTGTGGCTCAGCTGCCGGCTCGCCGAGGTCGACGTCGCGCTCCTCACCACCGACGGGTGCACCGTCCGGCTGCGCACCGGCCCGCCGCCGGCCGCCGCGCCGGAGGCCGAGGGCGTGCCGGTCCTGCGCCCCGGCACCGTACGAGGGGAACCCGGTGGCCCGGGCGCCGTCCACGCCGTCGACGGCGACGGCTCGTCGTTCTGCGGGGACGTCCCCGCGACCCGGCTCGACCCGGTCGGCGACCGCTCCTGGTCCGACGTCCCGCCCGGCGAGCGCTGCCGGCAGTGCGAGCTGCTGCTGGACCACCACGGCCTCGTCTAGCCGGCCTCGTCTAGCCGGCCTCGTCTAGCCGGCCTCGTCTAGCCGGCCTCGTCTAGCCGGCCTCGTCTAGCCGGCCTCGTCCAGCCGCGCCCGGGGGACAAGGTCCCTGGTGGGTGCCGGGGAGCCGCCCTACGTTCGGGGCGGCCGAGGAGGCGGCCACCGAGCGCGGCCGAGGAGGCGTCCCATGGACAGCCCCTACCGAGGTCAGGCCGACGTCCACGTCCTGCCCACCAACCTCTCCCTGCCGGGCGTCGGCGTCCTCCCGATCAACGCCTACCTGATCACGGCCGAGGAGCCGGTCCTGGTCGACAGCGGCATCGCCGTCGACGCCGACCAGTTCCTCGACGCGCTGAGCTCGATCATCGACCCGCGGACCCTGAGGTGGATCTGGCTCACCCACGACGACGCCGACCACACCGGCAACCTCCAGCGGGTCGTGGAGGCGGCGCCGGACGCGACGCTGGTCACCCACGCGTTCTCCGCCCTGCGCATGTCGACCTGGTGGCCCGTCCCGATGGAGCGGGTGCACGCCATCCGGGCCGGCGACGAGATCCACGTGGGGGACCGCACGCTCACCGTGGTCGCCCCGCCGCTGTTCGACAACCCCACGTCCCTCGGCGTCCTGGACCGCTCCACCGGGGCGCTGTTCACCGTCGACGCCTTCGGGGCGCTGCTGCCCGAGCCCACGCAGGACGCGGCCGACGTGTCCCCGGAGGCGCTCGCCGGCGGCATGATCGGCTGGGCCACGTCGGACTCGCCCTGGGTGCACATCACGGACGAGGCCGAGTTCGGCCGGGTCCTCGACCGCGTCCGGCAGATCGAGCCCCGGCGGATCTTCTCCTCGCACCTGCCCGTCGCGAGCGGGACGGAACTGGAGGAGTTCCTCCGGGTGCTGGCGCGGGTCCCCACCGCCGAGCGGTTCGTGCCGCCGGACTCCGAGCAGTTCGCCGACATGATCAAGGCGATGGCGCAGGCGCAGCGCGCCGGCGAGCAGGTCCCCGCGACCCCGGCGGCGCCCGGCCCGCAGGGGCCGGGCGTGTCCCCGCCGACGCCGCGACGGCCCAGCTCGCCGGCGGGCGAGACCGTCCCGAGCCCGTAGCCGCACCCCGGGGGTCCCGTGGCCGCGGGACCCCCGGGCGGCTCCGGCCGGCGGCCGGTCCCTCGCGCCCGGCCCGGTGCGACGGGACCATGCGGAGCGTGGGCCGGGAGGTGGACGTCCGTACTGAGACGGTCATCGGCCGTCCCCGGGCGGAGGTGGCCGCCTACGCCGGGGACCCCACGAACGCCCCCGGGTGGTACGCGAACATCGACTCGGTCGAGTGGCGGACCGCGCCACCGGTGGCGGTCGGGTCCCGGATGGACTTCGTCGCCCGCTTCCTCGGCCGCCGGCTCGCCTACACCTACGAGGTCACCGAGCTCGTGCCCGGCGAGCGGCTGGTCATGCGGACGGCGCAGGGGCCCTTCCCCATGGAGACGACCTACACCTGGGAGGCGCTGGGCGACGGCCGGACCCGGATGACGCTGCGCAACCGCGGCCGGCCGCACGGGTTCTCCCGCTGGGCGGCGCCGCTCGTGTCCGCCGCCGTCCGCCGGGCCAACCGCGCCGACCTCGCCCGGCTGCGGGCGGTGCTGGAGGCGCGCTGACCGGCGTCAGGCCGGGACCGGCACCGGCCGGGCGGACCCGGGCCGCGCGGGGGACGCCGGCCGCCGGAAGCCCCGGGCGACCAGGGACACCGCGAGACCCATCTCCCAGACGGTGACCGGGACGGCGCCGGGGAACCCCCACACCGAGACCTGCTCGTAGACGCCGAACAGCACGGCGGTCGACGAGAGGAACACCAGCGGCCCGCCGACCAGGCCGGTTCCCGCGATCCACCGCGGCGCCACACCGCCCCGGTACACCAGCACGGCCAGCAGCAGCGTGGTGACGCCGATGACCAGGCCGGGGCCGACGAGGAACGTCGCGTCGTGCAGCGCCACCGGTCCACGGGCGACGGCGACCGGCGACGCGTCGTCGTCGGCCGACCTGAGCGTGACCACCGCCAGCACGCTGACGATCCCCACGACGATCACCGCCGCCCGAGCAGCCGCCCGCAGACGTAGCCGAGGGCCAGCGCCCGGCCGTGCCGCTCGACGACCGGGTACGCCGCGACCGCGGTGCCGGTGCAGGACGCGACGAGCACGACCTCCAGCAGCGCGGTCCGGCAGCGGCTGCTCTCCGCCCGCCGGGCCGTGCTGCGGCACGCCTGGGCGCGGCAGGCGATCGAGTCGCGCACCCACCGGACGCCGGCCGTCCTCGGCCACACGGGCGCCGTCGCCGGCACCTTCCGCGCCGGCGGGTTCTCCGTCGACCTCACCCACCACCTCGTGCACACCCTCGGCAACCGCATCCGGGGCTTCAGCCCCGAGCTGTTCGAGGAGCCGCGCGACGCCGCCCCCGAGCCCACGCCGGAGGAGCGGCAGGCGATGGCGGCCGAGTTCGCGCGGCGGTTCCCGCACGTGCTGGAGATCGCCACGGCGGCCACCGGCGGCGACCTGTCCGGCGTCGGCCAGGGCTGCGACGAGGACTTCGAGTTCGCCTTCGCCCTGGACCTGCTGCTCGACGGCGCCGAGCGGCTGCACGCGCGCGGCTGGCGCAGCTCGCCGTCCTGACGGGTGCGCGGGGGCTCAGACGGCGAGCAGCTGGTGGACCAGCCGGATCGCGATCGAGCCCTCGCCGACGGCGGAGGCCACGCGCTTGACCGACCCGTGCCGGGCGTCGCCGGCCGCGAGGACGCCGGGGAGGCTGGTCTCCAGCGGCAGCGGGGGACGGCCGAGGGCGCGGACGGCGCCGGCGCTCACGTCCTGCCCGGTCATGACGAAGCCCGCGGGGTCGCGCTCGACGGCCGGCGGCAGCCAGTCGGTGTGCGGCCGGGCGCCGATCATGAGGAACAGCGCCTGGGCGTCCACCGTCTCCTCCGCGCCGCTCGCGCGGTCCCGCAGCACGAGGTGGTCCAGCCGGCCGTCGCCGCCCCCGCCGACGACCTCGGTGCCGGTCCGCACCTCGACGCCGGGCGTCCCCTCGACCTGGCGCACGAGGTAGTGCGACATCCCGGCGTCCAGCGACGCCGCCCGCACCACGAGCGTGACCCGCTTCGCGAACCGCGCCAGGTACAGGGCCGCCTGCCCGGCCGAGTTGGCGCCCCCGACGACGTAGACCTCCTCGCCCGCCACCAGCGGGGCCTCCGACGCCGCGGCGCCGTAGGAGACACCGGCCCCGCGCAGCGCCTCCAGCGACTCCACCCCGAGACGGCGGTAGCTGGCGCCGGGCGCGAGGACCACCGCGCGGGCCACCACGACCCCGCCGGTGTCGAGCGAGACGACGATGCCGTCGGACTCCCGCGCCAGGTCGGTGACCTCCTGCATGAAGGCGAACCGGGCGCCGAACAGCCAGGCCTGCTCGTAGGCGCGGCGCGCCAGCTCCCCGCCGGTCACGCCGCGGGGGAAGCCCAGGTAGTTGCGGATCGCCGAGCTGGAGGTGGCCTGGCCGCCGATGCTGCCGGAGTCGACGACGATCGTGCGCAGCCCCTCGGAGGCGCCGTAGACGCCGGCGGACAGGCCGGCCGGCCCGCACCCGACGATCACCAGGTCGTACCGGTCGCCGGACGGGTCGATCGCCGTCCCCGCCGACCGCGCGATGTCGAGGTCGGTGGGGTCCTCGAGGACCCTCCCGTCGGGCATGACCAGCAGCGGCAGCCGGCGCTCCCGTGCATCGGCGAGCAGGGCGCGGCCCTCCGCGGAGTCGGCCAGGCAGAAGCGGTGCGGCATGGCGCAGCGGCCCAGCACCTCCCGCAGCTCGTACGCCCGGCCGGTCCAGGTCTCGCCGACGACGTCGATGGTGTGCGGCGCGCGGCGCCGCGCCTGCGCCCACGCGAGCAGGAAGCCCGACACCGCCTGGTGGAACTGCTCGTCCGGCGGCGGCGACGGGCGCACCAGGTAGTGGTCGATGCGCCCGCGGGCGATCGCCTCGAGGACCGCGTCCCCGGTCCCCGGGTCCCCGACGTGCGCCCACGGGACGAGCAGGGCGCGCTCGGCGTGCGGGAACCGGCCGCGCACCTCAGCCAGCAGCTCCGTGCCGGAGACGTCCCCGACCGTCTCGCCCGCGAGCACCAGGGCGACCTCCTCGCCGGCGCCCGCGAGCTCGTCGAGCAGGGCGAGCGCCTCGCCCGC
The DNA here is from genome assembly GCF_054050435.1 of Geodermatophilus sp. SYSU D01036. Taxonomy (NCBI): domain Bacteria; kingdom Bacillati; phylum Actinomycetota; class Actinomycetes; order Geodermatophilales; family Geodermatophilaceae; genus Geodermatophilus; species Geodermatophilus sp. SYSU D01036. Next base: position 11,004 of record NZ_JBJGZJ010000001.1, on the reverse strand, counting down.
CGACCCCCGGCACAGCACGCGGTAGTCCCGCTCGTACCGGCCGCACAGCTCCCGCTCGACGGCGCCCAGCAGGGCCGGGTCGTCGACGGCGATCAGCACCGGACCGCTCATGCGCGCGCAGCGTAGGGAGCCGGCACCCGCGCGGCCCAGGGTCGAGGGACCCGGGACCGGCCGGGGTCAGCCGTGCGGCGGAGTGAGCCGCCGCGGCAGGCAGGCGTTGGTCAGCTCCGCGCCGTCCAGCTGGGGGTAGGTGGCCGAGCACCAGGCCTCGACGTCGGCCTGCGCGGCGAACGCGGCGTCGACCACGGTGATCCAGTACGGGTCGCCGTCGGGTGCGGTGGAGCGCCGGCCGAAGTCGGTGCCCTGCAGGACGTACAGCGCCGACGGGTCGGTCACCGTCGCGAGCCCCGCCTGACTCTCGGCGAGGACGTCGACGGCGGAGAAGGTGTGCGAGCCGTCCTGTGCGGTCTGCAGCGGATCGGTGATGCCGACGTCCTTGGACGCGAGCTGGGCGACCCACCGGCCGTCGAGCGGCACCCGGGCCAGCGACTCCTCCCGCAGCGCCGCGAGCTCGGCCAGCGCGCGGGCCTCGCCGTCGGGTCCGCCGGCGTCCTCCCGCGGCTCGGCGGCCGCGGTGGTGCTCGGCGCGGGCTGTTGGGCGCCGGGGGCGCACGGCGGCAGGTCACCGGGCGCCGGGGCGGGCGTGCACGGGCCGGTGTCGACGCGGGCGGCGACGCCGGTCCACCACGAGGTGGCGCGCATCGCGCCGGCCCACGACAGCGAGACGTGCACGTGGTCGGTGTGTGGGCTGGCGCCGTCGTAGGGCTGCCACCCCCTGGCCGGCGACCAGATCTCGCGGTCCCAGATGGCGTACATGACGCCGAGCCGCCGTGCCGCGTAGCCGGGCTCCCCGTCGGGGCCGGGCGCCGTCAGCCACGCCAGGAACTCCGCGGCGACAGCCCGCTGCGCCGGCACGCCCGCGTCGAGCATCCAGTCGAGCGCGCGGCCCTCCTTGTGCTCGCTGGGCCCGCCGACGGCGCACTCGCGGGAGATCCCGACGCTGCCGGCGCCGTAGTGGGTCAGCAGCGCGTCGGCCAGGTCGAGAGTGCCGGGCTTGGGCGCGGGGTGGCAGACCGCCTGGGCGACGTAGGGGGCCGGCGCCTCGACCGCCGGCGGTGCGGCCGCCGGGGGCGTCGGTCCCGTCGCTCCGGCGGAGGCGGGGGACGTGGGCAGCAGCCCCGCCAGGCCGGCGGCGAGGAGGGCGCCGGCCAGCGCGTGGCGGCGGGGGATCGGGGGCGGGTGCACAGCGTCCTCCACGGTCTCGGGAGTCCGGCGCGGCTCATCCCAGGGGGAGGGTGCGGCGGCGGTCCAGCCCCCCAGTCGCCCGTTCCTGGCTCGGCGGCGTGGCGGCACGCCCCGCACGCGCCACGCGCACCGGTAAGCGGCCGGTCCGCGCCGGGGCACCGGGCAGGTCAGGGCGCCGGGGTGCCGGCGGGGTACTCCCGCACGGGACCCGTCCCTGCCGCCAGGCCGCCAGCACGCCCGACAGCCCGGCCTTGCGGGCCGCCGGTCAGGCGTCGCCGGGCACCCGCTGCCCGGCGCCGGGCGTCCGCGGGGAGCGCACCGGTCCGTCCCGCCGGGGGCCGGCCTGCAGCGTGTCCAGCGACCGGTACATGCCGACGGCGACCGCGCCGAGCGCGACGAACCCCTCGTCGTCGGCCGCCGCCGACTCGCGGAGCAGCGCGGTGAGCCGCCGCAGCGCGGCGCCGGCCTCGCGGACCGCGCCGTCCCCGGCGCCCGCAGGAGTGGCGGCGGCGCTCACCACCAGGGCGAGGCCGTCGAGCGCGTCGGCGAGCAGCCAGCCGGTGCCGCCGTCGATGCGGTCGATGCCGCGGCGGTCCGGGGGCAGGTGGGCCACGAGCGTGGTCAGGTCGTCGACGAGGACGGCGACCCGGTCCAGGGCCCGCGACTGGTCCCGGACCCGCGCGGCGGTGCCGCCCCAGCGCCGGGCCCGCGGGTTGGCCCGCCGGGCGCGCTCGACGACGGCCTCGGCCGCGCGCATCCGGTCCAGCGCGGCGTCCAGGTCCCGCCGGGGCCGCACCCACGCCCCCGGCGCGGGCAGCTCGCCGTGCCGCAGCCCGCCGGCGATGTCGTGCAGGTGCCGGGCCAGCAGCGCCCGGGTGGTCGCGATCGCCCGGACGGCCGCGGTGAGCTGCATCGGCGGGAACAGCACGGTGGTGACCAGGACGCCGGTCGCCGCGCCGAGCAGCGTCAGCCCGGCGTAGGCGACGGCGTAGCGCGCGGGGTCGGCCGCCGTCCCGACGGTGAGCATCAGGACGGCGGCGAAGCTCACCCAGCTCGCGTGCTCCTGCAGCACCCGCCACTGCTCGACGCCGACCGCCAGCGCGACGATCAGCGCGATGGTCAGCGCGCCGGGCAGCGCCTCGGCGGTGAGCTGGTGCACCGTGACGCCCAGGCCGAAGCCCAGCAGGATGGCCAGCACCGTCCGCCAGGCCGCGGCCGCGGAGTCGGCGACCGTCGGGTGCACCGCGATGACCGCGCCGAGCGGCGCGTAGTACGCGTACTGGGCGAACGGCGGCGGCAGCAGGACCGCCACCTGCCACGCGAGCGCGGCGGCCAGCGCCGCCCGCACCGCACGCTGCACCCAGGGCCGCAGCAGCAGCTCGCCCGTCCGGGCCCCCGTCCCCGGGATCCGCACCGCGGTGCGGCTACCCGCCCGGCCGCGCCCGGGCGGCGGGTCCCGCGCCGTCGCCCGCGGGCGCGGGCCCGGCCGTGTCGCCCACGGGCGGGTGCCCGGCCGTGTTCCCGGTGACCCGCACCGACGGGACCCCCGGCGTGTCGTCCCCGCCGGCCTCCACGACCAGCGCGAAGTCCTCGCCGTGCCGGCTGATGCCGTCGACGACGGCCTGCTCGACCGCCTCCACGGCGTAGGTGCGGCGCAGCACCATGGGGTCGGTGCGCACGTCCTTGGCGAGCGAGACGGCCAGGCCGACCATGACCAGCGCGAAGGGCAGCGCCGCGATGATCGTCAGGTTCTGCAGGCCGGTGAGCGCCTCGCCGCCGCCGACCAGCAGCATCACCGCCGCGACGGCGCCCATGACCACGCCCCAGAACACCACCGTCCCGCGGCGCGGCCGCAGCGTGCCCCGCTCGGACAGCGAACCCATGACGATCGAGGCGGCGTCGGCCCCGGAGACGAAGAAGATCGCCACCAGCACCATGACCAGCACCGTCGTGACGGTGGCCACGGGGTACTGCTCCAGCACGCCGAACAGCTGCCCCTCGGAGGTGGCCTGCCCGGCGACGTCCGCGCCGGACCGCTGCGCGGCGATGCCCGCCCCGCCGAAGACGACGAACCACACGAGGCTCACCGCGCTCGGCACCAGCAGGACGCCGGAGACGAACTGGCGGATGGTGCGGCCGCGGCTGATCCGGGCGAGGAACAGGCCGACGAACGGCGTCCACGAGATCCACCAGGCCCAGTAGAAGACCGTCCAGCCGCGCAGCCACTCCGCCGTCGCCGGGCCGCCGCTGGCCTCGGTGCGGGCGGCCATCCGGGCGAGGTCGGCGACGTAGCTGCCGACCGCACCGGGGACCAGGTTGAGGATCAGCACGGTCGGCCCGGCCACGAACACGAACAGGGCGAGGACGACGGCGAGCACCATGTTGACGTTGGACAGCCACTGGATGCCCCGGGCGACACCGGAGACCGCGGACGCGACGAACGCGGCGGTCAGCACGGCGATGATCCCGACCAGGACGCCGTTGCCGACCTCCCCGGCCCAGCCCAGGATCTCCACGCCGCTGCCGATCTGCAGCGCGCCCAGCCCCAGCGAGGCCGCCGAGCCGAACAGCGTGGCGAAGATGGCCAGGACGTCGACGACCCGGCCGGCCCAGCCCTCGGTGCGGCGCCGGCCGAACAGGGGCTCGAACGCCGCGCTGACCAGCTGCCGGCGGCCGCGGCGGAACGTGCCGTAGGCGATGGCCAGCCCCACCACGGCGTAGATCGCCCAGGGGTGCAGGGTCCAGTGGAACAGCGTCGTGGCCATGGCGGTCTGCACGGCCTCGGGGCTCTCCGCGGCCACCGTGCGCGGGGGCGGGGTGACGTAGTGCGCGAGCGGCTCGGCGACGCCGTAGAACATCAGCCCGATGCCCATCCCGGCGCTGAACATCATCGCGATCCACGAGACGGTGCGGAACTCCGGCGTCTCGTCGTCGCGGCCGAGCGGGATGCGGCCGTACCGGCTGGCCGCCAGCCACAGCACGAAGACGACGAACGCCGAGGCCAGCGTCACGAACAGCCAGCCCAGGTTGGACTCGATCCAGACCAGCGCGCTGCTGCTGGCCGAGCCCAGGCCGGCCGGGCTGACGAACCCCCAGGCGACGAACGCCAGCGCCAGGACCGCGGCGACGGTGAAGACGACGCGGTCGAGCCGGCCGTGCGCGTCGGCCGCCGGGGGAGGGGGCTCGGCGATGGCGGGGTGCGGGTCTGCGGGGGACGGGACGAGGGCCGGTCCGGCCTTCTCGTCGGTGTGTCCGGACGATGCGGTGGGGATCACTGGTCTGTGTCCGCGCAGGCGCGGACGTCCCTCCGTTCGGTCGGCTGCTGAGGGACCCTGTCCCCGGCGGGGAGGAGTGCGCGCACGGTCAGCACGCAGGCCCGCGGTCCCCAGCCTCGGTGCAGCCCGCCGGAGTCGCAATCCGGGACCGGCGCCGCCGGGCGGGATGACGCGGACGGGCCGCCGGGTTGTTGAACCTGCAAGCACATCGTCCCTGCACGAGGAGAGCGCCCGCATGACCACCTACGCCGTCACCGGAGCCACCGGCCACCTCGGCCGCCGCGCCGTCGAGGAGCTGCTCGACCGCGGCGTCCCGGCGTCCGACGTCGTCGCCGTCGTCCGCCGTCCCGAGGCCGCCGCCGAGCTGGCCGGCCGCGGCGTGCAGGTCCGCCACGGCGACTACTCGCGGCCGGACACCCTGCCCGCGGCCCTGGCCGGCGTCGACCGGCTGCTGCTGGTCTCCGGCAGCGAGCCGGGGCGGCGGGTCGCCCAGCACGAGGCCGTCATCGACGCGGCGGTGGCCGCCGGGGTGCAGCGGATCGTCTACACGTCGATCGCGCACGCCGACACCTCGGCCAACCCGCTCGCCCCCGAGCACCGCGGGACCGAGGAGGTGCTGCTCAAGGCGGACGTCCCGGCGACCGTCCTGCGCAACAGCTGGTACCTCGAGAACTACACCGCGCAGCTCGACCGGTACCTCGCCACCGGGGAGATCGTCGGCGCCGCGGGGGAGGGCCGGGTGTCGATCGCCCCACGGGACGACTACGCCGTCGCCGCCGCGGCCGCGCTGCTGGCCGACGAGGAGGGCACCGTCGTCCTGGAGGTCGGCGGGCCCGGCGTGACCCTCGCCGAGCTCGCGGCCGCCGTCACCGAGGCCACCGGGACGACGGTCCGCTACCGCGACCTGCCGGCCGACGAGCTCGTCGCGACCCTGCAGGGCGCCGGCCTCGACGCCGGCACCGCCGGGTTCGTCGCCGCTCTCGACACCTCGATCGCCGACGGCGAGCTCGACACCGGCGACGCCGACCTCGCCGCCCTGCTCGGGCGGCCCGTGACCCCGCTCGCCGACGCCGTCCGCGCCGCCCGCGCCTGAGCCCCACGGCCGCCCGGGTCGGACCCGGGCGGCCGCCGGGAGCGGCGACGACTCAGTCCGCGGGCACCGAGTGGTGCTCGTGGCTGACCAGCCAGCGCCCCTCCACCCGGCGCAGGCCCACGGTCAGCCGCACGTCGAAGCCCTCGGTCCCGGCCGCGCCGACCCGCAGCAGGCCGTGCGCGAAGGCGACGCCGTCCCCGGCGACCACGGTCAGCCCGGAGACGTCGAACAGCCCCTCGCCCTGCGCGTCCCAGAACAGCCGCCACTGCCGCAGGTAGTCGCCGATCCCGGTCACCACCATCGGCGGCGGGACGTCGAACAGCACGACGTCGTCGGTGTGCACCGCGGTCACCGCGTCCACGTCGGCGCGCCGCACGGCCTGCGCCCACGCCGCCAGCACCCGGCGGACCTGCACCTCGTCGGAGTCCATGCAGGGCAGACCGCCCGGGGCCGCCGATCTCATCCCCCGGGGTGAGGTCCGCCGCCCGGCTGCACCCCGTCCGTGCCGGTGCCGATCCCCGGGGTGTGAACCCGATCGCGTGCCGCGCCGTGGCGCAGGCCGGCCTGGTCGCGGCCACCGCCTCGGCCGACGACGAGCGCCCCTGGCCCCTGCTGCTGGTGGCCGGCTGGCACACCACCGCCGCCGACCTCGTCCTGTCCGACGCCCGCCTGGCCGCCGAACTCGCCGCCCTGCCGGTCTGACCGTGTCCCGGCCCCGCCGGGGTCGTTGAGCCTCCCGTGATCCCGGACAGCGCCCGCACGGCCGCCCGCCGCGCCGAGGACGTGCTGGCCTGGGCCCCGAGCGGCCGGCTCGCCGTCCCGCTCATCGTCGCGCTGGTCGTCGTCGCCGACCTGGTCGGCGTCGGCACGGTCACCCTGCTGCTGCTCGGCGTCTCCGACGACGGGGACGACGCCGGCCGCGGTCCCACCCTGCTCGCCGCGCTGGCCTACCTGCTCGTCGCGCTGCCCGCGGCCACCCTCGCCGGGCTGCGCCGGCAGCGGGCCACCACCGCCTGGCTGCTCGCCGGCCGCGACCCCACCCCGGCCGAGGCCGCCCGCGCGCTGCGGCTGCCGGTGGACGCCGCGCTGATCGCCGCCGTCGTGTGGCTGGCCGGCGCGGTCCTCGCCGGCGCCGTCGCGGCGGTCACCTTCCCCGAACCGCTGGTCGGCCTGCGGGTCGGCGTCGTCGCGCTGCTCGGCGGCGCGGTCACCGCCGGCGTCGTCTACCTGCTCGTCGCCCGCGCCGCCCGCGCGCTCACCACCCGCGCGCTGGCCGCGCACCCGCCGGCCGGCCGGCTCGCCCTCGGCGTGCGCCCGCGCCTGCTGCTCACCTGGGGCCTGACCAGCGCGGTCCCGCTGCTCGGCGTCGTGCTGCTGTTCGCCGACCCGAGCAACCCCGGCGGGCCCGGCCGCTCCGCCGTCGTCTTCCTCGCCGTCGTCGCCGTGCTCGTCGGCGGGCTGGCCACCCTGCTCACCGCGCGCGCGGTCGGGCAGCCGCTGCGCGACCTGCGGCAGGTGGTGCAGCGGGTCGGTGCCGGGGACTACACCGCGAGCGTCACCGTCGACGACGCCGGCGAGATCGGCCTGCTGCAGGAGGGCGTCAACACGATGGCCGCGGGGCTCGCCGAGCGCGAGCGGCTGCGCGACCTGTTCGGCCGGCACGTCGGGACGACGGTCGCCGCGCGGGCGCTGGCCGAGGGCGCCTCCCTGGGCGGGGAGCTGCGGCCGGTGGCGGCGCTGTTCGTCGACGTCGTCGGGTCGACCGCGCTCGTGCGGCGCACCGGCCCGGAGGGGATGGTCGGCCTGCTCAACCGGTTCTTCGCCGTGGTCGTCGACGCGGTCGAGGCCGAGGGCGGGCTGGTGGACAAGTTCGAGGGCGACGCCGCGCTGTGCGTGTTCGGGGCGCCCACCGGGCACCCGGACGCCTCCGGCGCCGCGCTGCGCGCCGCCCGCCGGATCTGCGACGACGTCGCGCGCGCCGGGGAGGTCGACGTCGGCGTCGGCGTGGCCTGCGGGCCGGCGTGGGCCGGGCAGGTGGGCACCGCCAGCCGGCTGGAGTACACGGTGATCGGCGACCCGGTGAACGAGGCCGCCCGGCTCACCGAGCTGGCCAAGGACCGGCCGGGGCGGGCGGTGGCCAGCGAGGCCGCCGTCCGGGCCGCCGGCGGCGGCGAGGCCGTGCACTGGGTGCCCGACGCCGAGGTGGAGCTGCGCGGCCGCGGCGAGCCGACCCGCACCTACGTGCGCGCGAACACCTGACCGTCGGGGCCGTGCGAGCGGACGACGACGAGCACGTCCTCGCTCTGCAGCGTGCCGATGAGCGGGTCGTCGAAGCGCAGCGTGCGCCCGCCGCGGGTCACCGACAGCACGATGTCGCGCAGGTCGCGCGGACCCAGGCCGACCTCGCCGGAGGACACCACGCGCTGGGAGAGGTCCAGGCCCTGCCCGCCGGTGAGCAGGTCCTCGACCACCGAGACCACCCGCGGGCTGTCGGTGGACAGGCCCAGCAGCCGGCCCGACGTCGCCGAGGTGGTGATGACGGTGTCGGCGCCGGACTGGCGCAGCAGCTGCGCGTTCTCCTCCTCGCGCACGGAGGTGGTGATCGGCACGCTCGGGTTGAGCTGCCGGACGGTGAGGGTGATCAGCACCGAGGCGTCGTCGCGGTTGGCCGCCACGATCACCGCGCGGGCCCGCTCGACGTGCGCCCGGCGCAGCACGTCGGTGCGCCCGGCGTCGCCGACGATGCCGGTGAGGCCGATCGAGTTGGCCTCGTCGATGGCCCGCTGGTCGCCGTCGACGATGACGATGTTCTCCAGCGGCGTGCCGGTGGCCCGCAGTGAGCGGACGGCGCTGCGGCCCTTGGTGCCGTAGCCGCACACGATGACGTGCTGACGCACGCGGGACCTCCAGCGTCGGATCCGGAACTCCTCGCGCGAGCGCGCGGTGAGCGCCTCGAGCGTGGTGCCGATGAGGACGATCAGGAACATGACGCGCAGCGGCGTGATGAACAGGATGTTCACCAGCCGCGCGCCCTCGGTGATCGGCGTGATGTCGCCGTAGCCGGTGGTCGAGAGGGTGACCGTGGAGTAGTAGATCGCGTCGAGCAGCGAGATGCCGACCTCGTCGCCGTCGCGGTAGGAGTCGCGGTCCAGCCAGACGATGAACACGGTCAGGGCGAGGAAGAACGCCGCCAGCACGACCCGCTGCCACACCTGGCGGACCGGGGACTGCTCGACGTGCGCGATCTGCACCCCGGTGTGCGGGTCGTCGCCCGGCCCGTGTCCGCCCATCACGTCCGGCGACGATAGCGAGCAGGGGCGGTGCGCACCGGGATGCCGGCGCGCACCGCCCCGATCGGGTCAGCCGCCGGTCACCGCCTCGCGCTCGCGGGCGGCCAGCTCGCGCTTGAGGACCTTGCCCGCCGCCGACACGGGGATGGCGTCGATGAACACGACGTCGCGCAGCCGCTTGTAGTGGGTGACCCGGTCGTTGACCGTGGCCATCACCGACTCGGCGGTCAGGGCCGCGCCGGCGTCGTCGGCCTTGCGGACGACGTAGGCCACCGGCAGCTCCCCGGCCGCCTCGTCGGGCCGGCCGACGACCGCGGCGCCGGCCACGCCCGGCACGCCGAAGAGGATCTCCTCCAGCTCGCGCGGGAACACGTTGTAGCCCTTGTAGAGCAGCATGTCCTTGGTGCGGTCGACGATCGCCAGGAAGCCGTCCTCGTCGAGGATCCCGACGTCGCCGCTGTGGAACCAGCCGTCGGCGTCGATCGCCTCGGCGGTGGCCTCGGGCCGGTGCGCGTAGCCGCGCATGACCTGCGGGCCGCGGATGCACACCTCGCCGCGCTCGCCGGCGGGCAGCGGGTCGCCGCCGCCCAGGGGCCGGATGGTGATCTCGGTGTCGAAGATCGGCACGCCGACCGTGCCGGCCTTGCGGGTGCCCGAGCGGAACGTCGGGTTGCCGGTGGCCATCATGGTGACCTCGGTCAGCCCGTAGCCCTCGCCGATGACCGCGTTGGGCAGCAGCGCCTGCAGCCGCTCGATCAGCGACACCGGCAGCGGCGCGGCGCCGCTGGACACGCCCCGGACGTGCGACCAGTCCTGCTCGGCGAAGCTTGGCACCTGCAGCAGCGCCACGAACACCGGCGGGGCGCCGCCGATGCTGGTCACCCGGTACCGCTGCGCGTCCTCGACGTACTTGACCGGGTCGAAGCGCATGTGGATCACGGTGGTGGTGCCGCCCATGACCATGCCGTTGAGGTAGCCGATGGCGCCCATGGCGTGGAACCACGGCGTCAGGTTGATCAGCACGGCCTCGCCGAGCCGGGTCGGGCACTCGTCCTCGCCGAGCACCTGGCGGATCGTGACGTCCCCGGCCTCGTCGAGCTCGGGCAGCGAGCCCGAGGTCCAGCACGAGGACTGCAGCACGTTGGTGACCACGTTGCGGTGCGGCAGCTCCACGCCCTTGCTCACCCCGGTCGTGCCGCCGGTGTAGGCCAGGTGCGCGAGGTCGGCGGCCGGGTCGAGCCCGGCGTCGAGGTGCCGGTCGGTGGGGTCGGCGGCCAGCAGGTCGGCCAGGTCGACGTCGGTGGCCTGCAGGCCCTCGAGCCGGGCGGCGAAGTCGAGGGTGTGCGCCTCCCCGGTGACGACGACGGTCTGCACCGGCGTGGCCTCGAGCGCGCCGCGGACGAAGGGCAGCACCTGGTCCCAGGTGACCAGGACCTTGGCGCCGGCGTCGGTGAGCTGGGCGGCGAGGTCGGCGGCGGGCAGCAGCGGGTTGGTGGGGGAGAAGACGGCGCCGGCCATCACCACGCCGTAGTAGACGGCCGGGTACTGGCGGCAGTTCGGGATGTGCACCGCGACGACGTCGCCGCGGCCCACGCCGTGGTCGGCCAGCCAGTTGGCGACCGCGGCGGCCCGCGCGCCGAGCTCCTCGAAGGTCAGCTCGACGTCGTGGTCGACGAACGCCGTCCGCGTGCCCCAGCGGCGCACCGCCGCGCGCAGGATCGACCCGACCGGCACCAGCGGGTACTCCAGCGAGCGGGGCAGACCCGGCGGCCAGCTGGCGGCGGGCTCCTGCGCGGCGTCGGTGGGCGCAGGGTGCGTGGCGGTCATGCGTGTCCTTCCGTCCGGAACAGGGCCTCGTCAGCGTGGTACAGCTCACATCCGCTGTCACGCAGCGGGGGGGGGGGGGGGGGGGGGGGGGGGGGGGGGGGGCGGGGGGGGGGGGGGGGGGGGGGGGGGGGGGGGGGGCGGGGGGGGGGGGGGGGGGGGGGGGGGGGGGGGGGGGGGGGGGGGGGGGGGGGGGGGGGGGGGGGGGGGGGGGGGG